>JANWWP010000001.1 GCA_025055575.1 Flavobacteriales bacterium | reverse complement strand
TGACCGTCACACTGTCCAATACCGCCTCCACGAGCAACGTGCCGGTGCTGTACACCTGGTATTCGGGTCTTGCCGGACTTTCAAGCCATGCGCCGCAACCTGTCTTCACTTACCCCAGCGCAGGCGTGTACGATGTGACCGTCCACCTGGTGGACACCACCGGCTGTAATGCCACACTTTCGGTCACACTGCCCGATCTCATTATCGTGTATCCGCGTCCTGAGGCAGCTTTCACCTTTGCCCCAGATTCGGTTTCCGTGTTTTTGGCCCACATTCAGTTCACAGATGCCAGTTCCGGCGCTTCCTGGATTTTTTATGATTTTGGGGATGGCACCACCTCCCACGAACCCAATCCTCTGCACGAATACATGGACGGGGGCCGCTACCCCGTATTTCAGGTGGCGGGCACGGATTATGGCTGCGTGGATACGGCTTTTGCATGGGTTACGATTCTTCCCGAATATGCTTTATACGTGCCCAACGCATTCACGCCCAACGACAACGGTATCAATGAATGGTTTTTTGTAAAGGGCGTTGGGATTGAGGAAATAGACATCAGCATCTGGAACCGCTGGGGCGAATGTCTGTTTCATACCACCCAAAAGGAGGAGGGATGGAACGGCCGTCCCTTTAACTCAGGTCCCCTTTGCAAGCAGGATATGTATGTGGTTCTTGTGAAAGTGAAAGATGTGTTCGGGCATTTTCACACCCACTACTACCCCCTGCACCTTATCCGATAATTTTTTTTGAACATATTTCCTTCAAAAAATTATCTTTGGATAAAATACTCGGGATTCTATTCAGATTTTATAAAATTTCAAAACGATCAATAGAATAAAACATGCATCTGGTTTCTGAAGATATAGAAGAATACTGCTTTCAACATTCCGATGCCGGGCCGGAATATCTGCAGGCGCTGTACCGTGAAACCCATTTAAAAACATTGTATCCCCAAATGCTGAGTGGCCCTTTGCAGGGCCGGTTTTTGGCATGGGTATCGCGCATGCTAAGGCCCCGCACCATTCTGGAAGTGGGCACCTTCACTGGATATTCTGCGTTGTGCCTGGCCGAGGGGCTTCCACCTGAGGGCCAGTTATTCTCCCTGGAAGCTGACCCGGAATTTGAAGAAATTGCAAAGCGCTACTGGTCACAAAGCCCTTATGCCGACAGAATGCATTGGGTTTTGGGGAATGCCCTTGAAACCATTCCAAAATTGCCAGTTCAAAATTTTGATCTGATTTTCTTAGACGCAGACAAGGAAAATTATCCGGCCTACTACACCTTGCTGCGGGACCGGCTGAATCCAGGCGGCCTATGGCTTGCAGACAATGTGCTGTGGAGCGGCAAAGTGCTGAATGCGGCGGTGCAGGATAAAGAAACTCAGGGACTGAGGCGCTTTGCGCAGAGGATCGCTGAGGATCCTCAACTGGAAACGCTGATGCTGCCTCTGAGAGACGGCCTGATGATGGCCCGACGAAAAATGACCTCTTAGATTCAGGGCTTTATTAATACTTCACCAAACGCTCTGCCGAGATGCGTCCCCATACATCCTTGACTATAAGGATGTAAACAGCATTCTTAAGTGAGGAAATTTCCAATCGGGCTTCGGAAAGGGCTGGCAGAGAGCCGCTTTGCACGCAGCGGCCGGAGAGTTCGTACACGGCATACGAAGCCAATGTATGACCGGGCGCAGACACTTGAATAAAATCTCTTGCAGGGTTTGGAAACACAGAAATGAAAGGCCCCTGCACTGAGGTGAGGCCGGCGGAAGGCTGTTCATTCACAGTGAGGGATCCCGTGTAAATCTGGTCGCCTCCATCTCCGCCGTTGCCATTGGCGCAGTTGCCGGCAGCGTAAAAAGTGACCGCACCGGTCCCCGATGTGGGCGCTGTCCAGTTAAAAGTGAAGGTTTTTGTGGGCACGCCTCCGGCATTGCCTGCCGAGGTATGCACAATCCAGCGTCCCCCACTTTCTACAAAACAATTGCCGTCGGTGGCTTGTAAAATACCCCTATAAGTGCTGCCTTGCATGGGCGCCAGCATAAAACCATATTTGGCCTGGTTTCCGCCGCCTGAATTCAAAGTCACGGTCACCTGATACGTCTGCCCAGGCACGTAGAGATTTCCAGGAATATTTGTGCTGATAGCCACCGAACCCGGCCCAGAGTTGACAACACCAGAGTGGCACTGAGTGCAGGTGGAGAACCCCGGGGCACCGGTATAATTGCTGGTCAGCTGCGCGCCATTAGATCGGCTTATGCCTTGAGGACGAAAAGCCAGCCAAAAGGCAAAGGACAAAAAAGAGAGCGCAAGAATTGTAAATTTCTTTTTCATGCAATAAAATTTAAGGTTGAAGTTGGTGCATAAAGTTAAGGACTTTTTCCACAAGAAGACCGTGGAGAGGACGTTGGGGATCAAAATACGTCGCTAAGTTGGCCCCATAATCATCGGAGGCCTCCACCAGAACATGGTTCATACCGTCGATGAGGAAACATTCACTGGCCTGACCCTTCGTACATAGTCTTTCAAAGTTGTTTTTGTTCACTTGAATGTCCGTGGAACCCCCGATTACCAGTTTGGGCAGTTCCAAACGGGCCAACTCGGCAGCTGGGTCATACTCAAACCACGAGGCGAGGTATGGCTGAACAGAAGGTCTGAAAAGACTTTGTAGCGCTGCCGGAATATTTCCTGGCCGTTGGCCCGCACGGATTGAATCGATAAGGGAAAAAGCCCTTGATAGCCAAGGGCGGTTGAAAGGGTTGGTTGTAAGTTGTTGTTTGAGGAGGGAATCGGATGGGAATCCAGCGCCGCAAAGAAGAATCAGGGCATCGGGCTTTTCTTTTTGACAGGCCAGCGTGGCTACGAGTGCACCTTCACTATGTCCCAGCACCACAATGCGGCGAAACCGGCCCATCTGACGCAAACGATGAATCCAAGCGGCCGCATCCTGGACATAATGCGTGAAAAGCAAACGTTCTTCCCGTAGGCTCTTGTCCCGCGAAGCGCCAACACCCCTTTTGTCGTACCGCAAAGAGGCGATACCGTGCGCAGCCAGAGCTTCAGCCATTTTCTTCAGGTACGCCGGCGCCACAGTAGCCCCACTGTTGCCCTGGCGGTCCGTGGGTCCTGAACCCGCGATCAGCAACACCACAGAGGCCGGCTCTCTGGGTTGCGTGGGTTGAACTAAGGTTCCATACAACCTCCATCCCTCGCTCATGACCATCATCTCCCGCTCTTTATACAAACGGGAAGGCTGCGCTTCGGCCTTTCCCAAGAATGCGCCTATACCATGAAGAACGGACAATATCGCGAAAGAGCGCTGAATTATTTTAAAAGGGGTCTTCACGAAAAACTTACTTTTAAATATTATTGCCTGCGAAATAAATTAGCTTTTACAAACCTTGCATCAACGCGTTTATATTACCCGATATTCTTCTTTCTTGCCAGGTGCCCCAATATCCAATGAAGCCATGGAAGAGCACCTGGGATATGTGGCAGGAAAAGCCTCCAAATCGAAAGCCATCGTTCTGCGTAACAATAAAATTCAGCGCCGGTATTATGCCACACGTTCCGATGGGCATATTGTATATTCCAATGCCGAACTGGCGGCCGAGGCCATAAAAAGACTCTGGCCGCAGGGTCCGGAACATGCGCTTGAGAATTCCGAAATTCCGGACATTCTGGCCTGCGGCAGCACCTGGCCGGACCACCTTCTGCCATCCCATGCCTCCATGGTACATGGCGTGCTGGGATGGCCGCCCATGGAAGCCGTGTCGTTTGGAGGCAGCTGTCTGAGTTCTTTTGGATGTCTCAAGTATGTCTATGCACATCTTAAATCTGGCTTGGCACATCGTGCCGTAGTGGCTGGTTCCGAGTTATTTTCACCCGCCTTGCGGGCCGAACAATTTGAGGAAGAAGTGAAAAAACTCGCCGAACTGGAGGCAGAGCCCTTTTTAGCTTTTGAACGGGATTTTTTACGATGGATGCTTTCGGACGGCGCAGCCGCTGTGTACGTTAGCCGGGAGCCAGGAGAGGGACTGAATATAGAAATCCAATGGATGGAATTGGTTTCTTACGCAGGGCAATTACCCACGTGCATGTTCATCGGCGGGATGTGGGATGCCCAGGGCGTCCTGCACAGTTACCGAGCCTTTAGCCCGGCACAACATGCCGCACACAGCATGTTTGCCATTCAGCAAAATACCAAACTTCTTTCCGAAAATATTGTCCGTTATGGTGGCATAACTCTTCAGAAACTCATCCGAAAATACAACCTGAATCCTGAGCAAGTGGATTGGTTTTTGCCCCACTTGTCTTCCATGTTTTTTGCAGACAAAATCGAAGCGGAACTTCGGCAGATAGGGTTTCCTGTGCCTCGTGAAAAGTGGTTTACCAACCTTACGGAAACTGGGAATATTGGTGCTGCGGCTATATTTTGTTTTTTAAATGAAATGGTGCAGAAAAATCTTCTGAAATCCGGGCAAAATATTTTGGTGATGGTACCGGAAAGCGCCCGGTTTAGTTATGGCTACGCATGGCTGCGCGTTCTCTGAAATTACCCCTTCACGGGGCCGATCTCCTGAAGCTAATTCCCCAGGCCCCGCCCTTCGTTTTTGTGGACAGTCTGCTAGAAGTGCAAGACATGGAGGCCCTAAGCGCGTACCGCATGCCGGCTGACCATGCCCTGGCCCAAGGGGGTTTTGTGTCGGCAGAAGCTTTATTGGAAAACATGGCCCAAACTGGAGCTTTGCACCAAGGATATCTGGCCAGCCAGTTCAACCGGCCGGCGCCGAGAGGCTTTATTGCATCCATAGACCAGGCTTCTTTTCATGTTCTTCCACCTGTGGAATCTCCTTTGATTACTCGATTCATTTTTAAACAAACGGTGGGGCAGATTGCCCTGGCGGAAGCTGTGATATTTTTTTTGGAAAAGAAAGTGGCGGAAGCGGTATTCAAAATTTTCCACGCCGAGGGTTCCAAAGCCTGAAATATTTTTGCCCTCAGCACGGCCCATTAAGACATGAAAAAAGAGGAGGTGCCTCAAGACCCGGATGTCGTGAATGCAGGGCTCCGAAAGGATGTGTACTATGCGTTGGACGAGAATGGCCAATTTGTCCAGGTTTTCAGCAGCGGCTGGGAAGCCAAGAACACAGTCATCCTGCAAGCCTGGGAAGGCATTCACGCAGAAGCCGAACAAGCGCTCAGGGAGGTGCAGGCCGGTCTAAAAAGCCCTTTATATTACTATATGGTGCGCGCTCAAATGGATGTAAACCTTTTGAGTCGATATACTGGATTTCCCAAAAGAAAAGTTCGAAAACACTGCACACCGGCCGGATACAGTCTCATATCGGCCAAAGAAAAAGAGGCCTATGCCAAGGTTCTGATGCTTGAACCCGATACACTGGATAACCTCCCGGATGTCTGAGTTTTCTCCGCCCCCTACCTCCACTTCCAGAAACGCATCTTTCCGGCATGTGACGGCCGCTCATTGCGAGAACGGCGCCACAGCCGCCTTGCTCCTTAACAAAGGGTGGGATATTTCAGAACCTCTAATTTTTGGGATTGGCTCAGGGTTGTTTTTTTCTCACATGCCTTTCATCCGACTTCATGGCATGCCGGTCACATCCTTTCGTCCCCTCCCGGGGGCCATCTTCAGGAGAGCTACCCACAGGCTCGGAATTCCTGTGCACACCCGCTCCTTCCGCCATGTTCATAAAGCCATGGAAGCTCTGGACCGGAATCTTGAACAAGGAATCCCCACGGGCTGTCTGGTGGGCGTATTTCACCTTCCGTATTTCCCGCCCCACTATCGTTTTCACTTTAACGCCCATAATCTCGTGGTTTTTAAAAAAGAAGGCCCCGTGTACCATGTGAGCGACCCTGTGATGCAACAAGTGACTCAGCTGACGGAGGAGGAACTGGCGCGCGTACGTTTCGCTAAAGGCACGGCCGCTCCCAAAGGAAAAATGTACTGGATCGATGAAGCGCCCGCCACGCTGCCAATAAAAACAGCTATTTTGAAAGGCCTTCGAAGCAATATGTACGATATGCTTCGGATTCCTCTGCCCTATTTTGGCGTTAAAGGTATCCGCTTTCTCGCCTCTCGTTTGCGCCGGTGGCCCATGCGTATGACCCCAAAGCAGGCGGCGTTGAACCTGGGTCAGATCGTGCGAATGCAAGAAGAAATAGGCACCGGTGGAGCCGGATTCCGCTACCTATACGCCGCCTTTCTGTCTGAAGCTGCAACCCACCTGGATACACATTTTTTTCAGGATATGGCTCTGCGCATGAATACCATAGGTGATTTATGGCGGGATTTCGCCGTGGAGGCGGCCCGCATCTGCAAAAACCGCGGGCAGGATCACGGCCCTGCTGCCTATCATGCTCTAAGCCAAAGGCTGCTGGATATTGCCGGGGAGGAAGAAAAGACCTATCAAACAATTGCCTCCTTTGTGCGCAAGTTGCCCCTCCAACCATGACCGAAGACTATGCCTTACGCCTGAGGGCCGTCCGATTTGGGTATCCGGGGGCCAGGCAACCTGTATTTCAAGATTTTGACCTGGAAATCAAAAGGGGCACATTTTTGGGTTTGGTGGGACCCAATGGCGCCGGAAAGTCCACTCTAATTTTATTGATGACAGGGCTAAAAAAACCCTTGCAGGGCGAAGTCCAAATCCGTGTTCAAAGGCGGCACGCTATCGGGTTTGTTCCTCAGGATGCGGCACTTTTTCCCACGCTCAATGCTTGGGAAAATCTCCATTTTTTCAGCGCGGCTTACCAGCTATCAGTTCAAGAAGCCCGCGCCCGCATCCGCCAGGTGTTGGATCGTTTCGGATTGGCCGAGGCCGCCCGGCAGCCTGTCAATACCTATTCCGGTGGTATGAAAAAAAGACTGAACCTGGCCGCCGCTGTGTTGCATGATCCTGAAATTCTCTTCTTGGACGAACCCACGGCGGGCATCGACGTTCAAAGCCGGAAAGTGGTGAATGATTATCTTCGGGAGTTGCATGAAAGGGGCTGCACATTGATTTATACATCCCACCACCTGCGGGAGACAGAAATATTGTGTGAACGCATCGTCATCCTGGATAATGGTCGCATCCTGGAGGACGCCTCACCGGCCGGCTTACATCAAAAATTTGGCGCCGGAAAAAGTTTGGAAGATGTATTTATTCAACTCACAGGAAGCCTTCCTAGGGATTAGGCTGTTCTTTTAGTAGGGTGTATTCGCCTTACTGTTTAATTTATTCCAATCGTGTCTCTTTCCTTTGAATGGAGTCTTGGAGCTGCTTCAAAGGATAATCGGGTTTTTCCTTTTAACATTGCCGCTTATTTTTCATATTGTATTAAGTTAAAAAAAGGTTTTGAGTCCAGAAAAAAAAATAAAAATCGCCGGGCTTTTAGCCATTTTGGCGGCCGCATGGTTCAGCCAGGGATTTCATCACCCGGATGAATATTTTCAAATTTTTGAGCTTGCTTCCTGGAAAGCCGGTCTAACGCCATCCCAAGACCTGCCTTGGGAGTTCAGTTGCTTCATGCGACCGGCCCTTCAGCCGGCTTTAGTGTATGGTGTCATCCGCGCCACTCAATGGGCAGGCTGGTTTCATCCGTTCTATGTTATGGCTTTTTTCCGGCTGTTTGCAGGCGTCTTATTCTTTTTCACCGCCCAGGCGGTTTGGAAGGCTTTCACTCCCGATTTTTCCTTAAGAAAGCATAGTGTAACAGTACTTTTTTTGGCGTTATTGCTTTGGCTGACTCCGTATCTCGCGGTGCGCTTTTCTTCGGAAAATATGGCTTCCTGTCTTTTTTTCCTGGCTATTTTGCCCCTGCGCGAAGCGGATAAAAAAAACTGGGGAAGGCTCTTTATGGCAGGCCTGCTTTTGGGATTGGTTTTTCATCTGCGCTATCAGATGGCTTTTGCTCTTTTGGGTTTAGGCCTTTGGATTTTGATTTTCAGCCGAAAGAGGGTGCGGAACCTGACGGCCCTGATGGCCGGCGGTGTTCTTACCCTTCTGGCCGGCCTGGTGTTGGATGCCTGGTTTTACGGAACATGGGTATGGACACCTTACAATTATTTTTACCAAAATATTGTCCTGAAAAAAGCGGCCGGGTTTGGAGTGGAACCCTGGTATTTTTACTTAAGAAAACTGACATGGGGCCAGTTCTTCTTTCTAGGCCCCTTGGTTCTTTTGGGTTATCTGGTGATGGTGGTGCGCTATCCCCGGCACCTGGTGGTTTGGACCAGTCTTCCCTTCGTGCTGGGACATCACCTGGTGGGCCATAAAGAATTCCGGTTTTTGATACCTCTGTATCTCATCGTACCTTATTCGATAGCGCTCAGCTTTGAGGTATTGGGAAAATTTCAATTCCTCAAAAAAGCAGGGAAGTTTTTCAAAAGACCGGCCGTGGCGCTGAATACCGTGGCGCTTTGCATTGCAGCCCTCCTGCCGCCATCCGATAATTTCTGGTTTTTGAAAAACCTGTATGAGTTGCCTTTAAAACCTGGAACGCTCGTGGTGTACGAGGAAGAAAACAATTACCCAAGTCCATATCAGGATGGAATCTTAAAATTCAGCTTTGTCCAAAACCATGCAAGGCCACTGCGCTTTATGAGCTTTGCAGCCTGGAGCCGCTTAAACCATCCCATCGCTGACAGCACGAGCTGTCCGGTTTTCATCACTAAAGTATCCCAGGAAAAACTCGTGGTGGAGATGGCTACCCGGCATTGTGGTCCCTTGAACCGACTGTATCAAAATCTGTACGCTCCCTTGCTTCGTATGATGAGAGACGAAGGCTTCACCTTGCCCCCGGACGTCCGGGCTTATGTCATATACGCCCCAGCAAAAAAAACCATGGCCGGAACCTGAAAAAAGAGTGGGTGGGAAAGCGTGCCGACTGCTTTTAAAGTTATACCGGACTGGCTTCAAAACCAGCAATGCGGATCCCGGTTATCTTTGCACCTTGATTTAGATATTTAATAATTTACTATGGCCTTAGAAATTACCGACAGCAATTTTGCTAGTATTGTAAACCAGAATGAAAAGCCCGTCATGATTGACTTTTGGGCCGAGTGGTGCGGGCCCTGCAAAGCCATAGCCCCGGCGGTGGATCAATTGGCCGCCGAGTTCGAAGGCAGGGCCATCATTGGCAAGCTCAATGTGGACGAAAATAGTCAGATCCCGGTTCAATTTGGCATTCGGGGTATTCCCACCCTGCTTTTTTTCAAAAATGGCCAAGTCGCCGACAAACAAGTGGGGCTGGTTTCTAAGGATGTATTGAAAGCCAAGCTCGAAGCGCTTCTCAAATAACCGGGCGGGCATTTTCCATGAGCCATCCGGAGGCCTTCATTACGGCCGAAGATTTGGTGCGCTTTGGCCACCTTGAGTTGCTGGCGCGCAAGGTGGTGGAGGGTTACATCACGGGGCTTCACAAAAGCCCTTATCACGGTTTTTCAGTGGAATTCGCTGAACACCGGGCTTATAACCCCGGCGACCCCATCCGGTTTTTGGATTGGAAAGTACTGGCCCGCACGGACAAACTTTTTATAAAAAAGTTTGAAGAAGAAACCAATCTGCGCTGCCGTCTGGTACTGGATATTTCGGGTTCCATGTACTATCCCTTTCAAGGCGACCTGGCCGTCACCAAATATGCTTTCTCAGCCTTAGCGGCGGCCAGCCTTGCCGAACTACTGGCACAGCAAAGGGATGCGGTGGGGCTCACGCTGGTGGACGATCAAATTCGTTATCATGGCCCCGCGCGGTCTTCGCGGACCCATCTGAGGCAGGTGTTCACAGAGCTGGAAAAGCGTCTGAACCCTGGGTCGACTCAAGCGCTTCAGACAACGGCGCTGGCCCAACATCTTCACGAAGTGGCCGAAAATATTCCGGCTCGGAGTATGGTGATTCTGTTCAGCGATCTGATGGCCGGCCTGTCGCAAGAACTTAGTCTGAAGCAGGCGTTGCGCCCTCTTCTGGATGCCCTTGGTCATCTTGTTTTCCGCAAGCATGAGGTCATTGTCTTTCACGTGGTGGATGCCTCCACAGAATTTTATTTGCAATTTGAGAACCGGCCCTATGAATTTGAAGATGCGGAGTCTGGCCAAAAAATCCGGCTGAATCCGGTGGAAGTACAGCGGGAATATCAGGCTCTCACGGAGGAATTTGAATCTCTGATGCGCGTGGAATGCACACAATTAGGTATTGACTTTCATCCGGCTGATATCCGAGGGGGCCTGCATCAGGTGCTGCACCGTTTTATGCTGCGCCGGCAAATGATGTTTTGACTCCAAATTCAGCTTCGTGCCATGCGACTCAGGAGCGATCTTCTCCTCACCTTCTTTACGGAAATTACCAAAGTGGCACTGGGCATAGCTGTATTTAAGATGGCCGACATTAGGTTTGGCGCTGAAGGTTTTGCCGCTTTTAACTTAGGCCGCCGGGCTTTTTCCTTTTTGTTATCCTTCAGCACTCTGGGGTTGGGCGTGGGTATTGCGCGTTTTGTGGCGCTCCACAACGGTTCAGTTCAAGCCGGCCGGCGCTTTTTTCTGGCCGGAGCCCTCATTTTATTATTTTCAAGTTTTTTGTTAGCATTAAATATGTTCATTTTTAGAGGGCCGGCAGCTCGCCTGCTTTTCGGCGACCCGAAGTATAGTTCCATGATGATCGCCATGGCCCTGGCATTGGCCGGCCAAATGCTCCATGTGGCTCTGTACAGCTATTGGCGTGGCCAGCTTAAGATGCGGCCCGCCAATCTTTTGCAATTAATAAATACCGCTCTTATTCCCTTGCTAAGCGTAGTTGTAGCCTTCGATGTAGCCCACATGTTTAAGCTTCAAGGCGCTTGCACGGCCTTTGTGTGCATGGCGGGATTCTTTGTTTTCTCTACAAAATCGGAGTATAGGGATTTTAAATGGCCATCTAAACAAGATTTCAGTATCCTTCTAAAGTATGGTATCCAACGAGTGCCCGGGGATCTGGGTCTTGCTGCTCTTCTAGCCTTACCCCCTTTTGCACTTATCCACACCGGCGGGCTTATGGAGGGCGGCGCCATGGCTTTTGGCATTTCCATCATGTCCATGGTTTCTACATCTATTGCGCCGGTAGGGCTCGTGATGCTGCCTAAAGCGACGATGTTGATGAAAGAAAATAAAAAACAGCAAATATTACATTACGTCAAATTGTTGAGCGGAATAGCCGGCGCTGTCGGCTTAATGGCTTTCTTAGCATTTTATTTTCAAGGAAAGGAAATTGTGCGCTTGTTTTCAGAAACACTGTCCCAGAATTCCCTGAGATATGTTGTCATATGTCAATTTGCAGGAATATTTTACTTGCAATTTGTGGGGCTCCGCAGCTTTATTGATGCGGCCTTTTTCAAATCTCATAATACCACCAACATCCTCATCAGCTTGCTCTTAATGGGAATCATTATAGGAGCCGGAATTCTCTTTCAACGTCCTCATCAGGCCGCAATTTTCAGTTTTCCTTTGGCTTGTGTGGCCTTGAGTCTTTTGTCTTTATTTCGCATTACAAAATTGGCTCAATGAATTCTCTTTGAAAAGCTTTGCCCTTGTTTTTAAGGAAAAGGGATTTGGGCTAAGCAAAAAAACCCGGTTCACACCGGGTTTCATGTATTAAAGAATTCTGGCAGAGGTTCAGCGAATGGACTGAATAACAGCCGCGAAAGCCTCAGGCTGGTTCATGGCAAGGTCGGCCAGAGTTTTCCTGTTCAACCGCACATCTTTGGCGTGAACCTTGCCCATAAATTCCGAGTAGCTCATGCCGTGCTGGCGGGCCGCAGCATTGATGCGCTGTATCCAGAGAGCACGAAAGTTGCGCTTCTTGGTGCGGCGGTCGCGGTAGGCATACGTGAGCCCCTTTTCAACGGAATTTTTGGCCACTGTCCACACGTTCTTGCGGCGGCCGAAGGAGCCCTTGGCAAGCTTCAGCACTTTTTTTCTGCGGGCCTTTGAAGCGACGTGGTTAACTGAGCGTGGCATATTGGTAGAATTTAAAAATTTTAGAGTTGACCGGGCATCATCAGACGCACGTTGTCCATATCACTTTTATGAACCAGTGTGAACTGGCCCAACCTTCTTTTGCGCCGGGTTTCTTTTTTGGTCAAAATATGATTATGGAATGCGCGTTTGCGTTTTACTTTTCCGGTGCCGGTGATTTTAAAACGCTTCTTCGCACTTGCGTTGGTTTTCATTTTAGGCATAGCACTGCAACTTTTCTTGATTACTTATTTGTGCTTTTTGGGCGCCAACAGCATGGAAAGCCGCCTACCTTCAAGGCTGGGCATCACTTCCACTTTGCCAACATCCTCCAAAGCGACCGCAAATTTAAGCAAAATAAGTTCACCCTGCTCCTTAAACATGATAGAGCGTCCTCTGAAGAAGACATAGGCTTTCACTTTATTATTTTCTTGCAGAAACTTGCGGGCGTGGTTCACTTTGAAATTGAAGTCATGCTCGTCCGTTTGGGGCCCGAAGCGAATTTCTTTCACGGAAATTTTGGCCGCTTTAGCGCGGATTTCCTTCTGCTTTTTCTTCTGGTCGTACAGAAATTTTTGGTAATCCACCAACCGGCACACCGGTGGCGTGGCATTAGGAACAATTTCCACGAGGTCCACCCCCAGTTCTTCGGCTTTCGCCAAAGCGTCCTGAAGGGACATGACGCCCGGTGTCACATTTTCCCCCACCACACGCACTTCGGGAGCATCTATTTCTTCGTTAATACGGTGTTCTTGCTCCCGCTTCATGAAGCTGTACAAATATTATGCATAGGCAAAAAAAGTTTAGCCAATGTCAAAATCCTCGGCTTTTCGTATTTCTTGCATCAGGACCTGTGCACAGGTTTCCAAAGGAAGGCTGCCTTGGTCGCCTAAGCCATGGCGCCTGAGTGAAACGGCCTTTTGGGTCATTTCTTTTTCTCCCACAATCAGCATGACAGGGATTTTGAGCAATTCGGCATCCCGGATTTTGCGGCCGATTTTTTCTGATCTTTCATCAACGAGGGCGCAAATATCGTAATTTTTTAAATAATCTCTGACTTCAAAAGCGTAATCTAAATACTTGTCGCTCACAGGCAGCACGTAAACCTGTTCCGGAGCCAACCACAGAGGAAAATTACCGGCGCAGTGTTCGGTGAGCACAGCCACAAAACGTTCCAGAGAACCAAAGGGGGCCCGGTGAATCATCACTGGACGGTGGCGCGTGTTGTCTTCTCCGATATATTCCAATTCAAACCGCTCAGGCAAATTATAATCCACCTGAATGGTGCCCAGCTGCCAACGCCGGCCTATGGCATCCCGCACCATAAA
The DNA here is from genome assembly GCA_025055575.1 of Flavobacteriales bacterium. Taxonomy (GTDB): domain Bacteria; phylum Bacteroidota; class Bacteroidia; order CAIKAF01; family CAIKAF01; genus JANWWQ01. The sequence continues at coordinate 37,730 of JANWWP010000001.1, read as the reverse complement.
ATCCAGTTTGGGGCCATAGAAAGCGGCTTCGCCCGGCACCACCACGGTGTCCAATCCTTTTTCCCGTGCAGCTTCAATGATGGCTTGTTCGGCTTTTTCCCAGTTTTCTTCCGAACCAATATATTTTTCTTTATGATCGGGATCCCGCAAGGAAACCTGAGCCGTGTAATCCGAAAAATCCAGGGCCCGAAACACATACAACACCAAGTCTATAACCCTTTCAAATTCCTGCTTCACCTGATCCGGACGGCAAAAAATATGGGCATCATCCTGAGTGAATCCGCGCACGCGGGTAAGTCCGCTCAATTCCCCGCTTTGCTCATAGCGGTACACCGTGCCGAACTCTGCCAGACGGAGCGGCAGTTCCCGATAAGAGCGCTGGCGGCTTTTATAAATCTCGCAGTGGTGCGGACAGTTCATGGGCTTCAGGAAGTATTCCTCGCCTTCTTCAGGCGTGAGAATGGGCCGAAAGGAATCCTGCCCATATTTCTCATAGTGTCCGGAAGTGATATACAGGCTCTTGTGCCCAATGTGGGGGGTCACCACAGGCTGGTAGCCCAGGCGGCGCTGGGCTTTTCGCATAAAACCTTCCAGCTTTTCGCGCAGGGCGGTGCCACGGGGCAGCCATAAGGGCAAGCCCTGACCCACCTGAGGACTAAAGGTGAACAATTCAAGCTCCCGGCCCAGACGTCGGTGGTCACGACGCCGGGCTTCTTCTAACCGATGCAGGTATTCGTCCAGAAGTTTTTGCTGAGGAAAAGAAATGCCATAGATGCGGGTGAGCTGTTTGTTTTTCTCATTGCCCCGCCAGTAAGCGCCTGCAATATTTGTGAGCTTGATGGCTTTCACCAGCCCTGTGTGCGGAATATGACCGCCCCGGCACAAATCGATGAAATCTCCCTGCCGGCAAAAAGTGATGTCGCCATCTTCCAGTCCCTCTATTAATTCGAGCTTATAGGGATTGTTTTTTTCCGTATAAAATTTTTGGGCTTCTTCTTTGCTCACCGAATACAAGCGGAAAGCATTGCCGGCCTGGATGCGCTTTTGCATCTCGGCCTCAAGAGCCGGAAGGTCCTCCTCCCGCAGCACTTGATCCCCAAAATCGATATCGTAGTAAAAACCGTTTTCGATCGCCGGACCAATACCAAACTTGGCCTCCGGATACAAGGCCTGAACCGCTTCTGCAAGAATGTGGGCCGAAGAATGCCAGAACGCTGCTTTCCCTTCGGGATCCTCCCAAGTGAGTATGCGCACTAAGGCGTTCTTGCGGATGGGACGGTCCAATTCCCAAATCTCTCCATCCACCAGCACGGCTAGGGCCCGGCGCAGCAAACCCTCCGAAATGCCACGGGCTATTTCGGCGCCGGTTACACCCGCCGGGTAATCCTGCTGTCGCCCATCTGGCAAAGTGATGGTTACCGTTTCCCCCGTCATAAAAAGAGGGGCAAAAATAGGCTAATCTTTTGGGTTCTTTTCAAATATCGATTCCAAAACATTAAAGCTTCTCAACATTCTCAATAATAACAAACATCATGGTGAATCAGGGAATCAAACGAAAAGGTACCATTCAAAAATTGCAAAACGGCCAAGAAAGATTTTAGATTTTTCATTACCTTTGCAGCCCCAAAAATTGGAAACATGTACGCGATTGTGAATATTGCCGGCCAACAGTTTAAGGTGTCACCGGGCCAGCAGATTTTCGTGCACCGCCTGGATGCAGGAGAAGGCGCTGAATTGGAGTTCAACGACGTCTATCTTTTGGAAAATGGTCAGCAGGTGAAAGTGGGCGCTCCCACCGTCGAAGGGGCTTCGGTTAAAGCCCGGGTTTTGGCCCACGTGAAAGGCGATAAAGTACTGGTGTTCAAGAAAAAGCGGCGCAAAGGCTATCAGAAAATGAACGGACACCGTCAACTTTTTACTCAGATCGAAATACAATCTATCCAATAAGTTAGTTTTAAAAATTAAAATTAAACGTCATGGCACATAAAAAAGGCGTCGGCAGTACCAAAAACGGAAGAGAGTCCCACAGCAAACGTCTGGGCGTTAAAATATTTGGTGGTCAAGCTGTAAAAGCGGGCAACATCATTGTGCGCCAACGGGGTACGCGCCACAACCCCGGCCTTAACGTAGGGATTGGGAAAGACCACACCCTCTTTGCCTTGGTGGACGGAACAGTTCAATTTAAAAAAGGACGTCAGGACCGTTCTTACGTATCGGTTATTCCGGCGCAGCACTAATTCCTGATATTCGTGGAACTAAGAAGCCCATGGCAAGCGCTGTGGGCTTTTTAGTTTTGTGGCCGTTATGCTCAATATTTCGTATTTAAGAAGCGCCCGCGCCGAAGCTGTGGACCGCATGCTGCGCCGAAGGGCGGATGCCGAAGCCCTGATCGACGCCCTGCTGAAAGCCGATGAACTTAGGCGGCAAGCACAAAACCGCTTTGATGAGGCCAAAGCCCGGCTGAATGAGCAGAGCCAGCGCATTGGATCTCTTTTAAGAGAAGGGAAAAAAGCCGAAGCCGAGACCCTCAAAAACGAAGTGGCCCACCTTAAATCCGCTGTTCAGGAAGCTGAAGCCAGATTTCAAGAAGCCGAAAGCCATCTTCAGGAACTTCTGGCCACCACCCCAAATCTTCCCCATCCACAGGTCAAAGCCGGGCGGGATGCCAGCGACAACGAAATTATTTTTTCCTGGGGCCAGCCCCCTGATGACACCGGCGAATTTTTGCCCCACTGGGACCTTGCCCGAAAATTCCAATTGATTGATTTTGAGGCCGGGGTGAAAGTGACAGGCGCCGGTTTTCCGGTGTACATGCGGCAGGGGGCCCGCTTGCAGAGAGCGCTCATCAATTTTTTCCTGGACGAAGCCATACAGGCCGGATACACAGAATATCAGCCGCCGCATCTTGTGAATGCCGACAGCGGCTTTGGTACAGGTCAACTGCCTGATAAAGACGGCCAGATGTATCATGTGACGGCCGATGATTTGTATCTTATACCCACGGCAGAAGTTCCGCTCACCAATCTGTACAGGGATGTGATACTAAAAGCCGAAGATCTGCCCTTGAAACTAACAGCTTACACCCCGTGCTTCCGGCGCGAAGCGGGCAGCTATGGTAAAGATGTGCGCGGGTTAAACCGCCTGCACCAGTTTGACAAAGTGGAAATAGTTCAGATCACACATCCGGAGACCTCTTACGCGGCTTTGGAAGAAATGCTGGCCCACGTGGGTGGCCTTCTGCAAAAACTCGGTCTGCCCTATCGGATTTTGCGCTTGTGCGGTGGCGACTTAGGCTTTGCCTCCGCCATGACCTACGATTTTGAAACCTATTCTACAGCCCAAAAGCGCTGGCTTGAAGTGTCCTCCACCAGCAATTTTGAAACGTTTCAAGCCATCCGCATGAAACTGCGTTTCAAAGATGCCTCCGGAAAAACCCAGCCACCGCACACTCTTAATGGAAGTGCCTTGGCCCTCCCCCGTATCGTGGCCTCCCTTTTAGAATTCTATCAGGAAAAAGAGGTGATACGGCTGCCCTCCGTCCTTCATCCTTATTTCGGGGACGAAGCTATCCGGCTGTAATTAAAATTTTTTTCTTTTAAAGCAGCGTGATGTTATAATCGGACCCCAGGAATGTGACCACGGCAAAAGGATCGCAGTTCGGAATCGTTCCGTAGTTGATGATGATATCCGGAATATCCTGGATGGTGAGCTTCAGGCGCCCGGAGCGCACCCATTTGCACCCCCACTTAATATTTAAATCTTCAAGGGTTTCAAAGGAGAAAGGCACATTTTCCGAGCTTACGCCATCCGCAGTTCCCCGCACGAGCCACACGTCGTCATGCGGCAGCCAGGAAGCCTCTCCCTCCGCCCATTCATATTCGCGCTGACTTTGCCATTGCACCACACCACCGTTATTGGGCTTATAAATCAGACCGTTGGGGTAATCGTAGGAATACACAAGATGGTTCTGCGCATTGCGGCCTGTGTTCAACACAGTGATGGTGCCGGTGATCTGATGATCATTCAGGAAAAAATTGTCAAAGTTGGCCGTCACCACAGTGCCCGGTTGACGGAACCAGTAACTGAAAGTATAAATGATTTTCCCGCGGCGCCAATTGCCGTCCGTTCCGATGCAGTTTGCGGAACCAAAATCCACGGTCACGGTTTTGGGCCAGGTGACCGTGTCCCACGGCGTGATGGTGAGGGTGGCACAACCACTCATCATTTCGTTGAAACTCTTGCCCAGCGAATCCTGGAGGCTCTGACCGGTGGCGCCGGCTTGTTTATTGCCATCGCTCATGGCCATTTCTCCTAAAACCAGGTCCTGTAGGGCGTTTAAATTTTTTCCCTCCAGTTTTTGTTTGGGTTTAATACAGGAAGACAGAGCAATGATGGCTATCGCGGCCAGACTAATAACAGTATTTTTCATGGCTGAATTCAGTTTATATTGAAAAATAGCAACAACAATGCCAGAAATTTTGAACCAATTCAAGCAAAAAACGTTGTAGAATTATGAAAATTTCACACGTATTTTTATACTTACCTTTCTTCTTTACCTTTAGCATGGATGCCCAAAAGAACTTGTACGACTTCAGCTTCACCACGCTAGACGGCAAAACAATTCCTTTTTCCCAGTTTCGGGGCAAAAAGGTTTTGATTGTGAACACCGCTTCCCGATGTGGCTACACACCACAGTATGCGGATTTACAGGAATTGCATGAAGCCCGTAAGGACAAACTGGTGATCGTAGGCTTCCCAGCCAACAACTTTGGAGCCCAGGAACCCGGCACCAATGACCAAATCAAAGAATTTTGTGAGAAAAACTATGGGGTTACATTCTACATGAGTCGGAAAGTAAGCGTAAAAGGCGCGGATATGGACCCCCTCTTTAAATGGCTTACGACGGCTTCCAACCCTGATTTTACGGGCGACATCAAATGGAATTTCGAAAAATTTCTCATCGACGAAAAAGGACAGTTAATCCGCCGCTTTCGATCGGGCGTGAAACCGGATTCCAAGGAACTTCTGAGCGCCTTGTAAGCATCCAATTAAGCAGGGCCCTTAGATTTCACCCAATCAGGTGATTTTGGAAAGCTTTTAAAGGCACTTAGGGGTCAAAAAAATAAGGACCCCAATGGGCTATTAAATTTGTTCCTCAGTTTCTGCTATGAATTCTACCACGGTTCTGGCCCCGCAGGAGCCTTTAGACTATTCCAGCCCTGTTTTGGATCAGCTGCCTCCGCACTTGAAAGCCTTCATGGTGCCCCAGCACTATGACAGCTACACACCGGCTGACCATGCCGTGTGGCGTTTTGTGATGAAACGCAATGTGGCTTATTTATCTAAGGTGGCGCACAAATCCTATTTAGAAGGTTTGCAGCGGACGGGCATCACGCTGGAATCCATTCCATCCGTCCGGGAAATGAACGAAATTCTGGGACGCATTGGCTGGGCTGCCTGCACTGTGGATGGTTTTATCCATCCTCAGGCTTTCATGGAATTTCAGGCCTACAAAGTGCTGGTGATCGCGGCCGACATCCGACAAATTGAACACATTCAATACACCCCCGCCCCGGATATTATTCATGAAGCGGCCGGGCATGCTCCCATCATTGCCGATGCGGACTATGCAGAATACCTGAGATATTTTGGGGAAATAGGCTGCAGGGCCTTTTCCTCGCGGCGGGATTTCGAACTTTTTGAAGCCATTCGCCACCTCTCCATAATAAAAGAAGACCCATATACTCCGCAGGCGGATATCCAGGCAGGAGAGCAACGCATTGCCGAAATATCGGCCGATATGGGTCCCCCTTCCGAGATGGCGCTCATCCGAAGGTTACACTGGTGGACCGTGGAATACGGCCTGATCGGCACCCTGGAAAATCCCCAGATTTACGGCGCCGGGCTCCTTTCGTCCATTGGAGAAAGTATGTGGTGCATGCGGCCCGAAGTGAAAAAATTGCCTTACACCCTGGACGCCATGCATGTGGATTTTGATATCACCCGTCCGCAACCTCAACTTTTCGTGACGCCGGATTTCGATCACCTCAAAGATGTGCTCAATCAGTTTGCTGACGGCATGGCCCTGCGTCGTGGCGGAATATATGGCCTTCAGAAGGCCCGAGAATCCGGTTCGATGGCCACTGTGGTGCTGAGCAGCGGTATTCAGATCAGCGGAATTTTGAACGATTTTAAACAAGACGCCTGGAACAGGCCCTCTTTCGTTCGGTTTTCAGGACCTGTATCCTTGGCCTATAATAACTCCCAAATTCCAGGCCAGGGCGCAGATTATCATGTGCACGGTTTCAGCACCCTTGTGGGAAAAATCCGTGGCATTGAAACCCGTCTTGAGCACTGGACTTCCGATACTTTTCATCAGAATGGTTTTGTACCCGGGAACCGGGTGCAGGCCACCTTTGAATCCGGTATTTCATTGGAAGGGCGCTTTTTGGAAAATATCCGGTCCCAGGAAGGGACAAATCTTATTTTCCGCTTTGAGGATTGCGCTGTGCGCCTGGGTGATGAAATCCTCTTCCGTCCAGAATGGGGTGTCTTTGATTTAGCCGTAGGCCACAGCGTGATTTCCGTTTTTTCTGGCGTGGCGGACCCCTGGTCCTTTCCATTACATTTTGAGCCTCCCCGGGAAAAGACCCACAAAATCCAATACTCCGATGATATGCGCCGCCTCCATCAAATGTATGGCCAGGTGCGCAAAGTGCGCGAAGGAACTGAGCCACCGGAGTCGCTTTTGGACATTCTGGATGCACTGCCTGCGATCAACGCCCACAGTTGGCTGCTTGTGTTGGAAATCCTCGAAATCCTGAAACCGATAGAAAAATTTGCCCCGGTGTGCGCGCTGTGGCAAGAAAAACTTCAATCTGCCGCCCAGGAGCTGCCTGAATTATCTGAACTCCTGACAGAAAGCATCCCAGCCTGATCATGAGCAGGACCTCCACACACGTCGTGCTCACGGGAGCCGGGGGCGGACTGGGCCGCGTGATCCTTGAAGAGGTTCTAAGCCGTCCGGAGGTAAGTCGGGTTACAGCCTTCAGCACCCGGCCGGCGGACTACATTCAAAGCTTAAATTTTTCAAAAACACAACAGGCTTTGAAAAAGTTGGTATGGGTTCAATGCGATTTTTCCAATAGGGAAGAAAATTTCCAGGCGCTTCTGCCGGCCGATGGGCCCCAAGAATGCCCCTTGGTCCTCATTCACAATGCGGGCAGCCTCGATAAAAATGTGCCCGGACAATGGGTGGAGTCCAGCGCCCGCACCATGTGGGAAGTGAATTTTTGGAGCGCCCTGCGGCTCACATACCTTCTTTTGCCGGGCATGGCCCCTGGCAGCCACATTGTGAACATTGGTTCCATGGGAGGATTCCAAGGCAGCGTAAAATTTCCTGGGCTGGCTTTGTATTCTGCTTCCAAGGCGGCATTGGCCTGTTGGACAGAATGCTTAGCCGCCGAGCTGGCCGATCGCAGGATCCATGTCAATTGCTTGGCTCTGGGCAGCGCCGACACCGATATGCTGCGCCATGCTTTCCCAGGCTATACAGCGCCCGTGACGGCGGAAAGAATGGGGCGCTTCGTGGCCGATTTTGCCCTTTATTCCGGCCAACTTTTTAACGGAAAAGTGATTCCGGTGGCTATGACTACACCTTAAATAACAGGTGTTCCAAATCCACATTTTTATTATAATTCAATGTCCCGCCATCTTTTAGTCCCTTTCTTCTTCGCTGCGGGGGCCTTGTTAGGAGGAAACCTTGAAAAACCTTTTGCTCAAACCCGCTCGGAAGAATCTGGTACTCCACAAGCGGGTTGGTTTTCTTTAGGAGGACGCAGCACGCTCAGCGTGTTTGGCCATGATGGGGCCGGATTGGGTACCGGAGGCCAGTTTCGCGTGCAGTTGGGCAACCGAGTGAATACGGAATGGTTCGCGGACTACATTTTGGTTCCGTATCAAGATTTTGCACGCAGTGAATATGTGCATATCGGTTGGTCGGTGATCTTTTATCCTGTCTCCAAATGGCAGTGGCCTTCCTCGCGCTGGCAGCCCTTTGTATTGGCCGGACATTGTTTTGATTACAATCAAAAAACGTTCCTGGGCTATCCAGGGCATCGCCGCCATCGTTGGGGGGCTGCCGTTCAGGCCGGAGCCGGCTGCCATTTGCACCTGAGCGAACGATACGATCTGACCTTAGAAACCCAGTACATGATTCACCTGACCCCTGAAATTCTTCCAGAAAATCTGAATGGCCATCAGGAGTTTGTAACGCACAGTCATGCCGGCCTGGAAGGGCATTGGCTTACGACCCTCAGCTTCAATTACAAAGTGGCCCGTTTATGGAAAAGAAAAAAATGAAGAGGATAACATTTCCATTTCTTTTTCTGGTTTTGGCTATTGCATGCTGTCAAGGTCTCCAAGGACAAGACTTTTCACCCTCCAAAGGATGTTTCAAGGCCACGGCCACTCTCACACCGGGTTACGTTCTGTCCCAAGGAGGCGCTAGGGCCCACGTGCATGGTTTTGCCGAATATTTTTTGAACGAAAAAATCTCCTTATCCGGAGATGTTTTTTTTCATGCCGTCCAATTGCCAGTCTCTGCCAACTGGATCCACCGTGAGGCGCACGGTCTGTTTTTGGGTGGTTACTATCATTGGACACACCGGGGCCATGATATATATGTTGGATTTCAATCCGGCCTTCAAACGGGCTTTGCAGACTTTTTAAAGGAGCCTGCAGATCCCCGGCTTCTGCCGCCTGCTCCGGCAGTATCCTTAGTTTTAGGTTATACCTATTATTTCAATCGTTGGTTTCACTTTTTTACTCAGCCCCGTTTCACGTATGCACGATTGGCCAATAATCTGGTAAGGGATGTGTCGGATTTCAGGTTTTCCGCAGGCCTTGGATTTCACATATCTTCTTTGACAAAAAGAAAGGAAAGTACATAACAAGCCGGGATTTTCTTATAGTTTCGCAACGGTTTTTGCCGTATGGCCTCCTTCACCGCCGCTCGCATTCTATGGAAGCCGCGGTGTCGTTTTTTCAATTCCTTAAACCATAAAAAATAATGTCCTCGCATAAAAAGATTCACAATTTTTCCGCGGGTCCGGCCATTTTGCCCCCCGAGGTTTTGGAACAGGCGGCTGAATCCATCCGCGAATTCGACGGCATGGGACTTTCCTTACTGGAAATTTCCCACCGCTCCAAGAACTTTGAACGGGTAATGGATGAAGCCCGGCAGCTGGTGGCAGAGCTCACAGGTTTGGGCAACGAATACGATTATCTCTTTTTGCAGGGGGGAGCCAGCCTGCAGTTTTACCAGGTGCCTTTGAATCTCTTGCGCGCTGGGGGCAAAGCCGGTTATGTGCTCACCGGCGAGTGGGCCCTGCGGGCATACAAAGAAGCCGGGCTCGTGGGAGAAACGCAGGTTGTGGCCTCCTCTGAGGACGCACACTTCTCTTACATTCCCAAGCATTTTGAGGTGCCCAAAGATCTCGACTATCTGCATATCACCTCCAACAATACGATTTTCGGCACGCAATACCACAGTTATCCGGACGTGCATGTGCCACTGGTGTGCGATATGAGTTCTGATATTTTTTCGCGACCGGTGGATTTTTCAAAATTTACACTCATCTATGCCGGCGCTCAGAAAAATATCGGACCGGCCGGCGTCACGCTGGTCATCGTGCGCCGCGATGCCGTGGGAAAATCCGGTCGAAAGCTGCCCACGCTCCTGGATTATCAGACCCATATTCAACACGGCAGCATGTACAATACGCCCCCTGTTTTTGCCGTCTATGTAACCTTGCTCACTCTGCGCTGGATCAAAACCCACGGCGGTTTGGCCGGAATGGAACAACGCAACCGTGCGAAGCAAGACCTTTTTTACACAGCTTTGGACGCTTGTCCCATCTTTGAAGGAACGGCCCGGCGGGAGGACCGTTCCTGGATGAACGCCACTTTCAGACTCTGCCGCCCAGAACTCCAGGAAGCCTTCGAACAACTCCAGAAAGAAGCCGGCATCTCTCAACTTAAGGGTCATCGCAGTGTGGGCGGCTACAGAGCCAGTATGTACAACGCTTTGCCCTTAGAAAGTGTTAAAGCGCTCACCGACATCATGTACCACCTCAATCAATCCTACGCATAAGACGGATGAAAACCGTTCTAGCCAATGATGGCATCGACGCAGAGGGCCGCCGCATCCTCGAACAGGCCGGTTTCCGCGTGCTGGATACCAAAGTGCCCCAGGAAGAATTGTCCGAATTCATCAACGCACAGGGTGTGGATGTGCTCCTGGTGCGCAGTGCTACCCAGGTGCGTCGCCCTCTGATAGAGGCTTGTCCTTCCCTTCGGGTGATTGGTCGCGCCGGGGTCGGTGTGGACAACATTGATACCGAATTTGCCCGAAGCCGCCACATTCAGGTACTTAATACCCCTGGCGCTTCAGCCCAGTCCGTAGCCGAGCTGGTTCTGGCACATATTTTCACACTGGCCCGTCGTCTTCAGCAAAGCAACCGGCAGATGCCTGAAAAAGGCCCCTCCGAATTCAATGCCTTGAAAAAAAGGTATTCCGACGGCGTGGAGCTCAAAGGCCGCACCTTAGGAATTATTGGGTTTGGACGCATCGGGCAAACCTTGGCCACTATGGCCATCGGTTTAGGGATGCGCGTGCTGCCCCATGATCCTTTGGTGAGGTCTGCCGTCCTGGAACTGGACCTTCTGCACGTACCGGACAAAGCGTTTCGAATAGAATTTGAAACCGTACCCCTCGATTGGGTGTTGCAACAATCTGATTTCATCAGCCTGCATGTACCCCGCCAGCCAGGCGGTCAGGCCGTCCTTGGCAGGGCCGAGCTCCTGCGCATGAAACCCGGAGCCTTCGTCATCAATACCTCCCGGGGTGGACTTGTGGACGAGCTGGCTCTGCTCGATGCCTTGAATCAGGGACACCTGGGGGGCGCCGGCCTGGACGTTTTTGACAACGAGCCCTCGCCTCTCCCCGAACTGTTGCGCCATCCTCTTATTTCGGTTTCCCCCCATATTGGCGGCTCCACCCGCGAGGCCCAGGCCCGCATTGGCGTAGAACTGGCACAGCGCGTCTTGGAGGTATATCCCGCCTGATATTGTCCCATGCCCGTCCTGCTGCCTTTCCGCGCCTGGCTGCCTGCCCACCCCGCTCAGGCCAGTCTTCCCATCGGCTCCTATTCTCAGAAACAGGTGGATGAAATACGAAAAAATCATCCGCAAGCTTTTCTCAATGTGGTCTTTCCACCTGGCACCACCAAAAGCCGCCCCGAGTGGCACCAAAGTCGGAAAGCGTGGGAAGATTTTAAAGCCAAGCGTCTTTTTCTGCCCCAGCCCACACCGGCTTTTTTTCTTTACACCCAAGTGGCCGGGGACCACACCTACACGGGCATCATAGGCCTCGCTTCCACAGCTGATTTTGACAAAAGCATTATTCGCCGACACGAAGACACCCTCCGCGACAAGGAAAAACTCCTGTATCGCTACCTTCAGATTTTACGCATTCAGGCCGAACCTGTGTACCTCCTGTTTCAGGATGATGAGGGCTGGACGCGGCTTCTGAATCAGATACCACCCAGCCCGCCTCGGATGGATTTTCAGGATATTCTGGGCCGCCGCCACATCCTCCACACCCTCAGCGATCCACAAACTCTGAGCTCTTTCACGGAGTACTTCAGCGGCTGCCCTGCATTTTACATAGCCGATGGCCACCACCGTTGTGCCGCATCCGCCCTATGCGGACGGGAAACCGGTCACCAGGGTCCGGAAAGCTTGTTTCTGGCCGCCGTGGTGCCCATGAGTGGCATTCGCCCGGACGCTTTCAGCCGTCTCGTCATACCCTACCAGGGCGCTCCGGACGTCTCTGAAATTTTAAACAAAGCCCAACTCCATTTTTTCATCGAAGGGCCCAACCCGAGCCCCCACCCAGAAGCCTATGCCAATCTTTGCCTTTCGGGCCATTGGTACAGCCTCACACCCCGGCACAGCCCCGTCTATCTTTTTGGACTCATGGGCCGCGTTCCAGCTTTCGTACTGAACGAACTGATCCTCAAGCCCATTTTCGAAATCAGCGACTTCCGCTCCGACCGCCGCCTGCGCTACGTCGGGGGTCCACCCGATTTCTCTACCCTCACACGGGAAAGCAGCACCGGCAAAATCCTTGCAGCCCTCACCATGCAACCTGTAGCCATGGCAGATTTTCAGGCCGTATCCGACGCCCATTTGGCCATGCCCCCCAAAAGCACCTGGTTCCTGCCTAAATTTCTCACCGGCCTCACGGTGTACGAGTATCACGATCCAGCTTAGCCCCAATAGGCATTTCCTTTATAACATTTTGAGTGAAGGGCGTGCCCCCGCCGGCTGGGGCCAGCCGGCGGGGTCGGCGTGGCGCCGGGGTCCGCTTCCGCTCCCGTGTGCGGGGCCGGCCGTTGGCCGGGCCCCCCCACCCCCCGGGGGGGGCCCCCGGCCGGGCGCCCCGGCCCCCCCCCCCCCCCCGCCCGAGGGGCGCCCTCTGCCTGCCTCACGCACCCCCGCCCCCCCCTAAGCCTCCTTCCGTGCTAAATTAGCCGGGCCAATGAAAAAGGCAGCCTCCGCCGACGATACCCCCCTCATGCGGCAATACCGGGACATCAAGGCCCGCTACCCGGACGCCATATTGCTGTTCCGCATCGGCGACTTCTACGAAACTTTCGGCGAAGATGCCCGCATCACATCCCAAACGCTCGGCATCGTCATGACCAAACGCGCCAACGGCGCCGCCGCCGATGTGGATCTGGCCGGCTTTCCCTACCACAGCCTGGACACCTACCTGCCCCGCCTGGTGCGCGCCGGCTACCGGGTGGCCATCTGCGAACAACTGGAAGACCCCAAGCAGGCCAAAGGCATTGTCAAGCGCAACGTCACAGAAATGGTGACCCCTGGCACTGTGCTCACCGAGGCTCTGCTGGATAGTCAGCGCAACAACTGGCTGGCCGCCATCCACCACCGCGAGAACGTCTGGGCCCTCGCCCTGGCCGATGTGTCCACCGGAGAATTTCGCGTCGCCCAAGGCGCGCACGACTGGATCCGTACCCTCATCAGCACATTTTCCCCGGCTGAGTTTCTTTTTCCCAAAACAAAAGACCCCGACCTGGAAGAGACCATCCCTTCCGGCACCACCCGTTACGGCCTGGACACCTGGATCTTCGAACCCCGTTACGCCACAGACATTCTTACCCAGCATTTCCGCACCCAGAGCCTCAAAGGCTTTGGCGTGGAACACATGGAAGACGCCCTGTGCGCTGCCGGAGCTGTCCTTCATTATTTGAAAGAAACGCGCCACGACAACCTGGGGCACATCACACGCTTGGCACGCATTGACCGTGATGATGGCCTTTGGTTGGATGCCTTTACAGTGCGCAACCTCGAATTGCTGGAGAGCACGGCAGGTCCGGGCTCCACCCTGGTGCACGTGCTCGATCGGTGCGCCACGCCCATGGGCAGCCGTCTGCTCAAAAAGCACATCCTGACGCCCCTGACACGGGTGGCCCCCATCCAGGAACGCCTCGATGCCGTGGACCACCTGCTTCGCCACAGCGACCAGGCCGCCCAGCTTAGCCACATTCTGCGCCGCATTGGAGATCTGGAACGCCTTTCTGCCCGCATCGCTCTGCGCCGTGCCAGCCCAAGAGATATCCAGAGCTTGCGGCACGCTCTCGAACGCTGTGCCGAAATTCATGCGCTCACAACCCAAACCTCCGACCCTTTTCTGCAGGCCCGCTTCCACATGATCAACCCTTTGGAGGAATTGCAGGCCCGCATAGGCCGCGAACTCCACGACGATCCCCCGCAGGCTGTGGGAAAAGGCCCCGTTTTTCGCACCGGTGCCCACGCCGATCTGGATGCCCTGCGGCAACTGGCCGAAGGCGGAAAAAACTACCTGCTCGAACTGCGTGAAAAAGAAGCGAACCGCACGGGCATTCCGTCCCTGAAAGTGGGATTCAACCAGGTGTTCGGCTATTATTTAGAGGTGACCAATGCCCATAAAAACAAAGTACCCCCCGATTGGATCCGCCGGCAAACCCTGGCCAATGCGGAACGCTACGTCACGCCTGAACTCAAAGAATATGAAGAAAAAATCCTGGGGGCCGAAGAAAAAATCCTGGCCCTCGAACAGCAGCTCTTTGATGATTTGCTCAACTACGCGGCTCAGTTCGTACCTGCCCTCAGCTTAAATGCCCAACTCTGTGCTGAGTTGGATGTGGCCCTGAGCCATGCCACCGTGGCCCGGGAAAACAATTACACCCGACCCATCGTGGATGAAAGCACCGTGCTGCACATTCTGGAAGGCCGCCATCCCGTCATCGAAAAATGTCTTCCCCACGACCAACGCTATGTGCCCAACGATATTTATCTGGATTGCGACACCCAGCAAATCCTGATCATCACCGGGCCCAACATGTCCGGCAAGTCGGCATTGCTGCGTCAAACCGCTCTGATCGTTCTGATGGCCCAGATGGGCAGTTTTGTGCCCGCGGCCTCCGCTAAGGTGGGCCTCTGCGATAAAATTTTCACCCGCGTCGGAGCCTCGGATAATCTGGCCCGCGGCGAAAGCACTTTCATGGTGGAAATGACCGAAACGGCGGGGATCCTCAATAACCTCACCGGCCGAAGCCTCATCCTTCTGGACGAAATCGGCAGGGGCACCAGCACCTACGATGGCATTTCCATCGCCACGGCCATCGCAGAATATTTGCACGACCATCCGCAGCACAAACCCCGTACGCTCTTCGCGACCCATTACCACGAACTTAATGAATTGGCGGCTCTCAAGCCCCGAATTAAAAACTTTCATGTAGCGGTGCTGGAAAGCGACAATCGGGTGGTCTTTTTGCGCCGCCTGGAACCTGGGGGCAGCGAGCACAGCTTTGGGATTCATGTGGCTGAAATGGCCGGTATGCCTCAATATGTGACAGCCCGCGCGCGCATGTTACTGGCCGAATTCGAGAAAAAACGCCGCCACCTCCCTCAAAAAACTGGAGATACTACGCCCTCCCCTGGCGTTCAACTCAGTTTATTTTCTTTAGATGATCCGGAACTGGAGTTTATTCGCACGGAACTGCAACGCTTGGATCCCAACACGTTAGCTCCCGTGGACGCCCTTATGAAAATTCTGGAATGGAAAAGGAAAATTGAAAAATAATTTAAATTTGAACAACCTTTTAGTCAATCTGCTCATCTAAAAGAAGTCAAATACACTTTCTTGGGATATTATAATGAAATGAAGCGTTACGCCGCGGTTTATTTAGGGTGTATTATTCTGGTTCAGGTCACCAAGGCGCAAATTTCAACCACCCCGGTGACACCCAGCAACGCCGTGAATCAGGTATTGCTGGGCACGGGTGTGACGGGGGGTAATATTTCCTTCCAGGGTAACCCCATGCAGCTCGCCTCTTTTTCTGACCCTTCGGCGGCCATAGGATTTTCTTCAGGCCTTATTATTTCCACAGGTAATGCCGCTAACCCCCTTCTCAATGGGCCTGTGGGTAACTTTTGTTCGGACGGCACCGGCTCCGGCAGCCATCCCCTGCTCCAAGCCATTTCCTCCGTCACCATCAACGATGCCGCCGTATTACAATTTGATTTCGTGCCGCAGGGCGACACGCTGAGTTTTGATTATGTCTTCGGATCAGAGGAATACAACGAATTCGCCAACACGGGGTTTAACGACGCGTTTGGCTTTTTTCTGACAGGTCCGAATCCCCAGGGCGGAAATTATTCTGATTTCAATGTGGCCTTGATCCCGGGCACTTCCACACCCGTCACCATTAACAATGTCAACAACGGCAATTGGTTTGGTTGTGCTAATGGCCCCTGCATGAACTGCCAGTATTTCGTGGACAACTGTAATGGAACGGCCATTGCAGTGGATGCCTACACCACAGTGCTAAAAGCAAGGGCCCTTGTGGTGCCCTGCGCCACCTACACCATCAAGCTCGCCATCGGAGATGGCGGAGATGCTGCATTTGACTCCTGGGTTTTTCTGAAAGCCAACAGTTTTGTGACTCCTCAGCTGCTCCTGTCATCCAACGTCAATATCGGGGGTGTTGATACGGTGATGTATGAAGGCTGCAGCCACGCCTGGATAAAACTTTTTCGAAATTATAACCTCAACGAATCCAAAACCTTCAATTTACAATTGTCCGGCACAGCCCAGAATGGCGTGGACTTCAGCGGCATCCCGCCATCCATCACGCTGCAGCCCGGACAAACGACAGACAGCGTGAACGTCGTAGCTTTATTCAACGGCGCCTTCCAGGGCAACACCACGCTCACCATTTCCGTCGTCGATACGGTGTGTCCGAACGGCGGCACCGTGTCTTCCTCCATCACCCTCACTTTTGTTCAGGTGGATCCCCTCCAGGTTTCGGTGGGGCCCGATCTTTTTGTGTGCGATACAGTGAATATCACACCTCTCATAAGCGGAGGTGTCCAACCTTACCAATATAATTGGAACAGCGGTCTTTTCACGGGTCCGCAGATTGTAAACAACGTCATTCACAGCGACACCTCTTACACCCTGGTGGTGACGGATGTCTGTGGCACGTCCGCCTCAGATATGACCTGGGTGGATAAGATTCTGCCCCCGACGGTGGGCTTTGATATCTCTATTGTGGGTACACCCCTGGGCAATGAGTCCTGCACTCCATTGAAAGCCCAAATCACCCGAACAAATTTTATTAACCAATCCGCCGTCTATCCTTTGTACATCAGTGGTACTGCCACCAACGGGACAGACTATCAACCCCTTTCCTCGGTCGGTTTTTCCGCAGGACAAACCACGGCTTTTGTGGATATTCTTCCAGTGTTGGACGGCGTTTGGGAACCTACGGAAACCATCATTTTGAAAACCATAGATACCCTGTGCAACGGTTCTTTTGTATTGGATTCAGTAATATTTTATCTGTATAATGTAGAACCGCTTGTTTTAGATGCCGGCCCCGACCAGGAAACCGGGTGTCCACATGGCGCCATTTCCATCCAGCCCTCTCTGAGCGGGGGGCTAACACCCTACCAATATCTTTGGAGCTCGGGGGAAACAACTCTGAATATCACATCCTTCCCCCAGGACACCACACTACTCACCCTCACCGTCACAGACAGCTGCGGAAAAATGGTGAGCGATCAAATCCAATTGAACGTATACTTCCCTCCCTTGGCTGATTTTGTGGCCACCAGCCAGGATTGGTGTCAGCCTTCTTTAGTCACTTTTACCAATACCAGCCAGGCGATTTCCGGCCAAATCACAGAATACCGGTGGAATTTTGCAGGCCTTGACAGCGCCCTGAATATTACGCATCCCACATTTGTATTCCATGCATCGGATACGTTTCATATTCAGCTGATTGCCACCAACAGTAAAAATTGCCGGGATACTGTGGTGAAGAGTATCGTGGTTCATCCCAAACCTTTGGCCCATTTTACGTACATGCCCTCGGATCCTTCCCTTCTCAATCCCAAAGTGACGTTGGTGAATTTGTCATCTTCGGACGTGACTTCTTGGGATTGGTACGTGGAGCAGGAGTATATTTCTTCACAAACCAACAGTGAGTACGTCTTTCAGGATCACGGTTATTTTGATGTGGTTCTTGTGGTGACAAATGGCTTTGGCTGTAAGGATACCGCTTATCAGGAAATTTTCGTCCAGGATGACGTGGCTTTTTACATACCCAATTCTTTTACCCCGGACGGAGACAATCTCAATGAAGTTTTTAAAGTCCACGGAAAAAACATCCAGACTTTTAATATGGTCATTTTTGACCGATGGGGTCAGAAAATTTTTGAAAGTACGGACCCTGAAACGGGGTGGACCGGTCGCCGGAATAATGGTCTTCCCTACAAGCAAGACACTTATGTGTACAAGGTTTACATACTTGACACTTTCGGACGCGAATACGTACTGCGCGGCCACGTGACCCTGCTGGGCACCCGGTAATTCTGGCGTAAGTTTGTCCCGGCATTCATGTTACGGCTTATTTCCAGGCTGATTCTCCGGCTTTGGGGTTGGAAGGTGCACTCCGACCGTCAAAAAATTCCTTCCAAATGCGTCATGATTGCCGCGCCCCACACCGCCAACAGTGATTTTATCCTCGCCAGGGCCGCTTTTTTTGTCATGAACATACCGGTAAAATTTACTATCAAAAAAGAATGGATGTTTTTTCCATTCAATTTGATATTAAAACCATTAGGCGCTATCCCTATTGACCGGAGTCCCAAAGAAGCAGGGCAAAAGCGGCTGAGTTATACAGAAGCCATGACCCAACTGCTTAAAAACTCTCCTGAACTGGTCGTGATGGTGACGCCCGAAGGCACGCGCAAAGCAACAGCCCAATGGAAAACGGGCTTTTATTACACCGCTTTGGGCGCCGGAGTGCCCATCGTGTTGGGCTACCTGGATTATGGGAAAAAAATTGCCGGTACGGGTCCGGTCATTTATCCAACAGGAGATTTACAAAAAGATATGCGGGAAATCATGCGGTTTTATTCAGGAATTCAAGCACGGTATCCCGAAAAATTTAAGCTGGATGCGCGTTATATGCCTTAAAAGGCTCTATTTAATTTCCTTAAAATCAATATACTCCCCTTCGTCACGTGCAGTCTTTTCCGGCTTGCGAACACTTGGACGCAGCCTGGATTGATCTTTAAGCCGTCGGTTGATTTCATCCACATTTTTGAAAAATGGGACTATGTACTGGCGGACAAAGCGTACCAAAAAATATATCGCAAAAAAGTATAGTAAAAAGCGAAGCAATCCGGCCACGCCACAAAGGTATCACACCTATTCAAACCCGGAAATGAAAATGGTAAAGGCGCACCGCGGCCATTCACTAGATTTTGGGATCACCAGGCAGCCTGTTTAAGCTTTCTGAATATCGGGCACAACCAAAATTTTCAATACCCTTATGACCTCAAAAAGGGCTTTTTAAAAAACATCTTGGACTAAAAAAATCAATAGTCCATCACGCCTGCAAAGTCCATCCTTCGAAAAGCGCCTCCACAAAAGCCGAAGGGTCGAAAGGCTGAAGATCCTGCGGTTTCTCTCCCACCCCAATGAAGCGCACTGGAATATTCAAGGTATGGGCCACGCCCAGCAACACACCCCCCCGGGCCGTGCCGTCCAGTTTGGTTACGACGAGGCCGGTGACCTGGGTGGCCGCCGTGAATTGCCGTGCCTGTTCAAAGGCATTCTGCCCCGTGCTGGCATCTAAGACGAGCAATACCTCATGCGGGGCTTCAGGTATCACTTTGCGCATGACATTCCGCACTTTCGTCAGTTCATCCATCAGATGCTTTTTATTGTGCAGACGCCCAGCTGTATCGACAATCACCACATCAGCGGCACGGGCTTTCGCAGCGTTGAGGGTGTCAAAGGCCACACTGGCCGGATCGGCTCCCATGCCTTTTTGAATCAGATCCGCACCGGTGCGTTCGCTCCAGATTCGCAACTGGTCCACAGCCGCGGCCCTGAAAGTATCCGCAGCCCCCAACACCACTTTTTTGCCTTCCTGCGCATACAGCCAGGCAAGCTTTCCGATGGTGGTGGTCTTTCCAACGCCGTTCACCCCCACCACCAAAATCACATAAGGTTGGGTGAGCGGGCCAGGGGCCGGTGGCGGAGCCACCGGAAGAAGGCGCAGGATTTCATCTTTCAAAAGGGCGGACAAATCCGCGGCGCTCACGAATTTGTCCCGCGCCACTCGTTCCCGGAGCCGGTCTATGATTTTCAAGGTGGTTTCCACCCCCACATCCGCCTGAAGTAGCCCCTCCTCCAGCCGATCCAGAACCTCCTCATCCACGCGGGATTTCCCCAACACCGCGTGACGGATCTTCTCAAAAAAGGATTGGCGCGTTTTGGTGAGTCCGGTATCTAAGGATTCTTTATTTTCCCGGCGGCTTAAAAAAGAAAAAAGGCCCATGCGTTAGACCTTGTCAAAAAGCAGAAGGCAGCCTTTGCTTATTTTTTATCGGAGAAAAAATCTTTGGTGTGGTCCTTATGCACAATTTCTTCTTTGAAAGAATAAGAACCGCGCGGATTTCGAACCATTTTCACCACCCGCACAAAATCTTTTCCTTGTCCCTGCTTCAGTGTTGCAACAGTTTTCTTGGCCATGGCAGAAAAAATTATTTAATTTCTTTATGAACAGTGACGCGCTTCAGGTAAGGGTTATATTTTTTCAATTCCAGACGATCCGGGGTGTTTTTGCGGTTTTTTGTGGTAATGTAGCGGGACATGCCCGGAACGCCTGAGTTTTTTTGCTCAGTGCACTCCAGAATCACCTGAATGCGATTGCCTTTGCTTTTTTTAGCCATATTTTTCGGGGGCGCAAATATAGCATAAATTTTGTTTGGTCTCCAAAAAATTCTAAAACACCAGATACCGAACTTTGGGGCCTATGAAATCCTTTTTGGTGCTGGGGGCCGGAAAATCTTCCGTATTCCTGATCGAACGGCTGAATTCTTATGTGATCCCTTTGGGAGGCCGCGTCACTGTGGCCGACCTGAACGCACGCCTGTTGGAGGAACGATGTCAGGGATTGGAAGGGGTGCGCCCCTTCGTGTTGGAAGGGGCTGATCCTGAATACCGAAAAACGCTGATAGAAACTCATGACGTGGTGGTCTCCCTCCTGCCTCCGGAAGCCCATGCCGGGGTGGCCCTGCAGTGTCTGGCCGCCGGCCGCCATCTTGTGACCGCTTCTTACGTTTCCGAAGCCATGGATAAATTACATTCTGAAGCGGAGGCTGCCGGATTGATTTTTCTGAACGAATGTGGCCTGGACCCCGGCATCGACCACATCTCGGCGCTGATATTGCGCGACAAAGTTCGGGCCGCAGGGGGCCGCATCACCGGCTTTATTTCAGCCTGCGGAGGCCTCGTCGCCCGCGCCAGCGACAACCAGCCCTGGGGCTATAAACTGAGTTGGAATCCCCGCAATGTGGTGTTGGCCGGTCAGGGTGGGAGCGCCTTGTACTTGGAAAATGGTCATGTGCGCCTGTGTCCGCCCCACCGCCTTTTTGAACTGAGTCATCCTCTGACATTGCCGGATGGCGAAGTGTTTGACATGTATGCCAACAGGGACTCCCTATCGTATGTGGCCCTTTATGATCTCACCGAATGCTCCACTTTCATACGTGGCACCTTGCGCCGGAGACCCTTTTGTCAAGCCTGGCATGCCCTGGTGTATGCCGGGTTCACGGACCATTCTGTGCGCTTGCCCCAGTTGGAAGGAAAGCCTCGTAAGGAACTGGCCCTGGCGCTGGGAATTCGCCATCTGGAGGATCTGTTCAAAGGCGCCGGTGACCCAAATCCCGAAGTACGGAGTGCCCTGGAATATCTGGATCTGTTTTCCGAAGAGCCCTTAAATTATTGTCTGGAACCCACAGCCGCCGGTTACCTGCAGGATATTTTGGAACACAAATGGCGCCTGGAACCCCAGGATAGGGATCGAATTGTATTGGTACACCAAATGGACTATGCGGTGGAAGGCCGGCGTCGAAGGCATATTTCCTGGCTTTCCGAAGAAGGGCAGGACGCCGTGCACACCGCCATGGCCCGCACAGTGGGCCTGCCTCTGGCCGAAGCGGCCATTTTGACGGCTGAAAACCGTATTGGTCAGCGGGGCGTCCTGCGTCCGGTGGTTCCTGAAATATACCGTCCTCTTTGGCGGGTATTGACAGAAAAATACCATCTGTCCTTCCAGGAAATGGACACTGCTATGGAATGAAACTGCATAGATTCTTTGAAAAAGCGGAAGGCTCCGATCCCGACGAATGGCCTTTGCCCACCGAATTGGTGTTTACCTGGTTGGCCTTTGGCGTGCCGGCCCTGCTCGGCATCGGCCTGGTGATGGCCTTGTATTTTGGAGCCCGGCAATCCCCCGTTCAAATGGAAAAACAAGTATTAGCCGGAGGTACGGAGGAATCTGCTTTGTATGCCTTACGGTTGTACTATACCACAGAAAGCGGTAGGTTCGAAGTACACCCCTTGGCGACGATCTTTTATTCTGACCTGGAACAGTCCGGGCCTTTTACGGCATTGTATTGGAGGTTCTTTCCCAAATTCGCATTGCTCAAAGGAATACGAGGCTTTTGGATGCCCCTTCTGGCTATAGTGGTTTTCTTCACCCTGATTTGCGGGGGATTCCTCTGGCTGGGACGAGAAATTGCCCGTATGAATATGAATTAGAATTTTAGCGCACAACTCTTTTGCAGATTTTTGATGTTAACCCCTGTGCTGCCTTAAATTAAAAAGCAAAAAAAATAAATTGAATTCAAGCCCCTTATTGGTTTGCCCAAACGGTCTGACGAATTGTCTCCACCACGGCAGGATCCAGAAGAGACGTGGTGTCGCCCAGATCGCGCTCGCCGGCAAGGATTTTCCGGAGGATGCGACGCATGATTTTGCCGCTGCGCGTTTTGGGCAGCCCCGGTACAATGAATATTTTTTCAGGCACAGCAAAACGACCAATCTTTTGGGCCACCAAATCCTGCAATTCCTTTTTAAGTCCCTGTGACACATCCTGACTTGGGGGACACAAGACAAAGGCATGCAGGGCCTCGCCTTTCACCGGGTGCGGCATGCCCACCACAGCCGACTCAGTCACCAGATCATGCATATTGAGGGCATCCTCCACCTCTCCTGTGCCAATTCTATGACCTGAAACATTGACCACATCATCCACGCGGCCGATGATGCGGTAATGCCCTTGCGCATTGCGTAGGGCGCCATCCCCCGTGAAATAGTAACCAGGAAAACGACGGAGATAGGTATCCACAAACCTTTGGTGGCTTCCAAAGACGCTTCGCATCATGCCAGGCCAGGGGCTTTTCAGACACAAATAACCTTGTGTATGAGCTGCCTCATTTGGGACTTCCCGTCCCTCTTCGTCGAGCAGAACAGGCTGCACACCCGGCAGAGGCAAAGTGGCCCACGCCGGAACAGAAGGTGTGACGCCGGCTAAGGTGGAAATTAATATGCCGCCCGTTTCAGTCTGCCACCAGGTGTCCACGATGGGGCAGCGTTCCTTGCCCACATGGCGGTGATACCAAAGCCATGCGTCGGTATTGATGGGCTCGCCCACACTGCCCAGCACACGCAGCGAGGGCATGGCATATCGGTCTGGGATTTCGGAACCCAGCATTTCCAAGGCCCGAATGGCGGTGGGGGCGGTGTACAGTACCTGCGCGCCGTATTTTTCCACAATTTCCCAAAGGCGTCCAGGATGGGGCCACGTGGGCACACCTTCAAAGAAAACGGTGGTGAGCCCATTCAACAAAGGTCCGTACAGGCCATACGTGTGGCCTGTGACCCACCCCACATCCGCCGTACAGAAAAAAATCTCCCCCGGTCTGGTTTGAAACACATTGCGCAAGGTGAATCCAGCCCACACCATGTATCCGCCACAGGTGTGCAACACGCCTTTGGGCTTGCCTGTGCTGCCCGATGTGTATAAGATAAAAAAGGGATCTTCGGCCTCCATGGGTTCGGCCGGGAAAGTTTCTTCCCCCCGCTCCAGAAGGTCTGTCCATCCCACTTCGCGCGCGCTTTGAATCGCGTAGGGTTGGCTTCTGGACACCACCACCACATGCCGCACCGAAGGGCACACTTGGAGCGCTTCATCAGCCAGGCGCTTGAGCGGCACCGACTTATCCCCACGGCTAAAGCCATCGGCCGTGATGAGCACCGAACAATCCGCATCCCGGATTCGATCGGCTAAGGCCGTGGGAGAAAATCCGGCAAAAACCACAGAATGTACAGCTCCTAAGCGGGCACAGGCCAGCATTGCCACGGCCGCTTCGGGTATCATGGGCAGATAGATGCATACCCTATCCCCTTTTTTCACGCCCAGTTTTTTTAGGCCAGAAGCCATCCGACATACTTGGGACCATAATTGACGGTATGTCAAAACACAATTCTTTTCCCTGGGGTCATTTGGCTCCCAAATGAGGGCTGGCTGTCCGCCCCGCTCGGCCAGATGCCGGTCGAGGCAATTTTCGGTAATGTTCAAAAAGCCCCCTTTGAACCAGGCGATGTGCCCTTCCTTCAAATCAAATTCCAGGGTTTTTTCCCAATTTTTCTTCCAAGTAAAAGACCGTGCAATTTTTTCAAAATAACCGGCCGGATCCCTCGAGGCCTCATCCCATTGTTTAATATAA
The DNA here is from genome assembly GCA_025055575.1 of Flavobacteriales bacterium. Taxonomy (GTDB): domain Bacteria; phylum Bacteroidota; class Bacteroidia; order CAIKAF01; family CAIKAF01; genus JANWWQ01. Next base: position 13,508 of record JANWWP010000001.1, on the reverse strand, counting down.
TCATTAAAAGTTGTAATTTCAGGAATCATGACCCAAATTTGCAAGGTTATTTTCAATGAAAAAATTCTTGAATAATACTCATATCATTTTAATAATGCTTACGGCATCCATTCTGGTAAGTTGCCGTAAGGATCCCCCTGTGCTGGATAATCCTTATGCCAAGCCACAACTGGGATGCGACACCCTATACCCCATTTTGTTTGTCCATGGCTTTCTGGCCTCTGGGGATACCTGGGCCGAACAAGTGATGCGCTTTGAAAAAAATGATTATTGCGGCCATCTCCTTTTTGTGTTAGATTGGAATACATTGGGCGGAGGCGATAATACCACACTATTGGACCAGTATGTGGACCAAGTGCGCAACCTCACCGGGAAAACAAAAGTGCACCTGGTGGGGCATTCCGCCGGAGGAAGCTTATGTTACGCGTATTGTGAAGACCCGACACGGGCAGCCAAAGTGGCTTCTTACGTGCACATCGGAAGCAGCAGTCAGGCTTCACCGGCCGGCGCCTTAGATGAAGTGCCCACCCTGTGTATTTCTTCGCCGGACGATGCGGTTGCAGGCGCCTCCACCATTACAGGCGCCCTAAACGTGGTCCTGCCGGGGCTGGATCACCTTCAGGTGGCCACGGCCGTGGAGCCCTTTATCAGGATGTACGAATTTTTCACCTATCGCAAACCCGATTACCCTTTGGTGGGCCGTGTGGACGTCCACACCGTGAAAGTGAGCGGGCGTGTGGTGACTTTGGGTGAAAATGCGCCCAAAAACGGAGCTTCAGTACGTATTTATGAAGTGATCAAGGAAAGCGGCTTCCGGAAGCGTCCAACCCCGGATTTCAGCCTGACCGCCGACCCGCAGGGGCGATTTGGTCCTGTGGAACTCAAGGCTGGTCAGCCCTACGAATTTGAGGTGATGGGTGCACCCGGCGAACGCCCCATTCACTATTTTCGGGAAGGATTCCGTCAGGACAATCCCTGCGTGTACCTCAGAACCCTGCCTCCGCCCACGTCCCTGGCCGGGCTTTTGCTGGGCGGACTGCCGGCATCCCCCAACCAGACAGTTTTAGCCATTTTCACGGCCAACCAGGCCGTTGTCAGCGGCCGCGACACGCTGTGGGTCCAAAATACTGAATTTTCCACGGCGTCATTTACGCCGGCCTCCAACACTGTCATCGCGCTCTTTTTATTTGATGCTAACAACGATCAAGCCTCAGATTTTTCCGTACCCCCGCCTTTTAATCTTCTGAACCAGTTTATATCGGCCCGGGATTTTTATTTAACCTCTAATCCACCGGCTTCCATCCCGTTGTTTTTTAACAGAAAAAAACTGAATATTCCGAATTATCCTTCCGATACAGGAGGCATTTTGGTAGCCGTTTTTGAATGATTTGAGACACTTTTTTTATTTTAATTTTTGATGAATATTTCAAAGACGTCCTGGATAATAAAAGTTTGGTTTTTTGTATACGGGTTCACGGGTATCATATTCCCTGTACAGGCTCAAGGTTTAAAATATAGCAAGTCTCTTGCCAGAGCGATAGATTCCACTTTTTTTTCATATCTCTATAATAATAGATTGGATTCGGCAATGTGGCTGTTAAATCTTATCCGGCCATTGCCTTTGCGATCTGTCAATAAAATAGATCTCGCCATAGGTCAGGCAGAAATTTTGCGCCTGTTGGGTGAACTGAACCAAAGCCTTCATACCTACGACAGCCTCATTGAACACTATCCCTCTGATGCGATTCAAGAATCACCGGAGTTGTATTCAGATGTTTTTAGATTCAGGGCTAACGTACATTTTGAGAAAGAAAACTATGAACAGGCATATCGAGATGCCGCAAAAAGTCTTCAAGTGAATTTTCATCCTTTAGGATACGTTCTTGCAGCGCCTATTCTTTCAAAATACTTTGAGACAAAAGGCCTCCACGACAGCGCTTTAAAAGTTCTTTTTAAGGCCGAGTCTTTGGCTTTGGAAAAAATAAGAAAAGAAAATAGAAATACACAACTAGGTGTGATTTACACTAAAATATCTGAAATCTTTGCATTACAGAATAAAAAAGAAAAAGCATATTACTATTTGGAAAAAGCAGAGAAATTCGCTAAAGAATCGAAGGATTACTATGTGGATGACCAGATTGTATATGAAGGCAGCCGGAAAGTATATCAGAAATTTGGAGACTATAAAAAAGCTTTTGAAAGTCTTTTAAAAAGAGAAACTGCGGAGGAAACGCTCTCCTACTACAAGCAGCTGAAAGAGGTGGAAGCCCGGGCATCAAATTACCAGAAAAAGGCTCTAAAATTTGAAAATGATTATTTGGTTTTACAAGATCATAATAATAAAAGAAAACTTTATCTTCAACGATGGCTTTTATTTAGTATTTCTGGCTTACTTTTAATTTTTGTTCTATTTGTCTGGATTCTTTACGACCGAAACCGTCGTATCCGGCACCTGAATCAAAAAATTTCCGAACAAAATATTATATTACTGAAACAACAGGAAGCTTATAAATATATATTTACTACTCTGGCGCATGATTTGCGAGGTCCTCTGCATTCTTTGCGCATGCTTCAGGAACTGCAAACCATGGAAGGGAACGAATCGGGGGGAGAAACCGCATTTAAGGACTTGCTAAATGAGCGCCTCGAAGCCGCAGAAGAAACCCTTCATTCTTTGTTGAACTGGGCCCGCTTGGAGCTCAATATCCAAATTCCGCATTCGGGCTATACGCCTCTCATAAAAGTCGCAGAAGACGTTGTAAAAAGCTTGAGACCACAGGCTCAGGAAAAGAATATTCATTTTGAAATCTCCATTCCTCAGAAAATCGCTATTAACATTCCAGGAGATTTCGTGAAAATCATCCTTCGAAATATTCTTTCAAATGCCATAAAATTTAGTCCTTCCGGGGAAAAAATCACCATATTGTACTATCCTGAGGAAAAAACCTTACGCGTGGAAGACAAAGGCGGAGGCATGCATCCTGAAATTTTGGAAAAGATAAAAAAATCTGTTGTCATTGACAATCCGTCTGAAGATAAAGGCCAAGGAGTGGGACTGTACATCTCTTCTCAAATTGCCAAAAGGCTGGGGCTCACCCTTGGATTTGAAAGTCATTTAACCGAGGGTACCCTGGTGAGTATTGGATTTCCGGATGATATTCTGGCTTAAGGGGCCGTGGCTTCCGCTTTCAGTTTTTCGGCATTTTCTACTGTTTGCAACCGCGTAATAAATTCGTCCAGCTCTCCATCCAAAACCGCTTGCAGATTATAGGAGCTGAAATTGATGCGATGGTCGGTGACACGGCTTTGAGGCCAATTGTAGGTGCGGATTTTAGCGCTCCGGTCGCCGGTGCTGACCATGCTTTTGCGGCGCTGAGAGGTTTCGGCTTGACGTTTTGACATTTCCATGTCATACAATTTCGCACGGAGCATGTTCATGGCCTTCGTCCGGTTGCCCAGTTGCGTGCGCTCAGTTTGGCACACTACGGTGATACCCGTGGGGATGTGCGTAAGCATCACTTTGGTTTCCACTTTATTGACGTTCTGACCCCCAGCGCCACCGCTGCGGGCTGTCTCCATTTTGATATCACTTTCTCGGATTTCCAAATCCACATCTTCCATTTCAGGCAAGACCACCACGGAGGCTGCAGAGGTATGGATGCGGCCTTGGGCCTCCGTCTGTGGGACGCGCTGCACCCTATGAACGCCGCTTTCGTATTTGAGGATCCCATAAGCGCCTTCGCCTTCCACTTCAAAAATGATTTCTTTGTAGCCCCCTGTATTACCTTCATTGAAATCGGCCACAGACACACGCCAGCCTTTTTTTTCGCAAAAGCGGGTGTACATGCGGAAGAGGTCTCCGGCAAAGAGAGAAGCTTCGTCGCCGCCCGTGCCCGCGCGAATTTCCACAATAGCATTGGCATCATCCTCGGGGTCGCGGGGCAGCATGAGATTCCGGATTTCTTCTTCCAGCCGGCTGATCTGTTGTTGTTGAATTTCCAACTCTTCCTGAGCCAACTGCCGCAACTCAGGATCTTTTTCCAGATTCAGCAATTGCCGGGCCTCACTTTCGGAAACCCGCGCCTTTTTTAAATTCCGAATTGCCCGCACCAAAGGCTCCAGATGCCGATATTCCCGATTGAGACGTGTAAATTTTTTGATATCCGAAAGCGTTTCGGGATCGGCCAGATTTTTTTCTAATTCTTCAAAACGCAGTTCAAATTCCTGCAATCGTTCTTCGCTTAACATACCGGATATTCAAAAACATTTTGGCGGAACCGAATTTCGACCCCGGGCTGAGATGACGCTGTACAGGAGCCGATGACAGCCGCTTCAATGCCCATTTCACGGGCTATATGGAGGGCAATATCTGCCACTTCAGGGACAAGGTAGGCTTCGAGTCGGTGTCCCATATTGAACACCTGAAACATCTCTTTCAAAGGTGTTTTTCCTGTTTGAAGCAATAATTCAAATATCGGCGGCAAGGGCAATAAATTATCTTTAATAACCCGAACCCCCTGCAAAAATTTATTGACTTTGGTCTGGCCCCCGCCGGTGCAGTGTATGAGCCCATGAAGACCCGTGCCGCATTCTCTAAAAAGCTGACGAATCAAGGGTACGTACGTGCGTGTGGGACTCAGCAGCAGGGAGCCCAAATCCGGTAAATCCGGGAAAGGCCTGTCAGAAAGGCTGAAAGTGCCCTGATAAGCCACATCTTCAGAAATCTCTGGAGCTCGGCTTTCCGGAAACCGATGATAGTAATCATGCTTCAATAGGTCGTGCCGGGCGGAAGTGAGCCCGTTAGAGCCAATGCCGCTGTTGTAACTGTTTTCCCAAAGGCATTGCCCGGACGAAGAAAAACCCACCACCACATCACCGGGTTGAATGCGGATGTGCAGAACCTCCTGGCGCCGCAAACGCCCCATCAGAGTATAACCCACATCCAGGGTACGAATAATGTCGCCCACATCGGCGGTTTCCCCGCCGGCCATCAGAAGATCCAGGCCCCAGCCCGCCATATGGCTGGCAAAATCTTCTGCCGAACGGATCAAAACTTCCACCACCTCGCCGGGAATGCACTTTTTGTTGCGGCCCAGCGTCGCCGACACCACAAAAGGTCCTGTACAACCCGCGCAGGCCATATCATCGGTGTTCATCACCAAGGCATCCTGAACCACACTTTCAAAACCGGCCATACTTCCGGTTTCCTTCCAGTATAAATAGGCTATGACAGGTTTTGTGCCTGCCGTGTCAGCATGAAGAAGACAGGCCCAAACATCCGCATCGTCCCAAGGATCCGCCAAGATTTTGGAAAAGGTATCCGGGTATAAACCAGGTCTTGAATATTTCAAGGCACGGTGTACCTCCTCCTTGGTGAATGAGACCCCCCGTCGTTCGTATTGAGATTCTGAATTCATTTTAAAAACTGAAATAAAAAAGCGCCTTCCGATGAAGTGGGAAAGCGCTTTCCAAGGTATAGATCGCTACTCTTCTTCTTTTTTGGGAGGTGGCGGGGTTTTGGGTTTATAATTATTATCAATTTTTTTCAAGGTCACACGCCGGTTCAATTTGTGGGCTGTCTCGCGATCGGCTTCTGTGGGCAGGCTGTTGATAAACGCCTCATCCAGTTTTTGACCTTTTTTCAGGATGCCCAGATCCATTTCCATGACCCTCGGCTGACTTTCCCCATAGCCTTGCGCTTTCAAGCGTTCGGCCTCGATCCCCTGGGAAACAATGTATTCTACCACTCTTTTGGCCCGGCGTTCAGAAAGATCTTTGTTGTATTCATCCCGCCCGCGGGAGTCGGTGTGGGCGCCCAGTTCTACGCGCATCGTGGGATTTTCTTTCAAGATGCGAACTATTTTATCCAGAGTGTCTTTGAATTCAGGATAAAATTCGGCCTGGTCATAATAGAACAATACCTCAAAATTGAGCGGAACGTCGGAAGTTTTCATTAAAATTTCCGCATAAATGGTGGTGTCCTTGCAGGTGACCAGGGGGTCGATACCTCGGGTGCTGGCCGCACCTTTGGCATTGAAATAATTGTCTTTGGAAGCTTTTAGTTCGTAGTCTTCGCCATAGTTAGCCGGATTAAGATTGGCTTTGCCCGAGGCATCGGTGGTGATATCCTTGGTTTCGCCGCTGGCTGCCACAAAGGAAACCTTGACACCTTGAATGGGTTTCTTGGTATCCACATCTTTGACTGTCACCACAACATTCACGGAAGCTTTCGTAATATTAAAACTGTAAATATCATCTTTTCCACGGCCCCCTTTGCGGTTGGAAGTGAACAGGCCTTTTTCGTCGTTGCCCTCAAAAACAATGGCAAAGTCATCGCCTTCGGAGTTGATGGGATAACGCATATTGACAGGTTTGTCCCATTTTCCTTCGCTGATGAAATCGGCCCTGTAAATATCCAGACCGCCCATACCTTCGATTCGATCCGATGAGAAATACAGCTTATCATCGGCCCTCAGATAAGGATATGTTTCATTGAATTCGGTATTGAGGTCTTTCAGATTCACAGGGTCGGCAAAAGTTTTTTTCTTTTTATCGTATTTGGCCATCCACAAATCCATGCCACCCTTGCCCCCCGGCATATTAGAAGAAAAGATCATGTAGTTGCCGTCGTTCGAAATGGTGGGATGCCCCACCACGCAGGAATCCGGAGCCAAGGCGATTTTAACGGGTTCAGCCCATTTTTGTCCCTGCTTTTTCACCTCATAAATCTGGCAACCCACTTTGGACTTCTTATCCTGGCTGCAACGGGTGAAGTACATGACGTTAAAACGTTTGTTCATGGCCGCTGCGCCCTCACTTTCTTTGGTGTTGACTTCATCCCCGAGAGGTGTGGGTGCGCCCCAGGTGCCTTTCTTTGAAATTTTGGCTTCGAATAAATCTTCAGGTATCAGACCCATCACGCCGTCTTCCTTTCCTTTCGCTCCCTCGCGGCTGCTGGAAAAAATCAGCACATCGCTTTTCCGGCTGGCATACACCGGCGAATAATCATTATCTCTGGAATTTAAGGCCTTGATATTCTCTACATTATAGCAGGTGGGGTTTTTACGCCAGTTGGCGGCATTTTTACAGGATTCAATGGCTTTATCGGCCCGGGCGTCGTTGGGGGCCAGCTTTTTGTAATTCTGAAATTCGGCCATGGCTTCGTCATACATGCCCTGATTTTTATACATAATGGCCATAAACCATACGGCTTTGGGGTCTTCAAAACCCATCTTTTGGGCCTTCTGATAAAGGGAAAAGGCTTTTTTGTAATCGCCCAGCTTACGGTTGCATTGCGCCATCATGAAATTGACACAGGCTGCGGCGGCTTTGTCTTTCTTAGCTTTATCCTTAGCTTTTTCGTACAGTTGAAGGGCTTGAAAATAAAACCCGCCTCTGTAGGCTTTGTCGGCATCGGTGGTGTATTTGCTGTCGCATTGTGCCCGAAGGCCTGTATTTGAGGCTAAAAAACCAAAAATAAAAATATAGGTAAATGTCCTCATCATGAAAATTTCAAGTCGCTAAATTAATGCAATGCACAAGAAAAATGAAATTCAAGATTTATCTGAAGGGGGAGATTCTTGGTCAGGTTTGGGATTTGAATTCAGAGTATCGGCTTTAGATGCATTCTCCAGTTCAAATCGCCGACGCTGGATTTCCAATTCGGCTTGATACATCGAATCCCGGATTTCGCGACGCACAGAATCCGAAGCCTGACGTACCTGATGGAGGCCGCGCCCCAGAGAGCGCAGCAAATCCGGAAGACCTTTACTCCCGAAGAGCAGCAATGCCGCCAATGCCACCAGGAGGAATTCCCCCTCGCTGATGTTGAACAGGCCTATGAACACGAAAGCAAAGTTAGGCCTAAAGTTCTATTCCAATTTCAGGCCTGGGGCACCGGTTGTTTGTTTTCCACACCCAAATCCAACACCAATGGCGAAGCAATGCACACACTGGAGTAGGTGCCCACACCAATACCCACCAGCAGGGCGAAACACATACCCTTGATGGCCGGACCTCCGAAAATAAAAATCACCAGCAGCACCACCAACGTGGTGAATGAGGTGTTAAAAGTCCGGCTGAGCGTGGAATTCAAAGCGGAGTTGATGAGTTCGTTGACGGCGCCGCGCTTGTGCTCCTGAAAATACTCCCGGATTCGGTCAAACACCACCACCGTGTCGTTGATGGAGTAACCGATTACGGTCAAAACGGCCGCGATAATGGTCTGATCAATTTCCAAGGAAAAAGGCAGAATCCCATCCAGGAGCGAAAAGAAAGCCAGGGTGATGAGCACATCGTGCATGAGAGCTGCGGTGGCCGCCACCCCAAACTGCCAGCCCCTGAAGCGCAGCATGATATACAAGAACATGATAATCAGGGCAAAGAGGATGGCATAAATGCTTTTTGTCTTCGTGTCGCCGGCCACAGTGGGGCCCACCTTTTCAGAACTGGTGATGCCAATACCTGAATCTTCATCCCGGAATTGATCCAAAGAAGGCGCTTGGGCATAGAAACTTTTGGACGCTTCATACAATTTATTCACAATTTCTTCCTCGACGGCCGCAGAGCTTTCATCAAACTTGTAATCCGTGATCACTTTCACTCTGTTGGTACTACCAAAATACTTCACCACCGGTTCTTCACCGAATTGCTTCCCAAGAGCCTGGGCCAATTCAGGGGTTGGAATATTAGACTGATCAAAGGTGATGGTATAAGTTCGGCCCCCTTTAAGATCGACACCCAGATTAAAGCCTTTGGTAAAAAAAGACACCAATCCGGCCAGGATCAACACTGTGGAAGCTACATAAAAGATTTTTCTATTCTCCACAAAACGAATGTGAATATTTTTAAAAACATTGGCCGTCAGGCGTGAAGAAAACTGAATCGCCCACTTTTTATCAAGCAAGGCTTCGAACACAAGACGGGAAACAAAAATGGCTGCAAACAGAGAGGTGAGGATGCCGACAAAAAGAACCACCGCGAAGCCTTTGACAGGCCCGGCTCCAAACACCATGAGCACGATGGCCGTGAGCAGTGTGGTGACGTTAGAATCCACAATGGAACTGTAGGCCCGCTGATAGCCATCGCTCAGGGCCAATCGTAATCCTTTTCCACCCGCCAGTTCTTCACGTATTCGCTCAAAAATCAGCACATTGGCATCCACGGACATACCAAAAGTGAGCACAATACCGGCAATACCCGGCAGCGTGAGGGTGGTATTGAGGGCTGCCAAGGCCCCTGTGAGGAAAAGAATATTGGAAAACAAGGCAATATCCGCGACGAAGCCGGCTCTGTTATAATAAAATGCCATGTACACCAGCACCACTATCAAGGCTATAATCATGGATATCAGCCCCGAACGAATGGACTGAGCTCCCAGGGAGGGCCCCACCACGGCTTTCTCCACCACACGGGCAGGCACAGGCAATTTGCCCCCTTTCAACACGGAAGCCAGGCCTTTGGCCTCCTCATAATCGAAATTGCCTGTGATACTGGAGCGTCCGTTAGGGATTTTTTCATTGACAGTGGGGGCCGAATACACGACATCGTCCAGGACAATGGCTACGGCCTTCCCCACATTGGCTTCGGTGATTTTGGCCCATTTTTCTGCGCCTTCCCCATTCATGCTCATCTCCACCATAAACCCAGCGCCTTGTTCATTTTTGCGGAAAGAGGCATCGGTGATCACATCGCCTTCAAGCGGGGCTTTTCGGTCGCGCCGTTGCACCCATATCGCATACAATGTTAAGTAGCCGTTTTCCGCTTTATGGCCATACAAAAGCTTCGCATCACCGGGCAGGAGGGCTTTCACGGCGGGCATGCGTAAATAGCGGTTCATACGTGCGGTGTCTTTCACATGCACATAACCCACAATTGGACTTTCCACAAACTCTTCCTGGCCTGTTTCGCTGTTGCGAAAGCGGGCAAGGTTGAGGATGCTGAACAAGGGATTATTTTTTAAGAAATCCTCCCGGGCAGCCAACTCGGACTTGGCCGTATCACCCGACTCTGCGCCCGTATCCGAAAATTTAGGGGACGTGGTATCGGCGGGGCTGGCCGGGGCCAGAGTATCGATTTTCTCATTATTGCCGGACTGGACCTTGGCCAAGTAATCGTTTACTTTTTCTAACGGGGCCAGTAATTTGCGCATGTCATAAGTTTCCCAAAATTCCAACTTGGCGGTGGCCTGAAGCAGTTGTTCAGCCCGCTGGGGGTCTTTAATGCCCGGCAGTTCCACCAAAATGCGGTGGGTGCCCTCCAATTTTTGAATATTAGGTTGCGTGACGCCAAACTTGTCAATCCGATTCATCAGAACCTCATAGGTGCGATCCGAGGCGGTTTCAGCTTCCTGGCGCAAAATGGCCTCCACTTCCTCATTGGTCATTTTGTAATTGATTCGTTCCTGGTCTTTATGGCCAAATAAGGAAGGCGAAGCCAGCGACACGTTCGGATCGATTTCTTTAAGGGCCTGTATAAATAATGAAATATAATCACCACCAGTCTTTTTCTGGGCTTCCGTAGCTTTTGCCAGAGCCTGGTGAAAAACGGGATTCTCCGTGTAATTGGCCATGGCCAGGAGCAAATCGGGCAAGCTCACTTCCAGCGTCACATTCATCCCGCCTTTCAGGTCCAAACCCAGGTTCATTTCTCTTAATTTGGCATAGCGGTAGGTAAACAAACCCCAGATTTTTTCGTCGGCTACAGAATCCAGATACGCTCTTTCTTTAATGGGGTCTCCCTGGGCAAACTCCGCAGCTTCTCTTTCCACTTTACGAGTGAGAAAGGTGAAAGAGAGGTGATATATACAAGCTAAAGCCAGAAGGACAGTAATAAACTGAAAAAAGCCCTTATTTTGCATAAAATACTAAAAAACAAATATTTGCGAAATAACTTTTTATTTAGAGGGCGCAAATATAGGATTTTTCACATTCCCGAATGGCCCTTTATTCATCGTGAAGGCCTTGTATTTCACCCGATGTCGGGGCTTTATGATGTTTGGCGTTGCGCTGCAAGAGGGCCGGGGTCCACTTAATTTTCGTTTTAAATGGGGCACTGCGCCCATGACATTCGGTCATTTGACAATATTGGCACAAGGGAGGCAGACAGGGATCCAAATGAATAAAGGACTCCGTGTTGGGGCCCAAGTGCTCGGACATCTTGCGGGTTAAATCTTCAGAGACATCATGGGCTTGCTGAAGCGTGTAAAAAAAAGGCACCGTAACGTGGGCATCAATATGAATGTCCGAACCGTACTTAATAAGACGTAAATTATGAATATCCACCCATTCAGCTTTCCGGTTTTCCTCCAGAAAACGAGCCAGGCGCTGGAGAAGCTCAGGATCCGCACGGTCCATAATGTCATGAATGGAACGCCTTACCATACGGACCCCCATGACCCCCAAAACCAGCCCAAAAACAAGAGCCGTCAAGTTATCCAATATCAGCCAATGCGTGAGGACCGCCAGAGATAAGCCCAAGGCCACACCAGCCGTGGAAACGGCATCGGAAAGAAGATGCAAACCGGCAGATTTTAAGACCGCGGAACGCGACCTCTGACCCACACGTAAGGCCCAAAAACCAGCCACCCCATTCACTGCGCCAGCCAACCAGGAAATCACCATGCCCACTCCCAGATTTTCAGGCAATTCAGGAACAAAAAAGTTGTAAACTACTTTGATTAAAATCATAATACCGGAAAGGGTGATCACCGTGCCTTCAAAAGTGGCGGCCACAAATTCTATTTTCCCGTGTCCATAAGGATGGTCCTCATCTTTTGGCTTCACGGCCGTGCGTAAACTCAAAAAGCCAAACAGCGCCGCGGCGATATTGGCCGTAGATTCGAGGGCATCACTCAATAGAGCGTTGGACTGCGTGAGAAGCCAGCCCAAAAGTTTCAAAGCAAAAAGTACGACGGAAAGAAGGAAAATGCTCTTTTGAAATGTGATGACTCCCTTTTTTTTCATGGATTTCCGGTTGGGTCAGGTTTCCAGATAATCCAATTCCTTTGAAAAAGTCTCAGGCAACGTGAGCGTCGCCACCAAGGCCAAACCAATACAGACCGTACCCACGATGAGAGAGGCCGCCACCACGCCCACTGAGGGATGGCCGGCTAAGGTTTCAAAACAAAACGTGATAGGAATGACAGCGCCCCGCACAAAATTGGGCACTGTGGAAGCCACCGTGCTTCGGATGTTGGTGCCAAACTGTTCGGCCGCAATGGTGACAAACATGGCCCAGTACCCGGTGGCGGCGCCACAGACAAGACAGAGGGCATAAAAAAAGTTCACCGAACGGCCAGCCGTGCAGAAAAGATATAATCCCGTACACACCAGGCAAAGAATCAGAAAAGCCGTCACCACTTTCAGCCGGCTTTTGAAAATTTGGCTAAAAAACCCGCTGAAGAAATCGCCCGCAGCCAGTCCGACATAGCAAAATAAAACCGCTTTGGCCACTTCAATATCCCCTTCCACGCCAAGCACCGGCTCGAAGTAGGATTCCGAAAGCGCCACCAGCACCCCAACTACAAACCATACCGGAAGACCCATCGCAATGCATTTCAGATACTTGAGCGCCCGGGCCCGCTGGCGGAAAATATCCAGAAACCGTCCCCTGCGCACCCCCGGCTCACCCGCCATATTTTTGAACATCCCGGATTCGTGAGCGCCCACACGCATAGCCAAAAGTCCGAGGCCCATCAGACCGCCGGCCCAGTAGGCCGCTTTCCAGTCAAACCAGTCGGCTACCAGATAGGCAAAAACCGCGCCCAATGCGCCAAAACTTACAATAATCATGGTGCCATAGCCGCGTTTTTCCTTGGGCATGGTTTCGGCCACCAGGGTGATGCCTGCCCCCAGTTCCCCGGCAAGTCCTATCCCCGCAATAAAACGAATGACCTGGTAGGAAGGGATATCCCATACATATGCGTTGGCAATATTGGCCAAAGAATACATTAAAATGGAACCAAACAGCACAGCCACGCGCCCGCGCCGGTCGCCCAGAACGCCCCATAGAATGCCTCCCAGAAGCATACCGCCCATTTGCCACCGAAAAAGGAAAGCATCATAGCGCCGCCAGTCGGATTCGGAAATACCTAAATATAAAAGGCTTTCTTTTTTTACGATATTGAATAATATTAAATCATAAATGTCCACAAAATAGCCTAATGAAGCTACCACGATGAGCAAAATGGTTCGTCGTTGCTTCATATCGAAAACATCCAATGCCGATATTATAGATGGAGTTGTTCGCAGGCGGCCCGGGCAGCGTCCTGTTCGGCCTGCTTGCGGGTGCGCCCGGTGCCTTTACCCATCAATTCGCTTTCCACCCAAATTTCCACAAGACATTCTCCGGACCGTCTCGATCGGCTATCGCCGGCCATTTTGTATTCCACCTTTTTTTTGTTTTTCTGGGCCCACAGCATCAGCTTGGATTTGAAATCATCCTCAGTGTTGAGCAGATTAATAATATTTAAATGCTTGTCAAAAAATCGCTTTAAAATAATTTTACAC
>JANWWP010000079.1 GCA_025055575.1 Flavobacteriales bacterium | reverse complement strand
AGGCGGACACTCGGAAGGAAGAGTGAGCCAAAGTTTTGGGATATTTCCAAGGCAGTCCTCCAGCCAGTGGGGGTTCATGCGACGCAGGTCTTCGGTACGGGTATGGCACATATGGGCTCCAGCTTCCAGGCAAAACGGGCCAGAAAGTTTCACAAGCTTAGTCTGAGAGGCCTGGATCTGTTCAAAATAGGCTGAACAGGATTGGGTTGCTTTTTCTAAAGCCCACCAAAGGGCCACGAGGGCATCATAAGGAGCAGCCAGGCGTGCCCGCAGCGCTGAATCTTCGGATTTTTGAAATTGTTGGAAGGCCGCCGGACCCCAAATAAATCCCAGCGCCGCTTCGGGCGGCGATGACCCCAGATCCTTAAACACGGCGGGTATCACTTCAGTGGCACGATCCAGACACAACCGCTCATCGTAATCCGGACGCACCTCCAGACCATACACACGGGCTCTTTGAGGGTGCAAAAGCCAGAATCCTGCGGCCCGGCCCGGTCCATCGCTCAGGAAATCTTCGCGAAAACCAGCTCCCATGAAAGCCAACAACCAGGGTACAAAAGCCGCCTCGGGATCCGCGGTTGCCGCCCAATAGGGAAATTTTTTCTGAAGCATCTTGATGCAACCCTTCAGCACACACAATTCCTCGGACTGTATCAAATATTTCTTGGCCCACAGGGCACAACGCTCCGAAAAATAAGGGCCGGGGATTCGATGCCTTAAACAGAAATGCCGGATTTCTTGATCAACACCAAGGGTGTCGGTCCAGAATTCCTGCGCTCCCCCTGTCTCGCGTTCCATTACAAGCCGCCAGGAAGCCAGCCATGGAAGTGACGATATCTGAGTCAACTGTTGGCTTACGCGATCTTCGTTCCAGCCAGGGTCTTGCGCATGACCTGTGGGAAAAAAACGTAAAAAGCTTAAGATGAGTATAAACTTTCGCATCAGGGTCCGGGCCTAGACTGAACCTGATACAGGGCCGTGAGAACAGGCCGAAGGCCTTCGGCCCACAGCTTGTAACCCTCCGGCCCCAGATGCAGACTATCGGGCTTAAAGACGGAATGTGGAGGGATGCTACCAGAAGGACTCAAGGCCCGGTTGCCATCAAATAGATACAAATTGGGGAAGGAATGCGCCACACTCTGCACCCATCGGTTAAAAGTTTCAAACTGAAATTGAAATGCGGCTCTTTTTGGAGAATTTTTTATGAGAATATACACCACTGGAGTGCCGGGAAAATGCTTGTCGCGCAGAGCCATGAAGGTGCGAAAGCGCTTCTGAAGGGAATCCAGGCACCACATGGGATGAGCCAGGTCATTTTCGCCGCCATAGGCCACAATGACGGAGGGATTCAACGGTTTCAGAACGCGTTCAAAGTAATAGTTCATTTCCGCCAGGGTGGCGCCTCCGAATCCTCTGTTCACCACCGGTAGTGGCGCAAAATCCTGCGCCAGTGTCTCCCACATGCGCAAACTGGAACTTCCATAAAAAACTATGGGGCGCTGAACCTGGGAGGATACCGAGTTTTCAAATTGTCGAATTTCCTTGAGAAATCTCGTATACGAAATTCCAAAACCTTCTTGACAAGGCTGAGCCGCAATACCACTCCAGGCAAAAAGCAAGGCCACCTCAAGCCCATAAATAAAGCGAAAAGCGTTCATTACTCGGATTAACGCAAAAAGTATACCTTCCTGTACAAAAAGAGACCTTCAGAGGCCCCAGGATTAATATTCTCCGGTATCGGAAGTTTTGAGAGCAGCGTACGAAATTTTCAAAGCCACAAGGTCCCGAAGACGCTCTTTGACATCGGTCACAATGCCCATCTTGGTGTTTTCGTCCACTTTCAGACTGATGGTCATCTTGAGCCGCTCGGCCTCGTTGATCTCATTACGCCAGTCGTTCACAGCGGCATCGAGATCAGAAATCTCGGCGATTTTATCGTTGATCTGAAGACGGGGCTGATTGCCATACAGGGCCACAAGGTCAGCCGTAGGTTTGCCAATATAGATGCTGCGTAGGGTGGATTTATCAAAAATTTTGGTAGCCGCGGAAGCCGAAGGCTTTTTCACTTCCACTTTTAAAGTGATTTCTTTCATTTTGGTGGCCACCATGAAGAAGAATAAAAGCATGAACACGATATCCGGCAAAGAAGCGGTGGATATCTGGGGGGTGCTCTTCTTTTTCTTAGTGCGAATCATGACTCAATTCTTTATTTTCCAACATTTTTGGGTTGGGCCTCCGAGATGCTGAGAGGCATAATTTCCTCGATAGCATCCACCTTGTCCATAGCATCTTTATCCGCGCGTTCTGCCAGATATTTCAACTCATCGTACGAAGTGTTAAAATACTGCCGAGCCAAATTGTTACGCATTTCATTAAAGGCTTTGGCCAGCACATTCTGCACTTCGATATATCGTTTGTAAGAAGTGCCCCTGTCGTTTTGTAACACCACCACACCTTTTGACACCTGCACATCCCCAAAATACTTGCTTTTGATCGTTTTTTTCTCGGAAAGATTGTCTTTGTTTTGCGGATTCAGAATAAATTCAATAACGTCGTCTTTGAGTTTCCGTATGTCCCCTTCCTCCCCGTTGACAAGGATCCTGTCTTCCCGATTCACCAAAATCACGAAGGCATTACGGCGTTTTGTTTCTTTTTCTACTTCGGGCTGATCTTTACGTTTTTCGGGAAGCTTGCGTTGAATGCCATAATCCGAGTCGAAAGTGGTGGTCACCAAAAAGAACACCAGCAACAGGAAGGCAATGTCCGCCATAGAACTGGCATTGATCTCCTGCAGCTCGCGCTTTTTTCTTTGGGCCATGGGTGTAAGAAATTAACGTCGGGTTTTCAAAAATCGGAACACTTCACCAAAAGCCAGGGCAGCCACAGCCAAGAGCATCAGGATGTACATGGCATTTACGGCCATGCCGGAAAAATGGCGCGCACCTGAAGAAATTTCCTGGTTCAGCCGGGCAATTTCATCGGGCCGCTTTCCCACCCAGAACACAGAGTCATCAGAAATAAACCAACTCAGAAGAAATACCAACGCAAGGGCTGCCAGGCCAATGAGCGAACCCTTGGCTTTTGCCGGATTGCGGACGGCGGCCAAAAGCCCAAAAAGCAGAGCCAGGAGGGTGCAGATGCCAATAGCTAGGTAAGTGAGATAGAAAAAGCCATTCAGTAAAGCATCCACAGCCTCCATAATCTTTTTATTCTTTACTGCATCCTCCAGGCCTGCTGTGTTGGGCAGAGCTGCCAAAGTCAGCAACACAAGGAGTATGCCCAGCCCTCCCACGGCCAAACTGGTGCCCAAAGAGAGGAGCCGAATGGTACGATTATTCATGGGATATAACTTAATTGCAAAAATTACTTACCGCTTTTCATGCCGTTTTTCACCAGCACATCCACCAGAGAAATGGAAGCTTCTTCCATATCGCCCACCAAGGATTCGATTTTGGAAAGGATGTAATTATAAAATACCTGGAGAATGATGGCGACGATAAGACCTCCCACTGTGGTGATGAGTGCCACTTTAATACCACCGGCCACCACATTCGGACTGATATCCCCAGCCAGGGCTATGGCATCAAAAGCCTGTATCATCCCCACCACAGTACCCAAAAATCCAAGCATGGGAGCCAATGCAATCATCAGAGATAGCCAGGGCAGCCCTCTTTCCAGTTTGCCTGTTTCCACAGCGCCATAGGAAATAATGGTTTTTTCTACAATGTCAATACCTTCATCCGCACGGGACAAGCCTTCATAAAAAACCCCTGCAATGGGCCCAGGCGTGTTGCTGCACACATCCTTGGCGGAGGAAATCCCCCCTGATTTGAGAGCATTCTCCACATCTTCCACCAGTTTGGTCCAGTTGGTGGAAGACAAGTTCAAATAAATAATTCGTTCTATGGCGACCGCTAAACCTATTACCAAAGCCAAAACCACCAGGGCCATAAATTCCGGCCCGCCTTCCACAAAATATCTTTTGATACTTTGATGTATGGTTTGCTTAGGGGCTTCCGGAGCCGGGGCCGGTGTTTCAGAAGCAGGCTGGGTGGTACTCGCAGCCGCACTGTCGGTTTTGGCTGCTGCGGTGTCTCCCTGACTCTGAAGGTTCGCGGAGGACGTCAAGGTAATTCCTACAAATACAAAAAGTGCTAGGATTTTTTTCATGGGTGGATGCATTAACGGGCAACAAAAATAATGGGCAAAATATACTTGCAAATTTTTCCCAAAAAAATTGAGGCCTGTGTTAGTTTTCCTGAATGGCTCAGCTTACTAAAATTATTAAGAAAAATAAACCGCATTCAGAAAATTTTGATTTTTAATTATTTACAAAAAAAATTTAAAGTCTGATTTTTGTAGAAATTTATATTTTGATAAAATTTAACGCAGAAGGAGAACATGTCCACGCCGGCGAAAGGATCGGCCCGAGTTGAGGGTGTAATCCAGGACCCACACATACACATCCGATGGCGCTTTCAAACCGCCTGCCATGCCGTTCCACCCATCGTTTAAGCTCCTGGACTCCCAGATTTTTTCTCCCCACCGGTTAAAAATGTACATTTTTAAATCTACCACATCTGTAAATACAGGCTTAAAAACCTCATTGAGTTCATCGTTTCCCGGGGTGAAGGTGTTGGGGATGTACAAAATGCCTTCGACAATCACCCAAAGACTATCCTTGAAGGTACACCCATTTTCATCGGTGAAGGTAACAGTATATTGAGTTGTTTCCAAGGGGCTTGCCAGTGTGAGGGCACATTGTGAACACGACAGGCCCTGAACAGGATACCAAGCATAATGGCCTGCTCCCACCCCTGCCTGAATTTCTGTGGCGCCGCCAAATTCAATAAACCGATCCGGGCCAAGGGTCAATTGCGGGGCGGGATGAAAACCAATATACAAAGAATCGGCATCCGAACAATTCAGGGAATCATAAGCCCACACCCAGAAAATCTGGTTGAGCTGAGGATCCACAGTGGGAAATTGCTGGGTATTATCCTGAAAAAGCCAGGAAGGCTCCCATCTGTAACGCACGCCGCCATAAGCATAAAGCGTCACAGGTGTGCCCAGGCACACAGTGGTGTCAGGGCCGGCGCTGGCTACCACCCGCCTGACCCCCACCCGGATAGTATCCCGGTCTTGACCACACGCGTTGCTCACGGTCACGATGATATCGGTATCTTGTTGAGGAGATATCACAGCCGAAGCCCCGGATTGCTGGAAGACGGCCGAGGGCGGAAACCAAGTGTACGCAGTGCCCCCGGCAGCCTGTAAAGTGATTTTTTGACCAAAACAGAGCACAGTATCCGACTGGAGTATTTGCGCTTGAGGAAAATCCTCCACCGTGATGTGCACCGTGTCGGTGCCTGAACAGTTGTTGAGGTCCGTCACAGTGACGACATAAGTGGTGGAAATAACCGGAGAAGCTAAGGGATTGGCTAGGAAAGGGTCCGATAAGCCGGCAGGGGGATACCATTGGTACGTCTGGCCGCCCGAAGCCCAAATCTGAACGGCCTGTCCAAGACACAGGGTGTCGTCAGGTGAAGTGCTCACCTGAAAAGGAACTACAGGAACGGTGATGTGCAATGTGTCCAACCCGCAGGGACTGCTGATGAGGACAGTGTATGTGGTGGTGTAGGGAGGGGTCACAACAGGATTGGCTGATGTGGACATGGCGGAGGGCAAGCCCGGAGCTGGAAGCCATTGGTATTGTGTGCCACCCGAAGCATTCAGGGTGACACTTTGGCCTTGGCATACAGGCGCCCAAGAAAGAGAAAGTGAACCTCCCAAACCCAAAACGTTGACGTCCAGGAAAGCCGTATCTGAGCCTGTGCAGGAATTGCTGTTGTAGGCAATGAGCGTCACGGTGTAAGTGCCAGGGGTGCTGTAGGTGTGTGCAGGATGGGTTTGAGTGGAAGTGGTTCCGTCTCCGAAAAGCCACAAATAATGGGTGGCGCCAATGCTCTGGTTTTGAAATTGAATCTGCTGCCCGATACACACATACCCAAAGCTGGTGGCGTTGATTTGGGCTGAAAGCTCCGATACATCAAATTTGACTAAGGCTAAGTTGCAGTTGGAAGAGCCGTTCACAGCGCTAAAG
This sequence comes from Flavobacteriales bacterium, assembly GCA_025055575.1. Taxonomy (GTDB): domain Bacteria; phylum Bacteroidota; class Bacteroidia; order CAIKAF01; family CAIKAF01; genus JANWWQ01. The sequence continues at coordinate 10,171 of JANWWP010000079.1, read as the reverse complement.
GCTCCGGGGGTGGAATACATGTCAGAATATCCTCCGCAACCGGCGCATATAGCCTGATATACAACGCCTTTCTTATCAAAACGGCTGGTTCCGCCATCCACATGTTCATGGCTCAAATCCCCGCCAAAAAAAGTACCGTATAAAAGGGTGGCGGCTTCTTCTGTGAGCATGCAGAAATAAAAATCGCTGCCATCGGTTCCTGTTTTATGGGCTCCGGGCGTCACGGGCAGACCCTGCGTGGAACACTGCACGTTGTAGTTCAAATTCACCTGGCCGGCCCAGCCTGAAAAGAAAATGTAATTACATTCGTCCACCAAAAAAGCGGTGGGCACAAGGGCAATGGCATTAGGACTGTTGCCGATGGTGGTGGATAAAGTCACCTGCGACAAATCGGGAGCATATCGGCGGATGAATAAACCCCGGTTCGGATGACCGAAAATGGTGCCGCTTGCACCCGTGATTTGACCCATGGCGCCCAAAGTCTGACCCAGCACGTAGGGCCGCTCCTGTTGGTCGAGTTCCAGGAAATAGGCTTGGTCGTATGCCGAAGTGCCCACATAGGTGGCCGCAAGCACGGCATTGCCGGAGGCTGAGATACGTACAATATAACCATCCCTGTTGCCCGCGTTGGAGGGCTGTGCGCCCGATACCATTCCGGGAAGGTTCGAAGAACGCGTGCCCCCGCAAAAATAGGCTTGGCCAAGGCTGTTTACCTTGATGCCGTAGCCGGCATCGGCTTCACTACCTCCCCAGAAACTGCTCCAAATCAATGTGTTTAGGTTCGGGCTGAGCTTGAACACAACAGCATCCTGCACACCGCCATAAGTGGACTGAAAACCATTGGCAACCGGAAAATCCGAGGACTGGGTTGAAGTGATGCACAGCACATTATCATTGGCATCCACGATCACTTCCCCTCGAAAATCATCGGCATAGTTAAAATTGAGCCCGCCTGCGGAATTGATCCCATCGTTGGCCGTGCCCCCCACGAAAGTGGAGGCCAGCAGTTGTTGCCCGTTGGCGCTGAATTTGGCTACGAACAGATCAGAACCTTGGTTATAATTGGCTAAAAATCCGTTAAAACCGTTTGGCCAGTACCCGAAAGCAGTGCCCCCGTTAAAACTGTTGTCGTAACCGGAAGGCGGGACGGGGAAATTGGAGGAACCGGTATTCCCAAGAACTATCAATTCATTCTGGCTATTGACAATCATGCTATAAGGCATTTCCGGCCTTTGGCCACCGAAAAAGGTGGAAAAAAGAAGTTGTGTGCCGGTGCTGTTGAATTTGGTAATACAGACGTCCACGTTGCCCGCAAAAGTGGTTTGAAAGGCGCCTGGCGTTAAAGGGTAAAAGGACCCAAATACTATGCCGCCGGCATAGCCATTGCCTAAGGCGTCATAAGCAGCCGTGAATCCCCAGGAGTCGCTGCCGGAACCTACAAAGCTCGAAAAAACAAGAGCGGGGTCAATGGTGAGCGGCAGATCCGGATTATAATCAGGAGGCAAAACGAATTGAACGCGATTCCCTTTTAGGCGGTAAACGACTTGAATATCCCTTCGTTTTCCTTCAGCTTCCTGCCAGGCCTTAGGTATGTATTCTTCCAATAGACCCAGGGCGGTGCGAATAACAAGCCGCCCATCCCGCAAGGTGAGGGCATCCGCGCCCGAAATATGCACTTCCGGTATCTGCCCCCCGGGCGCGACCTGGATATCATATTTAAACAGGCCAGGGCCCGCGCTGAGAATTACATCACATTTTCCTTTCCCGTAATGCCACCTTAGCTCTTCATATACGGGAACACCGCTTTTCCATGCGGAGGGGTGGTTACCTATAAAGTAATTGTGATAGACCGGAAGGACTTTTCGGCCCTCCGGGATAGGTTTTTCTCCTGAGGCATAATGAAAATCCCAGGTGAGGGCATGGCCCAAACCGTATTCTGCCGCCTCAGACACGTTGTTTTCTTTGTGTTTATCGCCTTCAGCATGGTGCCAGTGGAGGGGCAAAGGGGTCAGGGCCAGACGAATCCGGCCCGGCTCGGCGTACACCACGAAGCCCTGGCCACTGCGCTTAAATTGAAAGGGCTCAGGCCATTGACCGTAATTGGCCACAAATCCAGGATCCCCGCTCCAAAGCAAAGGACAAGCTACCACTATAGCCCCCATGAAAAAAGCCAATTGGAGCCGCCTCATTCTTTTCAAAGCATTGGATCCAGAGGTAAAGATAAGATATAAATTTTCGCACCCGCGTTGTCTCAAAGTTGTCTCAAACCTTCCCGATTTTTTTCTTCCAGTGAAGCTTTACCCTCCGAGAATATTGGCTAAAAGCTGATATTGGAATGTTGAATTGGAATAAGATTTTCTGAAAAAGCCTATTCGCTTATTGGACAAAAAAAGTAACTAATATTTTTTGAAACTGATAGGCTACAATACCAGAAAAATATCCGGCCAATGCCAACAGCGAGATACGTTTCACATACCAGCCCACACTGATCTTTTCCATGTTCATAACGGCAATACCTGCTGCAGATCCGAGGATAATTAAGCTGCCACCCGTGCCGGCGCAATAGGCGGTAAATTCCCATAAACGGCTGTCCATGGGAAATTCCTGAAGTGAAAACATGGCCTGCATAGCGGCTACAAGGCTGCCGTTATCAATGATGGCAGATATGAGACCCACCAGGATTACCAACAAATCCAAACCCGGGAGGACAGACCTGAGATATTCCCCCGTGCGGCTGAGAACGTTCACCTCTTCCATCATATACACCAACAGGAGGATCCCCATAAAATATAAAATGGCTGACACATCCACCTTGCTGAGCGCATAGGACACCGAATACATCTGCCTTTCTTTGACACTTTTTTGCCAATGTATAGTTTCGGACATCAAACACACAAATGCCAGGCCGAACAATATGCCGATAAAAGGCGGAAGACCCGTAAAGGTTTTAATCACCGGAACCAGGATGAGGCTTCCCACCCCTGAAAAAAGCATTCTCTTACTGCCTCGGATGTGTTCATACCGCATGGCCTCGGCCATACTCATCTGCTCAATGACCGGCACAGCCCCGCGCAGCCGGATTCTGGCAATCAACACCGGCACCACCATACACACCACACAGGGAAATAAAAGCTGGAACACAATGCCCCCGGCACTCACCTGACCGCCCACCCATAAAAGGGTGGTCGTCACATCTCCAATGGGCGACCAGGCTCCGCCAGCATTGGCTGCCACCACCACAAGGGCTGCCATAATCTGGCGCACCTCCCCGCGGGGTAGTACTTTGCGCAGCAAGGTGACCATCACGATGGCTGTGGCCAAATTATCCAGAACAGCCGACATACCAAATGCCACGCCGCAGGTGATCCACATCAGCTTTCCGGCATCGCGGGTGCGGATGCGATGGGTAATCACGGAAAAGCCCTGATGGAGGTCCACCAGTTCCACAATTGTCATGGCGCCTAAAAGAAATATCAGCACCCCGGCGATCGAACCAAAATGACCTGTTAATTTATCCGCCAGAGCATGGCCCTCTTCCGGCGTCAGAAGGGCATAAAGTATCCAGGCGACGCTGCCCCCCAAAAGCGCCGCCACAGATTTGTTGATTTTTAGCTGGGTTTCAAAAAGAATGAGGCCATACGTGATGAAAAGCAGAATAACAACGACAGCCTCCACTTTTTTAATGCGGCCACGAAAGTAAGGAAAAGCCTTTTTGCGCTAGCCCTTGTATCAAAAGGAGAAACGCCCCGAAAGCCCGGAGGCAGAAAAAGTGCAACGAAGACGACTTTCCAGCGGACGAAGACGTTTCCGTTCGTGAATATGATGAATCAAAAAATTGGTAAAATCAAAACCCAGTAAAAAAAGGCCTTGCAACACCAAGGATCGGCCCAGACCCATTTGAAAATCAGGACGCCACTGAGCTGTTTGGGCATTTTTCATCAGCCACAATCCGGCACCGGTGTATAGAAAATCCAGACCTGCATTGATCAAATAGATTCTTTCTGTCCGGTTTTGAAGCCGTATCACTTTCAAATAATCGGGATTTGTCAAGTTTTTAGGGCGGGTGAGGAGCCCGGGTAGGGCGATGGAAAGATTCACGGCATTCCAAAGCACGTTGCCGGCATGAAAATACCGATCCGCTCCGTCGTTGACAGCCCATCCCACAGCCGAAGGTATGATATTGCCAACGGCCCATCCGGCGAGGACGCCCATTTGTGCCCCCGACATCAATTGGCGTCGCATATCAAAGCGACGCAAAGCTTCGTCCAGGGTATCAGAGACCTGTCCTTTCCCTCCGGATAAACCCAAAAGGCACAGCCCAAGTAGGGTCAAAATCCGTACCATTCGGTTTTATTCATCCAAATGCCCCGTTTTCCTTCTGGCCACTCCCCTTGCGGATAGCCCAAATATAAAAGACCCACCACGCGGTCTTTGGGACCCAATCCCAAATGCTGGTGCAACTGCTGAGAATAACAAACCGGGCCAGTACTCCAAAAACAACCCATGCCGTAGGCCGTGCACACAAGAGAAATGTTCTGAATAGCACAAGCACAGGCAGCCCATTCCTCCATTTCGGGGATCGCTTCCGACTCCTGGCGCTTAAGCCACACCAGGATGGCGGCCGAGCATTGTTGGCGGCGGGCCAGGATGTCTTCGTATTTCTCCTGAAGAAATTTTTCGGAAGGTGTGATCGCTTTGTAAATCTCCGCCCAGGTTTGCATCAACTGCTTCAGGGGCTCTCCGGCATACACTTTGAAGCGCCAGGGCTCCGTGCGGCCATGGGTGGGGGCCCAGTTGGCGGCTTCCAGCATTTTTTCGATTTGATCCCGCTGAACTTTCCGGGGAGAAAAACGAGCCGGCCGGATGGTGCGGCGGCGGCGGATAAGTTCCTGAACCTCTGAGAGGTTGAACATCATGACTTTCCCTTTTTTAATTCGGCATAATAACGGTAGAATGCCGGAACAGTTTCAATGCCTTTCAACAAATTGAATATGCCAAATTTCTCGTTGGGCGAATGGATGGCGTCCGAATCCAGGCCAAAACCCATTAAAACACTCTTGAGGCCTAGCACTTTTTCAAATAAAGCCACTATTGGGATACTGCCCCCTCCGCGCACAGGCACGGGGCGCCGTCCAAAAGTTTCTTCCATGGCCCGCTCGGCCGCTTTGTATTCTGGCGTATCCATAGGCACCACCACCGGCCAGCCGCCGTGATGAGGCCGCACTTTCACCTTGACGTAGGGCGGTGCTATCTCCTGGAAATGGCGGGCAAAAAGGGCCGAAATTTTATCGGGATCCTGATGAGGTACCAGGCGCATGGATATTTTGGCAAACGCTTTGGCAGGGAGCACGGTTTTGGCACCTTCTCCGGTGTAGCCGCTCCAGATACCATTTACGTCTAATGTGGGACGAATGGATGCCCGCTCCGGTGTGCTGTAACCTTCCTCTCCCCAAAGACCGGCCAAATCTAGTTCTTCCATATATTTTTTCTCATCAAAAGGAGCCTCGGCTAAGAAGCGGCGTTCCTCAGAGCTCAGTTCTACCACGTCATCATAAAACCCTGGAATGGAGATGCGCCCTCTCTCATCATGTAGGGAAGCAATCATCCGGCACAGGACATTGGCCGGATTGGGTACGGCGCCGCCGTACACCCCGCTGTGCAAATCAATGTTGGGCCCCGTGACTTCCACTTCAAGATAGGCCAGTCCTCGTAAGCCCACAGTGATGGAAGGCACATCATTGGCCAGAAGAGAAGTGTCCGATATCAAGAATACATCGCCCCGATAACGTTCCTTATTTTCCTGAAGAAAAGAGGCTAAGTGTGAGGATCCCACCTCCTCCTCCCCTTCAATCATAAACTTGACATTACACGGCAAGGCATTGTGGCGCACCATCCATTCAAAGGCCTTCACGTGAATAAACACCTGGCCTTTGTCATCGGCTGCACCGCGGGCATAAATATTTCCGGAAAAACCAGGACTTACATCCCGCACTTCGGGTTCAAAGGGAGGACTCTTCCAAAGTTCAAGTGGATCCGGAGGCTGGACATCGTAATGCCCATAAACAATCACGGTGGGGGCCGTGGGATCTACAATTTTTTCCCCGTACACCACGGGAAACCCGCCTGTAGGCAACAACGCCACCTGATCGGCTCCAGCTTTGCGCAGGGATTCGGCCACAACCTCCGCCATCCGCACCACGTCTTCTTTATAGCGTGGATCTGCGGAAACACTGGGCACCCGAAGCCACTGCTTCAATTCTTCCAATAGCGCCTCCTTTTGACTCGCTATAAAGTTTTTTATATCTGACATTTGCGAATTCAATATAATATCCGCATCAAAAATAGATTTATAAATTGGAGATAGGGCAACCTTTTGGCACAATTTTTAGTTTATTAAAATGGTTACTTTTGTAGATTAAAGCCTGTAATTCAGACAATGCGTCCTCTAAGGTGTGTGATTCGAATGTGCGTGCTGCTGATTCTAAGCACTTTCAGCGGCATGGCACAACTTATCACCACCACGCAGACGGCCCAGAACCTTGTACAGAATGTGCTTCTGGGCGGCGGAGTGGAAGCCTTTAATATTTCGTATCACGGATCTGCGGCGGCCTTAGGGTTTTTCAATGGCGCCGGCACCAACATCGGACTATCCAGCGGCATCATCATGACAACCGGCAATATCTCCGGGAACCTGGATGGCCCAAAAGGTCCAAATAACAAGCCTGATGCCGGTTTTGACAACAACAGCAGCCCCCCCCCACCGCCCACTTTCAACCTGCTCAGCGGACTGATTGGGAGCAGCGCACTGTTTAATTCATCCGTTATCAAATTCGATTTTATTCCTACAGGCAACCATGTTTCGTTCCGATACGTATTTGGTTCCGAGGAGTATCCTGAATATGTGGGCTCCATTTACAACGATGTCTTTGGCTTTTTTATCAGCGGGCCGGGTATTAGTGGCTGGAAAAATATTGCCGTGGTGCCCGGTTCTAATACCGAAGTAGCCATCAATTCGGTGAATAACGGCTCCAGCAACATGGGGCCTTGTTCTAATTGTGCTTTTTATGTGGACAATACGGGCGGACTCACCATTCAATACGATGGTTTCACCAAAGTGTTGACGGCTCAGAGCAACGTCATTCCCTGCAGTACCTACACCATCATTTTAGCCATCGCGGACATTGGAGACCCAATCTTTGACAGCGGCGTCTTTTTGGAAGCCAAAAGCTTCACCACCAACAGCATTTCGGTGAAGGCCGTTATTTCCAGCGCTGTGGGCGCCACCAACGATCTGTTTGAAGGCTGCGGTTCAGCCAAATTCATCTTTACGCGCAGCGGTGATATATCTTCTCCCCAAACCCTTCAGCTGGCTTTTTCCGGTTCTGCTTCCGCCGCAGACTACACACCCACTTTTCCCAACACCGTCACCTTTGCGCCGGGTCAGTCGGAAGTGGTAGTCGAAATTTTTCCAATCAATGACGGCATTACTGAAGGCCCTGAAAACTTTCGGGTCACAATTTTAAACGCCACGCCCTGTCCTACATCCAATCCGCCCACTGCGGAAGTCATCATAAACGATGCCGCCCCTTTGCAGGTGAGTTTGGGACCGGATATTTTTCAGGGCTGTTACAACCAGGACGTCAACCTGACGGCCCAAATCTCCGGCGGCACTTACAATCAAATCACCTGGAACACGGGGGCTAACGATCCTTCAATTACGGTGCGCCCCATGCAGACCACCACGTATTGGGTCCTTGTTACGGATTTGTGTACGGGCCTCACGGAAAGCGACTCCATCACAATTCACATTCCGGACTACGAACCTTTGACGCTTCTGACCACCCGCGACACCGCGCTGTGCGGAAGCACTGAATTGACTCTGTTTGCCCAGCCTTCCGGAGGCATCGGTTCTTTGAATTTGCAATGGTCCACTGGAGAAAGCAATGTGCCCACAATCACCGTAAATGTGTCCTCGGACATGGTGGTTTCTGTGACGGTGACAGACAGTTGTCAGTTTCCCGTGCAGGAAGATATACACATTACAGTTCTTAGTCCTGAGGCTGATTTCACTTACTATTACAAAGAAAACCACGTGGTGCAGTTTTTAGACGAGAGCACCGGCAGCATTGTCTCCTGGTTTTGGGACTTTGGGGATGGAGGGTTCGACTCGATTCAAAATCCCTTGCATGAATTTCGGGACACGGGCTTATTTCATGTGATGCTGGTGGTGGAAAACCAATTCGGATGCACCGACACAGCTGTGAAGCCCGTGCGCAGCTATCCGCCTTTTGAATTTTTTATCCCCAATACCTTCACTCCGACAGGCGATGGGTTGAATGATTATTTTAACGGAAAGGGGCAGGGATTTGTTGAATATAAAATGTGGATTTACAACCGCTGGGGGGAAAAGATTTTTGAAAGCGAATCCTATGGTCGCGGCTGGAACGGGAAAACCCGTAACGGAAAAGACGAACCCATTGGCACGTACGTATATCAATTTGAACTAAAAACCCCGCCCGGCAAGAAAAAATACTTCACAGGTCACGTGAACCTGGTTCGATGAAGCGGGTTTTGAAAAAATTTAATGTCTTCAGATCTTTTCTGGATGGGTTGATTTTTTGTTTGGCTCATATCTCCGGCGCTTCAGCCACGCACATTATAGGTGGTGAAATTTATTACGCCTGTCTCGGCAATAATAAATATCTGATCACGCTCAAAGTGTACAGGGACTGCTACGGGGGCCAGGCGCCTTATGACAATCCGGCGCATGTGGGCATTTATGAGGGCAACCTATTGGTAGAGGATTTGGAATTGATTTTTCCGGGCAGTGCCGTTTTGCCATTTGTTTACAGCAGTCCGTGCTTCCAGGCGCCTCCCAATATTTGCGTAGAAGAAGCTGTTTATCAAGGCATAGTGGAATTACCTCCGTCCTCTTCTGGTTTCACTTTGGTGTATCAACGGTGTTGCCGCAACCACACCATTGTAAATCTTGTGAATCCCGGCGACCAGGGCGCCTCCTACGTAGAAACGATTCCTCCATCCTCACAAGCGGTGTGCAACAGCAGTCCTTACTTTGAATTTTTCCCGCCCACCGTTTTGTGTGTTGGCGATACTCTCGTTTTTCCACACCATGCCATAGATCCCGATGGAGACAGTCTGGTGTACGAACTTTGCGCCACATATCAGGGTGGCACCACCACCAACCCTATGCCGGTGCCTCCGGATCCGCCACCCTACCCGCCATTGATTTTTGCAGCGCCATACTCCCCAACCTTTCCCATGCCAGGCGCACCGCCCATTACTCTCCATCCTCACACAGGTTTGCTGCGTGTGGCTCCCACGCAGGTGGGCCAATTTGTGGTGGGCGTGTGCGCCCTTGAGTACCGCAACGGGCAGCTCATTGGCACCCATCGAAGGGATTTTCAGTTTAATGTGGCACAATGTTCCACCTACGTAGAGGCCCAGATTGGCTTTACTTTAAGTCTGCCTCAGGATGGTTCCGGCGCCTATGTGAGTTGCGGTAATTTCGAAGTTCAGTTTGAATCTCAGAGTGTGAATGCTTCTTTTTTCCTGTGGGACTTTGGCCTACCCGGTAATGCAGACCAGGCGACCACAGCCCAGCCGGCCTTCACCTATCCCGCTGCCGGAACTTATGAAGTAACTCTGGTGGCCAATCCGGGTTATTTCTGCGCGGACACGGACAATGTGACGCTCATCGTGCGCGAACCCATTGCTCCATATTTTGATTCTCCGCCGCCCCAATGTCTGGATAATAACGCATTTTTCCTGCAAGCCCAAGGCAACTTCTCTGCCAACGCCATGTATCAATGGAATTTTGGTCCTCAGGCCACGCCCTCCAGCGCCACAGGACCACAGGCCGGTCCGGTCCACTATAGCACCTGGGGAACCTTTCCTGTGACGCTCAGCGTCACGGATTTTGAATGTACCGAAAGCCACACAGACAGCCTTACAGTTATTGGCCCCATGGCCTTGGAAGTGGCGGTGGACAGTGCGCGGGGCTGCGCCCCCCTGACCGTCACACTGTCCAATACCGCCTCCACGAGCAACGTGCCGGTGCTGTACACCTGGTATTCGGGTCTTGCCGGACTTTCAAGCCATGCGCCGCAACCTGTCTTCACTTACCCCAGCGCAGGCGTGTACGATGTGACCG
>JANWWP010000008.1 GCA_025055575.1 Flavobacteriales bacterium | reverse complement strand
TCCCCATATCCCTGATGGTGGCTTTCATCCTGATGCATTTTACTGACATTCCAGCCAATTTGCTTTCCTTAGGCGCCATTGATTTTGGGATCATTGTGGATGGCGCCATCGTTATGCTGGAAAGCATTCTGAAAATCAGGGAAGAAGATGCGACGGTTCCCCTCAGGGAAAAAACCGTGGCAGCCCGGGTGAAGGAAGTGGCGCGTCCTATCTTTTTTGCCACCTTTATCATTATTACGGCGTATCTCCCCTTGTTTGCTTTTGAAAGGGTGGAACGCAAGTTATTCACGCCAATGGCGTTCACGGTGGGCTACGCGCTTTTCGGTGCGCTGCTTGTGGCTCTGTTTCTCATTCCGGGTATGGCGTATCAAATGTACAGGAAGCCCCAGAAGATTTTTCACAACCGGTGGATGGAGAGGCTCACCCATCTGTACCATCAACGCATGAAAAAGATTATGCACCGTCCGCGCCGTGCCCTGGTTCCTTACTTCACCGTGCTGATGGGCGCCGGGATTCTCACCTACACTGTGGGCAAAGATTTTTTGCCGCCTTTGGACGAAGGGTCTATATGGCTGCAGGTGGCCCTACCGCCGGGGATAACCTTGGAAAAGTCTAAAGAAATGAGCAACGAACTGCGCCGTGTGACATTGCAGTTTGAGGAGGTGACCTATATGATGGTGCAAGCCGGCCGAAACGACGACGGCACAGATGCCTGGACACCTTCGCATTTTGAATGCAGCATTGGTCTCAAACCATACAGCCAGTGGAAATCAGGCAAAACCAAAGCCGATTTGATAGAGGAACTGGACGCCGTATACAAAAAAATGCCTGGTTACAATATTGCCTTTAGCCAGCCCATGATTGACGGGGTCATGGATAAAATTGCAGGGGCACATAGCGAACTGGTGGTGAAGGTTTTTGGTCAGGATTTTCGGGAAACGCGCCGGATTGCGGAGGAAGTCCTAAAAATCCTGCGCACCGTGCCGGGCGCTGTGGACCTGGCCATTGATCAGGAGCCGCCGCTGCCTCAAATTCAGATTATTGCCGACCGCCAAAAAATAGCCCAATATGGCCTGAATGTGGAAGATGTGGCCGAACTCATCGAGGTGGCCATCGGAGGGAAGGCCGTTTCCCAGATTTTTGTGGGTGTCAAATCCTACGATATCATTTGCCGCTACCGAGAAGACAGCCGTAACACACCGGAAAAAATCGGCAACCTCATGCTCACCAATTCCGAAGGAGCGCGGATTCCTTTGTCCCAAGTGTGCGAAGTGAAGCTCAACACCGGCGAAAGCACCATTTCCCGAGAGCAAAACAAGAGGCATCTTACCGTGCGGCTGAACCTGAGAGGCCGTGACCTCAGTTCGTTTTTGAAAGAAGCCCGTGAGAGGATTGAAAACGAAGTGGAATACGACCACACCCAATACAAAATCACCTGGGGCGGTCAATTTGAAAATCAAAACAGAGCCTACCGTCATCTGGCCGTTATTGTGCCGATGGCCCTGGCCATTATGTTTGTTTTATTATACGGCGCGTTCGGCACTTTCCGGCAGGCCGGCCTGCTCATGAGCGTGGTGCCTCTGGCTCTGTGCGGAGGAATGCTTGCGTTGAATGTACGGGGCATGACGCTCAATGTGTCCTCTGCCGTGGGTTTCATCGCCCTTTTTGGCGTGGCCATTCAAAATGGTGTGATTATGATTTCTCACATGAATAGTGTCCGGCGGCGTGGAATTCCCCTCAAAGAAGCCGTAATAACTGGCGCTCAGGACCGTCTGAGGCCCGTGTTGATGACCGCCACTGTGGCCATTTTGGGTTTGATGCCGGCTTCACTGACCACGGGCATTGGCAGCGATGTGCAAAGACCCCTGGCTACCGTAATCGTGTACGGCCTCATGTTTTCCACTGTCATCACACTTTTTCTGCTCCCTCCCATGTATTATATGGTTGAAAAAAAATGGGATAAAACCGACCCAAAAACTCCTTAAAACTCTTCAGAATGAAACTTAGAATTTTGGATATCCGGACTCTTACTATAGCATCCAGTCTGATGGTGGGCTGTCTGGCTGCGCCGACGGGGCAGGCCCAGGCCGATACCAATTTCCCTAAGAAAATTTTACGGTTTTCTGAATATATAAAAAATGTCACGGAGAACAACTATGCTTATGTGGCCGAAAAATTGAATATTCCCATATCGGATGCGGCCATCCTGACGGCGGGCATCCGACCCGACCCGGAAATAGGCATGGGTTATTTTGACAACAACCAACGCCGACTGAATATGGGTAATGGCTTCACGGCCGATTTATCCTGGACTTTGGAACTGGGAGGAAAAAGAAAAGCCCGTCTGGATCTGGCCCGCAACGAAGCGCTGCTCACGCGCTATCTGGTGGAGGATTATTTCCGCAACCTGCGCGCGGAAGCCACCCTGATCTTTCTACAATCCCTGCAAAGCCGGCTCACTTTGGAAGTGCGATACAACTCTTACCTCACCATGAAGCGTCTGGCTGAAACAGACAGTCTGCGCTTTCGCTTGGGGGCCATCAATGAGTTGGACGCCCGCCAAAGCCGGCTGGAAGCCGGGGCCATACTGAATGAGGTTTTTCAGGCCCAGGCCGATTGGAAGGCCCTGCTGAGCCAATTGGCCGTCTTTTTGGGGCGCCCACAGTCGGATACCCTTTGGGTGCCGGTGGGCTCTTTCGATGCTTTTGACCGACGCCTGAACCTGCCTGATTTGCTCACCACGGCCCTCAACCAAAGAGCCGACTTAAAGGCCGCCCTTCAAAACAAAACGGTAGCCGAAAAATACCTGCGCCTGGCACGGGCCAACCGTATTCCCGATCTGGGATTAAACCTTTCCAACACCTATGCTTCCTACACCCGCAATATCATTGCGCCCACCCCGTCTTTTCATCAGGTGGCGGCAGGCGTCACCGTGCCTTTGAAGTTTTCAAATAACCGTCCCGGGGAAGTAAAGGCTGCCTATTTCTCCACCCGCCAGGCCGATGCCTTATATCACCAGGCCGAAGTGGAAATACAAAGCGAAGTGACCCAGGCCTATTTCCAGTACCAAGCGCTTCAAAAACAAGTGCAGCAGTTTAACACAGGTCTCCTCGCGGAAGCTAAGGCTATTCTTGACGGAAAAATATACAGTTACCAACGGGGCGAAACCAATCTTTTGGAAGTGTTAAATGCCCAGCGCACCTATAATGAACTTCAAATTACTTATTATCAGACTTTATACGATTTTGCCGCGGCTCTGGTGGATCTGGAAAGAAAAGCCGGGTATTGGGATATTGTTCTTTAATTTTTTAAAAAACTACAGCTTATGCGATTGTTTTCAAACTTTTTCCTTCACGTTGCGTGGGCCATACTCTTTTTGCCGCTTGCCGCGTTGCCGCAGAGAAGTACGAAATCTGATAAAGACAGTCTATATTCCGACGAAGGTTGGAAGAATATGGCGGATCAGAAAGGACAGGTTTTTTGGGGGGTAATGGCTGGGTACAACTTAAATAACATATATGGAAAAGACATGGGATACATTTTCAGCAACTCCAAAACGAGCTGGATATCCGGTTTTCACATAGGCATGCATGTGGAGACTCGCCTCAATCCTTATCTAAGCTTATTTCATGAAGCCACCTATTCCCGTCGCGGCGCGGGCGTCACCCTGGCCGACAGCGTATCAGGCACTTATGCTTCCCGCCTCCGAGCGGATTATGTGGACGTATATCCTTTAAGTGTCGCAGTGGGTATTAAAGGCTTCAGATTGTATGCGGGACCTTATGTGGGGGCCCTGTGCAGTGCTTCCCTTTCAGAAAGGGATTCTTCAGGCCACACCTACATGAATAAAACGCTATTTGGCACCCCCGGCGATTTCGAAAAGGGCCGAAAATATCTTCAGAAACTGGATTTTGGAATTCATGCCGGATTGGGATACTTTTCGAAATGGGGACTTTTTGCGCAGCTGCGGTATATGCGGGGTTTCTGGGATATTTTCCAGTATGCCAATAGTTACACACTGGAAGATTCAAAAACCGATAAAATTCACATATTTCATCATAATCTGCTTTTTTCTATTGGTTACAGATTGGGTGCCAGAAAATAAAAAAGCCGCTGTAGGCCAAATATTTATCTTGCTCCTACTTTTGAGCCATGGCTTACTCTGGGCTTTGGGGGAAGCGCTCCTTCGCTTTCACGGCATGTATCATTTTTTCAAATTTAAGTATTCTTGCTCAAGAAAATTCACCTCAAACAAGGGAAAATTCCTGGGGCAGTCTCACAGGCACGTCGGGGGCCGACGTCTGGTATTACATGAAAGACCCCAAAAGCGGGGCACAATTCGTGGAAGATCGCGTGCGGATGAATTCCTTTTTGCAATTGATGTACAAAAAAGGTGGTTTTTCCGCCGGATTGAGGTATGAAGCTTATTTACCCAAACCCATTCTGGGCATAGATCCGCGTTTTGAGGGCCAAGGCATCGCTTTTCGGTTTGCGGCCTATGAATGGAAAGGTTTGGAGGTGACCGCAGGGTCGTTTTACGAACAATTTGGAAATGGACTGATCTTTCGGGCTTATGAAGCCCGCCCCCTGGGTTTCGACAATTTTGTGGATGGCTTCAGGATTAAATACAATTTAAAAGGACTCCATCTGAAAGCTTTAGCCGGCCGCATGCGCAATTTCTGGAACTGGTCGCCGGGATACATCCGCGGCGGGGATGCAGAATTCAACCTGGCAGAGATTTCCCCGCGCGTGGCTAAGTCCAAATTCAACTGCATTGTGGGCGGCTCCTTTATGGGCAAATATCAGGGGGACAAAGAGTTGATTCTGGGAAATGAAATTCTGCAGCTGCCCCAAAACGTGGGGGCTTGGTCCGGAAGAGCGACGCTGGTGGCCGGGGCTTTTAGCCTCAGCGCGGAATATGCCGCCAAAATCAACGACCCTTCCGTGGTGAACAACTACATATACAAACCGGGGCAGGCCCTTTTGGTGACGGTGAACTATGCCGCGCCCAATGTGGGCTTTTCCTTGGGGGCTAAACGCGTGGACAATATGGATTTCCGCACATCCCGTTACGTGACGGGCAATGAGCAACTGATCAACTGGATACCCATGCTCAACAAACAACACACTTACATGCTGGCGGCCTCTATTTATCCCTACGCTGTGCAGTACATGGGTGAAAACGGCTTGCAGGCCGAACTGCAAGTGGCCATACCCAAAGGCAGCAAACTGGGAGGCAAATATGGCATGGACATCAACCTGAACGGAAGTATCGTGTACGGCTTGGACACCTTGAACGGCACCTCGCGGGGCGGGTACAAGTCCCGTTTGCTGGGCGTCGGTCAGCAATATTACCACGATTTCAATGTGGAACTGTCCAAGAAATTTTCAAAAAAATGGAAATTGAATTTGATGTATATGAAGCTGTTCACCAACTTGAATGTGGTGCCGGTGTCGCAGTTGCCCTCTCCCCCGCCATCCGTGAGCGCCCATATCGGCGTGATGGATGTGGCCTGGCGCATCACCACGGACCACAACCTCCGGCTGGAATTACAAAGCCTGTACACAAGAGATGATGGCGGCAGCTGGCTCTTTAGCCTGCTGGAATACACGCTGGCGCCGCATTGGTTCGTTTCGTTCATGAACCAATACAATGTCGGGCATCCGGACCCTGCCAAGCGCATTCATTATCCCATGGGATCGGCCGGCTATAACATGGGGAACCACCGGTTTCAACTTTCTGCCGGGCGTCAGAGGGCGGGAATTTTATGTATTGGAGGGGTGTGCCGCGCCGTTCCGGCGGCAACGGGTGTAACTTTGTCCTATATCGGAACTTTTTAATGGGTCCTTCCATGAAAAAAATGTCCTTCTTTCAAGGGGCGATCCTGCTGTGCCTTTGGGTGTTGTGGGGATGTGATAAAATCCGTCCACCGTACACAAGACCCCTGTTTGAAGGCGTTATTGATACGGTGGCGTATCCTCCGCCTTCCTTCAGCCCGGACTTCAGCGCCCAGCGCGTGGTGCTCGTCGAAGATTATACGGGCCACACGTGCGGATACTGCCCCAATGCGGCGGATGTTTTGAACCAAATCACGCACGCCATGCCAGATAAAGTGGTAGGCCTGGCCGTGCACGCCGGGGATAACTTTGCGGCGCCCAAACCGCCGGAATATCCCAGCGATTTTCGCACGGAAGCCGGCACAGCCTGGGACAATTTTTTTGGAATTTCGGCCGCTGGACAGCCCAATGGCATGGTGAACAGGAAAATGTTTAATGGCAATCGCATTTCTCCTTTTGCCACCTGGAACAGCCGGGCCCAGGCCATTCTCAATGCCAGTCCGCTGGCTGATGTGCAGATTGCCATAAAAAATTATTATTTGGCAGATAAAGGGCAGGTGATTTCTTACATTCATGCGGCCGCCCTCAAAAGCCTTCCAGAGGCCGTGAAACTGGGCGTTTATATCTCGGAAGATTCCGTGATAGCGCCGCAAAAACGCTATGTGATTGACACTCTGAACGGGGGCCTCATCACTTTGCACATTGAAGATTATGTACACATGCACATGCTTCGTGGCCACAGCGGCGCCATTTGGGGGGATGTGATTTTTCCGGCCGGCGCGCCGGCCGGCACCATTACGCGCAAGGATCACTTAATCAGCCTGCGCCCAGAATGGAACCCCAAACATTGCAAAGTTGTGTGCATCGCCTATCTGGCCGATAGCTACGAAGTGGTTCAGGCCTTTCAGAAATCCTTCCTTGATTAATCTCTTTCTTTTAAACGCATGTCTTATTACGGTGCGCCATCCTTCCGGCTTTTGACGCCGGTCATTAAAAATTTGCTGATCATCAACGGGTTGGTCTATTTGTTTTCGATAGCTCCCGACACTGCCCCGTTCGTATACCGCTTTCTTCCCTTGTATTATTTCCAATGGCCAGCTTATGTGGAACCGCCCCTTGGCAGTTTGGGCATGGGCTTATTTTATCCCTGGCAGCTCCTCACCTACATGTTTGTGCATGGCAGCTTCAGTCATTTGTTTTTTAATATGTTTTCTATGTGGATGTTTGGATCTGTATTGGAAAACCTTTGGGGATCCCGCCGCTTTCTTAATTATTATATTATCTGCGGTTTGGGGGCAGCCTTGGTGCACCAACTGTACCACATGGCTGTATTTCATGCCGCCGCGGATGTGCTTATACAACTGAATGTGGCTCAAACCCCGGCAGTAGGAGCCAGCGGAGCAGTATATGGATTATTGCTGGCCTATGGTTTGCTTTTCCCTAACACCGAATTGTTTATCATGCTGATTCCATTCCCCATTAAAGCCAAATACGCTGTGGCCGGATTGCTCTTCATTGACCTTTTTTTGGCTTTTGCCGGTTTTTCCTGGGACAATGTGGCACATTTTGCCCATTTGGGCGGAGCCCTTACAGGCTTTTTGATATTGCTTTACTGGAGACGTCAGGGGCTCTGGTACCGACGCCGGTGGTAAGAGTTAATGTAGGCCATACTATCCAACTCTTCTGGCCTTTTTGATATATTTGTATTAGGAATTTTCCTATGCCCAAAGCGTACGGATATACCCCGGGGCCTTCCGTAAAACAACGCGTCAAAAGATTCGTGTTGTTCTCGCCGGTTGCGCTTTTGGCCTTTATAAATATCCTGGTATTTTTCATAATACACATCACTTCTGCTGCCAGCCCAGCCACGGCGGCACGCATTGTGGACGTGCTGGCGCTTCCATTGGGCCGTCTGTCCATTTTTCAGCAGCCCTGGAGTTTGGTGACCCACATATTTGTCCACACCGATTTTTTTCATGTACTATTTGATTTGCTGGGCCTCACCATCTTCGGATTCTGGCTTTCTCAGACGGCCGGACGCATCATTCTGGTACCCTTGTACTTGTTAGGAGGCCTTTTCGGAGGGCTTCTGACTCTCGCCGTTGCCCATATCCCTGGGTTAGAACAAGTCTTTCATCAAAGCCATCTGGCGGGCGGCACCGCGGCTGTTATGGCAATAGTCCTGGCTTCCACACTGTTTATGCCCGACCACATTGTGCATCTGTATTTTTTATTTCCTGTGCGTATGAAATATCTAGGGCTTGGAATGGTGGCCCTGGATGTCATTTCCTTGTTGTTTTTATCCCAACCGGCAGGGCATATTTCACATTTAGGCGGGGCTTTGGTGGGCGTTCTTTTCATACGGTCCATTCCACGCAGGGAAAGGCGGCGCCTGGTGTCTTTATCCGACCTGTTGAAAGCTTCTTCTGTCAAAGACTTTGATCGCATCATGGCCGGTAAAAAAGCCCTTAAAGATGAAGAATATAATCATCTGCGGGTCTCAAGGGAAGAACAGTTGGACGCAATCCTGGACAAAATACGTCGGGACGGGCTTCAAAGCCTCAATGCGGCAGAAAAAAAATTTCTGGACGAATATTCGCGGCAGGCTTGATCCATTGGTTAACGAGAGCCCCCAAAGGGGCTTCGCTTTTAATACATTAAAGATTTCCAAATTTTTCTTTTAACCTATGCCAAAGCGGCTGGCGCAATCCCAGAAAATATTTTTCAAGTCCGATATGAAGGAGGGCCGCCAGGCCAAAGGTCACAAAGCCATATGCAACCCAAAGTCCCAGAGCTTCCCACACAGTGGGATGGACCGGCATAATGCAGCGGAGGGGCCAGGCCACCCAGCTCAGGTGCACTAAATACGCAGCGTAGGACCAGCGCGCCACCTTTTCGCTGATCCAGGCCAAAGGCTGGGGCAATTTCTGAATATTGAGGAAAAATAACAGCGCACAGACCAGAAAAATGGGTCCCAGGCCTGGCCCAACAAATTGCCAGCAAGCCGGAAGGTGTATGTATCCCCAAGCCATGGCACACCCCCATCCGCCCCCTCCTAGTAACAGATTTCTTAATTTATTCGTTGAAAAACACTTCAATACCTTGCTTTGGGAGCCGGCGGCCATCAGCACACCCCAACCGATAGCGTCTAAACGGCCAGGCGCCATTTTCCGATACCACAGATCGTAGTCCAGAGAATCGGGTAAGGCCCAACGGTACAGCCATGCAATAGTAATCATCAAACAGGCAGTGCAGCCCAAAACGGCAGCTGCCGAAAGCCGGCGAAGCCGCTTTTTAAACACAAGGAACAAAACGGGCAGAAGAAAATAGAAAAGTTCTTCCACGCACAAGGACCACGACTCCCAGAAAAAAAGGTCCACCGGTTTTATCAGATTCTGGGCAAAAAAGAAATAACTGATGAGGCCGCGGCTCCACTGCCCGGGTTGGACGCCCAGAAACACCGCCGTCAAATTGAGAAACAAAAACGTATAATACAAGGGCCAAATGCGCCAAATCCGACGCCACCAAAACAAGAAAACAGCTTCTTTTCCAGGGGTGCTATCGAAGTTTTGAAGCCAGATATTTCCTACCAGGAAGCCGCTAAGCACAAAGAATACATCCACCCCGTCCGGCGGCACATAAAAGCGGCATTCAGGCCAGGCCGCTTCGGGCACAAATCGAAAATGCTCCCACAACACCAGCAGGATGGCCACACTGCGCATGACATCCAGGCCGACGTGGCGTTTTGGGGCGGTCATAGCACTTTCACAAAGTAGAATGGACTGTTGTACCCGGATTCAAGCCATCCGGTCCGGAGACAGAAATTTACCCGATAATCCCCCGGTTTCTTTGGGGCGCAGAAACGAATTGGAAACTCCCGGATGGCCTGGGATT
>JANWWP010000004.1 GCA_025055575.1 Flavobacteriales bacterium | reverse complement strand
TGAACAACCGGCCCTTCGATACGCCGCGCAGGGCGCGGCTACTCAGGGACCGGGCACGCGGTGGCTGAGTAGGCGCCTCCGGCGCCGTATCGAAGCCCCGCGCCATTGTGCGGCCCGCAGGGCCGCGGTTCTTTCCATGCGATGGCCTGCATGCTACATAGGGTTTTTACAACCGGCCCTTCGATACGCCGCACTTTGTGCGGCTACTCAGGGACCGGTTGTTCGATATGCCGCGCAGGGCGCGGCGACTCAGGGACCGGGCTTTTTTAAAAAAGTAAAGAAAACCGCCCCGGCGGAGCCGGAAAGCCCGCAAGGGGCGGGCGGGCCTGGGCGGCGGACGCCGGACGGAGCGACCGGCCGGAAGCTCCCGGCCGGCCCACGCCGCCCCCCGCCCGCCCCGCGGACTTGCAGGCGGAGACGGACAAGGCGGCCTTATTAAAAATAAAAAAAATAATCAGAAGGTCGGTACCTGAGTTTATGAAAGGCCTTAAAGTGGGCCTAGGATGCTTTGGAGGCGGCGGGAAAGCGTGCCCATGCATATCCAAATCCCCTCTCACCGGAAAGGCTATTTACTGGGCCCATTCCGGCTCCCAAGAAATTTGCAAGCGCTCGGTTTAACGGACCAGTATTTTCACCATTTCCCTACGCTGGCCGTAATCGGCCACCACATAATACACGCCCGAAGCCAGGGGTGGCAGGGTTGCTGTGAAAGCGCTACCGGAATTCTGGATGGGCAACGACCACAGTGTCTGCCCCAAGGTGTTGATGAGGCGGAGGCGACCACCGGGGGTATCCGAAATCCCTTGGATCCACAAACTGCCTGCATGATAGATGGCAGACAGGCCCATGGTCTGGGTTTCATCTTCCAGACTGACATTGCAAGGGCCGGTGACCACCACATTCACAGAGAAGCTGTCGTCCGAACCGCACAGGTTGGAAGCATTGAGGCTGGCGGGAAATGTGCCCTCCTGATTGTAGGTGACCACGACGACGGAAGCGTTGGATGAGCTCGGGTCTCCCCCCGGAAAATTCCAGGTAAAAGACGTCACGTCTTCAGATGAGGAGGCATCAAACGTCACCGAACCTTTGCAGGGAATGGTGGTGCTGCTGGTGGTGACGTTGGCATCCGGAAGGTCGCGCACCACTATTTGGATGGTGCTGGCGCTGCTGCAATTGCTGCTGGTGCCTGTGACGGTGTAGGTGGTGGTGGCAGAGGGGGTGGCAATCACGGTAGGTCCGGAGGTGGTGTTGAGGGAGGCCCCGGGCGTCCAGGTATAGCCGCTGGCACCAGATGCCGTGAGGGTGACGCTGGCGCCAGGACATATTTCGGAGGCCGAAGCGTTGATGCTCACCACCGGTGTGGGGAAGATGGTGATGGTGCTCCAGGCGGAGTCCAGATCCTCGCAGCCCCCGCCAATGACGTAGAGCTTCACAGTGTGTGTTCCGGGGGTGTTAAAAAAGACGGTGGGATTGGGATTGGTGTTCACCACGGAGGGGGAGGCCCCGGGAAAAGACCATTGGATAGCCCCTTGGGCCACGGAGCCGGCCGCATCAAATGTGACGCCCTCTCCGGTGCAAGCGGTGTTGGCCGACTGGGACATCATGGCATGGGCCGGCTGGTTGGTGAGGAAAGGATGGATGACCAGAGAAATGTTCAGATTGAAAGAGCCCGTGCTGCCATAGCGGTACCAGGTGTTGTTGCTTTGTTGTTCCCACACGGGATAATTGGTGGTTTGTCCATCCGAATTGCTGAGAATCGAAAGTGTGTCTTTGACCGTGGAGGTCCACTGCAAGTTGCTCATATCCACACTGATAAAGAATCGTTTAGAAGCAGGGAGGGGAATGGGATCTGCAAAATCGGCATACACGTAATTTCCTGCCAGTACAGCATTTCGGATCTGTCCCATGGTCAGATTCATAAAGCCCAGTTGCGCGCCGGGAGGGGCGTTGGGGCCTGCCGTTCCGTCGTACACCCGGATGGGGACAATCTTATTTAAATTGGCTGAATAAGCGCGACCAAAAGCAATATAGCAATCGGTCAGATATGTGAATGGCAGGGCGGAAGCGTCAAAATACATGGCTTTCTGTTTGTCTCCATACACATTGACACCGTTCACCCAGCCATCGGCGCCGGGGCTGGAACCGGAGTAATAATTCACAAGCGTCCAACCGGATGGAACCGGGTAGTTGATCCCCTGGCAGCCCGCCGCAGACGAAACTGTAATGTAATTGGTCTTGGTTTCGGTGTCGCTGCCATTGGCGTTGGAAACGGTGAGGCTCACATTGTACACACCAGGGTTGGCATAGGTGATGGCCGGCGGGTTTTGACCGCTAAATGAAGACGGCGTGCCCCCGGGAAATGACCAGGACCAGCTGGTGGGGTTGAAGGTGGAAAGATCTGTAAAAGTGACCGTGCCCCCGGCAAAAACCGTGGTTGTGTTGGCCACAAATTCCGCCTGTGGAGGATTGTTCAGCGTGGACGCCACGCACTGCATGGCCGCTTGGGCGTTGATGCGTCCGGCGCCAAGTTGTCCCACATAGTTGGGATTCTGGCTGTTGATATTGGTAGCCGTGGAAGTCAGACAGTTGATGATATTGGCCCGCGGCAGGCCGGGATTCAGGGACCACATCAGTCCCAGAAGGCCGGCCACCATCGGGGAAGCCATGCTGGTGCCCGATTTGTTGCCATACGAACTGTTGACGGTGGTGGAAAAAATATTGCTGCCCGGCGCGGAAATATCTATCCAGGAGCCGTAGTTGGAGAAAGACGATTTGGCATCGCTGGAGTTGGTGCTGGCCACAGAAATGACATTGTTGAAAGCCGCCGGATAGAACTGGGTGCTCACGTTGTCGTTTCCAGCTGCAGCCACAACGATGCAGCCTTTGTTCCAGGCATAATTGATGACATTCTGGCCGGTGTTGGTGAAAGTGGGCCCACCCCACGAGCAGTTGATCACGCGGGCCCCGCTGGCCGCTGCATACACAATGCCGTCGTAGCCGTTGGTGACGGCGCTGGCTGTGTTGGTGGCCTTCACGCACATCAGCTTGCAGCTGAAGCCAATGGAAGCCACTCCCGTGCTGTTGTTGCTGGCAGCAGAGGCAATCCCGGCCACGTGGGTGCCATGGTCATAAGAACTGGACGGCGGATTGGGATTGTTGTCGTTGCTGCCCACATCGTAACCGTTGATATCATCCACATAGCCGTTGCCATCGTCATCCATATTGTTGTTTGGGACTTCCCCGGCATTCACCCAGAGATTTGGCTGCAGGTCGGGGTGGGTGCGTTGCACGGCGTCATCCACAATCGCAATGACGATACTGGAACCCGCAGAAAAAAAATCCCAGGCTCCAGGGGCATTGATTTTGGCGAGTCCCCACTGGGAATTGTAGCTGGGGTCGTTGGGTGTCAGGAAAAAACGATCCAAGGGAACCCGTTCCGCATATTCCACCCAGGGATGGGCTTCCAAGCGGCGGATGAGAGATTCTGTCAGAGGATACGCATCAAATTCAATGAGAAAAGTCCGTAGTAAGGCCGGATCATCTTTAGCGGCAAAAAAAGGTTGACTGAGACGGCGGAGTCCAAATTCTTCTTTAAACGATTTCAGAAAATAAATGGCCTCCAAAGGAAGGTCCTGGGGATTGGGGGCAACGGCGGCAGATATTGGAGCCTCCGGGCGGATTTTTACCCAAAGTTTACCCTCCTGAAAAAGAGGCATTTCTGTTTGAGACCAGAGAAAAAGCTGAGGTGCCAAAAGCCAGACCCAAAGCAATGAGTGCCGAATTTTAAAGAGTGAAGGTGTTTTCATAAAGTGATGAGAGTTTCTTTTGCAGAGGCGAATTTAAAGAGAGAGCTTACCAATACAATGCGTTGCATCAGACAGGAGTAATAATTTTTCTAATCATCTCATATTTGTGCACCATGTTCATAGATTTAAAAGGAAAAACGGCTTTAGTGTGCGGGGCCGGAGATGGCATCGGCAAGGCCATTTGCGAAGCTTTTCAAAAAGCCGGAGCCCAGGTGATCGGCCTCAGCCGCACATTGGAAAAAATGGATGCTTCGCTCTGCTTTCGCCGCATTCAGGCCGATATGCTGGACACCCAGGAACTGGACAGAAAGGTGACGAAATTGTTGGAAGAATCCGGTCCGGTTCACATTCTTGTGCATAACACGGGCGGGCCGGCTCCGGGCGCTTTGTTGGAGGCCACGGAGGAAGCCTTACTTAATGCTTTTCGACAGCACGTGCTCTCGGCTCAGACACTGGCCCGGCGCCTTCTGCCCGGCATGGCAGCGGCAGGGTACGGAAGGGTGATCCACATTATCAGCACCAGTGTTAAGGCGCCCTTGCCCGGGTTGGCTGTGAGCAACGTGATCCGCGGTGCCATGGCTTCCTGGTCAAAAACTCTCAGCAATGAATGGGCTTCTCACGGAATTACCGTAAATAATATTCTCCCGGGCGCCACCCTCACGCCCCGTCTTTTGGATATCATTCAGCGCAAAGCCTTGGCCAGCGGCCGTCCTGAAGAGGAGGTGCGGGCCGCCATGCTGCACGAAATACCAGTTCGCCGTTTTGCGGATCCGCAGGAGCCTGCCGCCCTGGCCGTTTTTCTGGCTTCGCCCTGGGCCGGATATATTACCGGTGTGAGCATTCCTGTGGATGGCGGTCGCACGCCCTGTCTTTAAAGCGGTGATGGCAAGCCTTATTTGAATTCAATGAGGGCTCATCTAGGCTTTAAAATTTTCTATTTTAGGTTGGCTTTCTCAGTACTTTTGTGGTGATGGCCCCCCCAAAAAAGACGGGTGAAAGCGCAGTGCGTCAGCAGGAACCGGTGGATCGTGAATTTGAAAAACAACTCCGACCGACCTCGTTTCAGGAATTTTCCGGGCAGGAAAAAATTGTGGAAAACCTAAAAATCTTTTCCAAGGCTGCCTTGCATCGTCAGGAGGCTTTGGATCATGTGTTGCTGCATGGCCCTCCAGGCCTGGGGAAAACCACACTCGCCCACGTGATTGCCCGCGAACTGGGTGTCAATATCCGAATCACAAGCGGACCTGTTCTTGAAAAGCCGGGCGATTTGGCGGGCTTGCTCACAAGTCTTGAAAAATATGATATTCTGTTCATTGATGAGATCCACCGCCTCAGCGCCGTGGTAGAGGAATACCTCTACTCGGCCATGGAAGATTTTCGGATTGATATCATGATTGATGCCGGGCCCAACGCCCGCTCTGTCCAGATCAATCTAAATCCTTTTACACTGGTCGGGGCCACCACCCGCTCCGGCTTATTGACGGCACCGCTAAGGGCCCGATTCGGAATCACGGCCCGACTGGAGTATTATGATGCTGCCACCTTAAGCGGGATTGTACGCCGCTCTGCCGCCATACTAAAAACCCCTATCACTTCAGAGGCGGCCCTGGAGATAGCCCGGCGCAGCCGGGGCACCCCACGCATTGCCAACGCACTCCTGCGCCGCGTGCGCGACTTTGCCCAGGTGAAAGGAGATGGCACAATTTCAAGAGATATTGCTTTGATGGCCCTTCAGGCCTTGAATGTGGATGCCTATGGATTGGACGACATGGATCATAAAATTCTCTCCACGTTGATTGATAAATTCTCTGGCGGTCCCGTGGGAATCAACACCATTGCCACAGCGGTGGGCGAGGAAGCCGGCACCTTGGAAGAGGTGTACGAACCCTACCTCATTCAGGAAGGCTTTTTACATCGTACACCCAGGGGCCGGGTGGCCACCGAAAAAGCGTACCGACACATGGGCCGTTCCTTCCCGGGCTTCAGTTCAGGGTTGTTTGACCTGGCCAACTCACCGGAGACGCCGACATGACCGGGCGACCAGTGTACCCGGTGTCCTGCGGCCTTGTGACGCCTCTCGGAAACAGTCCTCAGGAAGTAATACAGGCGCTCTGGAAAGGTTGTGTGGGTCTGGAGCAAAAGAAAACATATTGGGGTACCTACGCCTTAGGCTCTCTGAATGGTTTTGAGGATTGGGAAGCGCCGGAGCCTATGAGCCGGCTTGAAAATTTCACTTTGTGCGCTGCGCGGCAGGCACTGTCCTTTGATGTGGGGGGAAGTGGCGGACGAAGAGCTTTGGTTTATGCCTCCACCAAAGGCAATATACGCTTGGGTTATTCGGAAGGGGCGACGCGGCCAGGGGTGGTGGGTATTTCTGCCTGGCTAAAAGATAAGCTTTGGCCTGATGCAGACGATTTTACGATATCCATGGCCTGCATTTCCGGCCTTGCAGCTGTTGCCTTAGCCCATGATTTGATCAGCTTCGGAAGCTATGACGATGTGCTGGTGTGCGCTTCGGATGAAATTTCGGATTTTGTGGTGTCCGGTTTTGCTGCATTGAAAGCGCTTTCAGCATCTGCTTGCAGGCCTTATGATGCGCAGCGCAACGGCATCAACCTGGGCGAAGCGGCCGCAGCGGTCTGGCTCAGCCATAAGCCTGTCCATTCCTTAAGGATCGGCCGCCCGGCGCTCACACTGGATGGCGTGCATATTTCTGCCCCTGACCGTGAGGGACGAGGCTTGCAGAAGGCGATAACTCAAGCTTTAAACCACGAAAAAGTGTTTCCGGATCAAGTGGATTTTATTTCAGCCCATGGCACCGCCACACTTTACAACGACGATATGGAGTCGGCTGCCTTTTATCGCCTCGGGTTGCATACCACTCCAATGCACAGTTTGAAAGGTTATTTGGGTCACAGCCTTGGGGCAGCGGCCCTCGTGGAGCTTATCCTGGCTATGGAAGCTCTAAAAGAGGGGGTCATGCCCGCCTCAGCAGGTTTTGAAAAACCTGGCACCGTGTTTCCTTTGCATGTGGTGAAAGAGAATTTTTATTTGAGGCCCGGGCCTGCCGTCATACTAAAAACCGCTTCCGGCTTTGGGGGATGTAATGCGGCAGTGGCTGTTTTCAGGGAAGCTGTTTGAGAATAATTTTTAAATAAAACTCCCTCCTGACTCTTAACGATCATTAAACCAGCGTTTTACCCAGAACCACAACCCTAAAAAAACGGCCAGAGAGGCCAAAAGCAGGACCAGTTTTTGAATATCTGTGGCAAAGCGTTCATTGCGGTTGGCATCTATGGCTTTTACCTGTCCGGCCTCAACCCGGCGGGCCAAGGATGTATCTGGCAAAATAAATGCGGGCAACAGATATTTTCGAAGGAAAACAGTTTCTTCCTCAAACGTCATTTCATTGTAAAGAATGTATTCGTCCTCCTTGTGCTTTTTCGGTACAAGGCGGTTACGTTCGCAAGGCACCACCTTCACACGTTGGCCGGAGCCCCCGGCCCAGTGGCCGTAAAGCAGCCAGGCTTCGTGTTTTTTGAATTCAAACCGACAGGCTCCCGCACAGGGGTACATCACTTCTACTATGGGTGGAATATTCTTTCCTTTATACAGCCGTAGGATCCTGAAGCGGGCAAGAGCTTCCCGATCCTGAGCATGGCAGGGGAATAGGGTATCCGGCTGCCCCAGGAAAATGACATCGAATTTTTCTGTGGATTTGACCGTCAGTTTTCCGGGGTGGTCCGGGCAATCACAATCCGGGTTTTGGGGGAAGACAATCGGGAGGCTGAAAAAAAGCAATAAATACACCCAATGGAGAATTGCAAGCCCGTTAAAGTGTGGCATCCTGTATGAATTTTTCGGCGGCGCGTAAACGGGCATCCATCCACACATCGCCCTTGTGGGGCGGAGCTGCTTGTAAGAAGGCTTTTCCATGGGGCATAAGTTCAATGATTTCGGAATCGCCACCGGTTCGGAATAAGCAGGCGCGTGAGGCCACCAGCCATTCGTAGGCAACAACCCGACACAGATTGTCCCAGACCTGAAGGAGTTTATTGGCTGCGTTGGCGCCCATGCTCACGTGGTCTTCCTGGCCGTCGCTGCTTTCCAGACTGTCCACCGAGGCCGGCGTACACAACTGTTTGTTGTGAGATACTAAAGCGGCAGCTGTGTACTGGACGATCATATACCCCGACTGGAGGCCGGGATCATCGGCCAGAAAGGCCGGCAGACCGCTCTTCCCGCTCAGCAGTCTGAATTGCCGACGTTCCGAGATGGCGGCCAATTCCGCTAAGGCTATGGCGGCCATATCAAAGGCAAGAGCCAGGGGTTGTCCGTGAAAATGCCCCCCGGAAATTAAAACGTCTTCTTCGTCTAAAACCAAAGGATTGTCCGTGACGCTGTTCAGTTCTGTGTGTACAATGCTGTTCACGAAATCCAGAACATCCAAAGAAGCGCCCGCCACTTGCGGCATACAGCGGAAAGAATAAGGATCCTGAACACGGACTTCGCTGCGGAGCTTTTGGGCAACATCCGGCCAGAGCGCCCGGCAGGCCGCGGCTACGCGAATTTGTCCCGGATGCGGCCGTCGCGCCTGCAGAGCGGGATGCAGAGGATCGGAAGCGGCCCCCCAGGCCAGGCTCGACAACACATAAGCTTCCCAGATCAAAGGCAGGAGCTTCTGAGTGCGGGCGCAGATATAGGCTCCCAGGGCTGCCATGTACTGCGTGCCATTCAGCAGGGCCAGACCTTCTTTGCTGGAAGGCACCAGTGGTTCCAGATTTTCTTGCCTCAGCCAATCCCCAGCCGGAAGGCGCGCTCCACGTTCGTTTTCTACGGAGCCCAGGCCCACCAAAACGGCCGCCAGATAGGCCAACGGTGCTAGGTCGCCGCTGGCGCCCAGAGAGCCTTGCATGGGAATCACCGGGGCCCAGCCGCTCTCCCAAAGTCGAAGCAAATACTCGCACAGAACAGGCCGTACACCAGATACCCCCAATGCCAGATTATGGAGCTTCAGGGCCAGCACCATCCGGCTCATGGGATAGGGCAGGGAGGGCCCCGTGCCACAGCTGTGGCTGCGAATCAGATTCATTTGCAAATCCTGCAAAGCCTGAGGTTCTATGCGGGTTTGACACAGTTTCCCAAATCCTGTGTTGACGCCATACACCACGGCTCCGGCTTTCAATTTATCTTCCAGAAAGCGGCGGTTTTTTTCAAGCCGGTTGCGCGCTGTGGCGGTTAATGTGATTTTCCCGTTTTGCAGGGCCAGTTGGTACAGTTTTTCGGAGGTCAGGGTATGTTCTCCGGCATGAAATTCAGCGTCCATGATGGAGGATATAATCGGCGGCTTCGTGGGGTAAAAAATTATGCTGTGTGCCGGTTTTTAAATTTTTGAGGGCTATTCGTCCTGCTTGCAATTCATCCGGTCCGGCCAATCCCAGGAAGGGGATATTTTTTTTAACGGCCCATTCAATTTGTTTTTTCAGGCGGGCTTTTTCAGGAAAGATTTCCGTGGGTATTTCATACACATGCCGCAGTTGCCACACGCAATCCCACCAGGCCTGTGGCGTGGGGTCTTCCAGCCGTGCCATTAAAAGCAAGGGACCCGAGGGCGCAGCCAAATTATCCAGGAGACCTTTGTCTTTCATATAATCAAAAATCCGGTCGGCCCCAAAAGATATGCCCACACCGGAAAGTCCTGGTTTCCCAAAACGTCCTGTGAGGTTGTCATACCGGCCTCCGCCGGCCAAACTGCCTCCGCCATCCATCGGCGTAGCCTCAAAGACCATCCCGGTGTAATAATCGAGTCCCCGGGCCAAGCTCACATCTAAGTGCACCGTTACATTGGCCTGCGGGCCACTCCGGTTTTCAGTTTTTTGATGTATGTTCAAATACGGTTGAAGGATGGAACGTAACGTGCCCACAACAGATAATTCCAGTCCATTCTCTGTGGCAAACCCTTCCAGTTCGTGCCACACAATATCCTGCGCAGGCAGCTCCACGAGCCTTTCCCTAAGGTAGGCCAGCTGCTGGACTTTTTGAGGATCAAAACCACTGGTTTCAAATTCGGTCTGTAGTTTTTCCCAGGGGACTTTATCGCTTTTATCCCACAGAATGCAAAAAGCCGGGAAAGCGATATCATTGCCTCCACACCAATGGCAAAAAGCCTGCAAAAGCAAACGGTGGTTCACCCGAATCCTTACATGTTGGGCTAGACCCAGCGCACCAAATACCGCCTGAAAAATGAATAAAAATTCAGTTTCGTACAAAGGAGATTCCGAGCCAATCACATCGGCATCGCACTGGTAAAATTCCCGGAAGCGTCCTTTTTGAGGACGGTCGGCCCGCCAAACAGGCTGAATTTGATAGCGTTTGAAAGGGAATGTGATTTGGCCTGCATTCTGACTTACATAACGCGCAAAAGGCACGGTAAGGTCATACCGCAAAGCTTTTTCGCTGATCATAGGAATGACGCGGCTGGGTGTGAGACCATCTGCAGTCCAGGAACCACGGGGCGGATCGGGGTAGGGGATGGCGGACATAAAATCTCCGCTGTTTAAAATACGGAAAATGAGTTTATCCCCTTCTTCCCCATAAGTTTCACTTAAGGTACTCAGCAGCTCCATGGCCGGGGTTTCCAAGGGCTGAAAACCATAGCGCTCGTACACCTGCCGCACGGTGTCCAGGATCCACTGGCGGCGTCGGAAATCTTCCGGGCCAAAATCACGCGTGCCCTTCACTAGGGCAGGAACTGTCATAGTCTGCGAAAGCTGTCTATTTTTTCAGTCCAATTTCGCGCAGGCGCTCCTCCAAATATTCGCCAGCCGAAATGGGGGGATACAAACAGGGGTGTTGGGCGTCAATACAACTTTCCAGGCAATCGAGCCGCATGTCCGAGCGCGGATGCAGAAAGAAAGGAATGCTGTACCGGGGCAGGTGCCATTGGTCGCGCGGAGGATTCACCACCCGATGTGTGGTACTGCGCAGGCGGTTGTTGGTGAGACGTTGCAACATATCCCCCACATTCACAACCACTTGCTCCGGCAGAGCCGTCACAGCCACCCATTGTCCGGCTTTGTTGAGAATTTCCAAACCATCCGCCGAAGCGCCCATCAGCAAAGTGATGAGATTAATGTCTTCATGGGCTCCAGCCCGCACCGAATCCTTAGGCTCTTGTGTAATAGGCGGGTAGTGGATGGGACGCAAAATGCTGTTACCAAAGCGGATTTTATCGTCGAAGTAGTACTCGTCCAAACCCAAGTATAATGCGATGGCCCGAAGCATGAATCGGCCCGCGTCCTCCAAACGCCGGAATACTTCCATCCCCACTTCATTGAAGCGGGGTAGTTCTTCGCACCATACGTTGGGTGGATATTCAGCTTTGACCGGGTCATTGTCCGGCACTTCCTGGCCAAAATGCCAAAATTCCTTAAGATCGGGCGCCGGATGGTCTTTAGCATGTTCTCTTCCGAAAGAAACATAACCGCGTTGGCCGTTGTACTCGGGTTTCTCATATTTCAACTTCACTTCCAGCGGCAAGTCAAAAAACTTTCGGACTTCTTCATACAATTCAGCGCATAAGGCATCGCTGAGTCCATGGTTACGCACTGCCACAAACCCCACTTCTTCGTAGGCTTTTCCCAGCGCTTCCACAAAATTTTGCTTCTGTTCCGGCGTTCCTTCTTTGAAATCTTTCAGGTCTAAAGATGGAATGTTGGGTGTCATAATACTTTTATCGCATCAATGGCGGCAAATTTCTTTAAAATAATTTGTTTCTGCATCTTCATTGACTGGAACATGTCAAGCCTTCACGCTCAAAATTTCAATCCGGTGGCGGAAAATGTGAAATATATACAGAGTTTGTTGCAGGCCCCTGGACATGATTTCTCCAGCGAAAAGTTGTACTGCGCATTTGTTCCAAAAAACACATTGTTCGACTGTCGGCCGGTGATACGATTCCAATATAACCCTTCCAACGGAAGAGCCACCATTTCTGAAACCGTTGCACCCGGTGTGTATAAATTGTCCGATGCCCAACTATTAGATTCCAAATATTTTTTGTATGAAAAAAAAGGGATTCGCTACGGTGAACCCCGCATCATGCTGCGTATTAGCCAGCTTCAGCGTACCTGCATTTTTGCGCTTCGGGATTTGGATACAGCCCGAAGCCGCGTGGATGATGAAGGCGCCTTGGTTTTGGAATTTCTACGAGGGGGTGCGTCATGTCGTGAGGAATTAAAAGCCGATCCATACATAGAACCGGGCGATAGCCTGCGCCAGGAGGAGTGGGAATTTATGGAGTATCATGCCCCCGACCGTTTCACGCGGCTCCAGGACGAGGACCTCTACTCGTGCAAAAAGCTGTTGAATTACATGGAAACCTACACAACCCTGAGGCTCAGATTAACACCTGAAAACGCACGCGGAGAGCGAAAAAAAATCCTCCGCTCCCTGAAGACTCTGTTCAAATACGCTTCAAAAACGGAGGCTGGTAGCGGGGACGGGAATTGAACCCGTGACCTCAGGGTTATGAATCCTGCGCTCTGACCACCTGAGCTACCCCGCCAAACGGGGGGCAAAGGTAATTCTTTTTTGCGGTATCCACCAAATTCTTTCAGGGGGAAGGGTGGCCACAAGTGCCTTCCCGTCCGAAAAGATACACCCGGCGCCGCAACATGCCCAGGCTGTCCACCCAATTCGGAAGGGAGGAAAAAGGGGTGGTGAGCGTATCATCAGAAACCAGGCATAATCCATAAGAAATGAGTTCCTGTATTAATTCATCGCGTTGCATGATGTAAGCTTTGCAATTCTTTGAAAAATAGGTTTTTTCCGGATCTTCTTCCTGAATGCATAAAAGCCCATCCGGAGCAAGTTTTTTGATAATATCAGGCATCAAGGCTCCTGGCCTTTTGAAATGGTGATAGGTTTCCCGGATAATAATCCGGTCAAAGCTGCTGTCAGGCAAGAGACAGCGTTTTTTCTTTCCACGGATCAGCTGCCACCGCACCGCCTGAGGCTTGGATTTTAAGGCCGCAAACCGGCGCATGAGGCTGTCGCCATATAGCACCGAGTATTTATTGACTTCCACTCCATAGAGGGTCATGCTGTCGTGACATAAAGCCAAAGCTCCCAGCACATGGCCATAGCCAAAACCTATATCGGCCACCCGTTGGCCGTTCTGAATCCGATAGGCCGCCAGTTCGCGCTCATAACTGCGGCAAATGCGCGCCGAATCCGCCACGAAGAAGCTGTTTTTTAAAAACACTTTCACCGTGTAGATGGAGGAACAAGCGCTCAGGAAAAGCCCCAAAAGGCCCCATTTGAGAATTTTAAGAGAAAAGCTCACGGTTGTTCCTACCCTCTTTCCTGGGCGGAAATCAGAGAAAAATGTCACAATCTTAGGCGTTTAAAAAGAGGCTCCGGAATGGCCCGAATCACGGCCATCATCCACCACCAGATAGGTCCAATATAGGCTTGATTCCGCCGCTTGCGTATAGCTTTTGCAATCCTTTTGGCGGCCTGTTCGGGCGTGAGGGTGAGGAAACCCGGTGTGTGCATGTGGGCAATCATTCGTGTGCGTATAAAGCCGGGGATTAAAGTACAGACGTGCACGCCATGATGCCAACCCCAGTTGCGAAGACCGCTGAGATATGCAATAAGACCAGCTTTGGCACTTCCGTAATGGAAATTGCTCATGCGGCCCCTTAAGCCGGCCACACTGGCCAGGGCCGCCACTACGCCTTGTCGTTGGGAGGCCATACGCAAGGCCAATCGGTTCAGAACACTGACAGCGCCCACGAAATTGACTTCTAGAATCTGACGGGCCTCTTCAAAATCATCCAAAGCCTTTTGCTGATCTCCGAGATAGCCAAATGCAGCCACCACGAGATCCGGAATTTCCGATAAACTTTCCACAAAGGCGCCGTGGCTTGCGAAATCCCGTACATCCAGCTCCTTTATTTCCACGGTCACACCAAAGCGGAGGTTCAGGTCCTTTGCAATCCGCTCCAATCTTTCGGGTCTCCTGGCCGCCAGTACAAGCCGGCTTCCTTCTGAGGCATATACTTCTGCAAGGGCCAGGGCCACATCACTCAGGGCGCCAAGAATGAGGACGCAAGGGAAGTCTGGACTGTTTTTTACCATGTTTCGAAGGTTTGATATAACTCAGCGGTCCAATAAATATGAGGCCTTCATTAAGCGATGGCCTCCCTCGGCCGTGCTCAGCGTGTATTCAAAGCCGGGCCTGAGGCTGAAAGCGCCGGTTTGGCCCAGTCGGTCCATGGCGATGAAACACACCTGGCGGCCTTGCAATTTTTCCTTACGCCAGTTGTAGAGGCGCCGTATGATGGCTTCGCAGGCTTCCTGTGGGGAGCGGCCCTGGCGCATTTGTTCCACGATCATGGCACTGCCTGCGCAGCGTATCATTTCTTCGCCGTTTCCCGTGGCTGTGGCCGCGCCCACGTTATTGTCCACATAAAGCCCGGCGCCGATAATGGGTGAGTCGCCCACGCGCCCATGCATTTTGAACCCCAACCCGCTGGTGGTGCAGGCCCCGCTCAAGCGCCCTTGGACGTCGATGGCCAGCATCCCGATGGTATCATGTCCCGGGCGCACCTGGGGTTTGTAATCGTTGTCTTGAAGCCATTTTTGCCAGGCTTCCCGGGCTTTTTCGGTCAATAAGTTTTCTTTTTGAAAACCTTGGCTCAGGGCAAAACGCAGGGCGCCTTCACCCACCAGCATCACATGCGGGGTTTTTTCCATCACCCGGCGCGCTACCGTAATCGGGTGCCGAATGTTTTGCAAAAAAGCCACCGCCCCACAATTGCCTTCGTGGTCCATAATGCAGGCATCCAGTGTCACGTGCCCATCCCGATCCGGAAGCCCTCCGTAACCCACGCTCATATCTTCCGGGTCATCTTCCGTCACGCGTACGCCGGCCTCCACGGCATCCAAGGCCCATCCACCCCCACTTAAAATGGCCCAGGCTGCAGGATTGGCTTTCAACCCTGAGTTCCATGTGCTGATCACGCAGGGCCACCGGGACTCCCCGGAGGCTATTTCCTGTGCTAAGGAGGGACCGCACAAGGCCGCCATGCCTGTGGTCTTTAGAAAGCTGCGCCGTCCGACCTCAGGCTGCCTGTTTTTTTCCATACCGCTAAAATAAAAAGCGACTTTTTACACACCGCCATCTTGCTGGAGTAGGCCGGCGGTTCCGCGGACGCTCACTCATAGCGCAGGGCTTCCACGGGATGCAGGCGGGCGGCCCGAAGGGCGGGGCCAATGCCGGCCAGAATGCCCGTGAGGGTACAAACCACTAGAGAAATGAGCATCCAGCGCCAGGGCGCCACAAACTGTCCCCCGGTGAAAAGAGCAATGCTGTTGCCGATGCCCGTGCCGGCCAGAATCCCTGCAAGCCCTCCCAGTAAACACATCACCACGGCTTCTGTGAGAAACTGCAGGACAATATGGCCGCGCGTGGCGCCCATGGCTTTGCGCACCCCAATTTCACGGGTGCGCTCGTTCACGGCTACCAACATGATATTGATAAGACCGGTCATGGCCCCTAAAAGGGTAATAAAGGCAATGACAAAGGCTCCGGCGGAAAGAACGCCTGTGAGTTCGCGCAGAGTACGGAGAAAGCTGTCGCTACGGTAGATTTCAAAGTTTTCGCTGTCCCCGGGCCTGAGCCGTCGAATGCTGCGCATCAGCCCCCTGGCCTCATCGGTGGCGGGTCCCATCATCTCTGCCCGGGCCACTTTTACGTTGAGAAAATAATCCGCATCCGGACCTGCAAATTGCTGACGAAAAAGGCCTAAAGGCAACAGAAGTGTCCGGTCGCGCGAAGCGTTGAAACCGGAGCCGCTTTTAGCCAGGATCCCCACCACGCGAAGATGTTGTCCACGAAACAGAATCTCCTGATCCACAAGAGATCGTCCCCCGGTGGCCAATTGTTTATTCACTTCGCTGCCGGCCAGGCACACCGGCGCACCGGCTAGGACTTCCCGACTTGTAAAATTACGGCCTTCCTGCACTGTGTAGCCTCCGGTGGTGAGAAAATTTTCATCGACAGCCGTCACATTCACATTCGGTGTGGTTTTTTTGTTTTGGAATTTAACTACAGCCGTGGCCGTGAGCTCCACACTCAACGATACCACAGATGGAAAGGTGTAACGTTCGCGGAAAGCGGTCACTTCCTCGAAACTGAGAGCGCGGTAAGGAAGGGCGCGAGATTTCCGGCGGCTGACTTTCATCTTGCCGGCATTTCCGGATACGGTGAAAGTGTTGGCCCCCATAAAAGAAAAGGAGGCCCCAATGCTTTGTTCCAAAACGTCAATGGCCGTGAGCATTCCCACCAGCGACATGATACCAAAAGCGATGATGAGCATCGTGAGCACCGTCCGCATCAGCTGGCTGCGGATGCTCCTTAGCGCTACCACCACGTTCTCCGCCAGCACTTTCCACATGGCCGCCCCAAAGAAATTTAGGTGCATTCAGACGTTAAATCGGAAGTGAATGATATCCCCATCTTCCACGATATAATCTTTTCCTTCTATGGATAATTTTCCATTCTCTCTGCAGGCGCTTTCGGAACCGAAGCGCACAAAATCCTCAAATTTTATGACTTCGGCACGGATGAAACCCTTTTCAAAATCGCTGTGTATTTCACCGGCTGCCTTTGGAGCCGTGGCGCCACGCGGAATAGTCCAGGCCCGGACCTCCTTAGGACCGGCTGTGAAGAAAGTCTGGAGATTGAGCATGTTGTACGCGGCACGGATCAGGCGGTTCACGCCAGGCTCCTCCAGTCCCAATTCCTGAAGAAACAACTGTTTCTCTTCATACGTTTCCAACTGGGCAATAGACTCCTCCGTCGCCACCGCCAGGGTAAGGGTGGCGGCGCCCTCCGCGGCCGCCATGTCTTCTACGGCCCGGGAATGGGCATTCCCGGTTTTTGCAGAAGCCTCATCCACATTACAGAGGTACAACACGGGCTTATCGGTGAGGAGTTGTTGGGAGGCCAGCCAGTCTCTGTCCTCGGGTTTCAAATCCAGACTCCGCACATTCTGGCCTTTTTCTAAATGTTTTTTCACCTCCAGCAGAATCTCATAAGCGCGGCGGGCTTCTTTATCTCCGCCGGTTTTGGCTTGTTTTTCCACCCGAGCCAGCCGTTTTTCCACGGTTTCTAAGTCCTTTAACTGCAATTCTGTGTCGATCACTTCTTTATCTCTCAAGGGGTGCACGTTGCCGTCCACATGCACGATATTAGGATTTTCAAAGCAACGCAGCACATGAATTAGAGCCGTACATTCCCGTATATGCGACAAAAATTGATTACCCAGACCTTCTCCCCGGCTGGCCCCGCGCACCAGGCCCGCGATGTCTACGATCTCCACAGTGGCCGGCACCACCCTTTCAGGTCGCACGATGTCGGCCAGACGTGTGAGCCGGGGGTCGGGCACTTGCACCACGCCCAGGTTGGGTTCGATGGTGCAGAATGGAAAATTGGCCGCCTGAGCCTTGGCGCTGGAGAGACAATTGAACAGGGTGGACTTCCCCACGTTGGGGAGTCCTACGATACCACATTTGAGTCCCATGCGGGGCCAAAGATAGAGCCGCCGATGGCGGCGCGGAGGTTCTTATTTTTTTTCAGGCTTTGTATTTTTGTGCCTCAGAAGCCTTCTTAGCTCAGCTGGTTAGAGCGGCTGATTCGTAATCAGCAGGTCGCGGGTTCAAGTCCCGTGGAAGGCTCTGCGCAGCGGAAGTAGCTCAGTTGGTAGAGCATCAGCTTCCCAAGCTGAGGGTCGCGGGTTCGAGTCCCGTTTTCCGCTCTGTTGCCGGCCTCGACGGGGAATTTCCCCCTAAAAAAAATTGCGAAGCCGGTTTTAACCTCAGAGCGTTTACAAATTTTTTTCAACGCCCCTTCACCCTATCCTTTTGAGTTTTTGTTTTGGCTCATGGCTGGGCATCATCCAAGAGTTGCTGTCGTTTGGGGTGGGAACACGGGAGAATACGAGATTTCGCGCCGAAGCGCGCTCAGGGTCATGGAAGCATTAAAGGGTTTTCCTCTGGAGCCTTGGTTGGTAGAAATCCGAGGTTCTCATTGGCAGGTTTTGGGGGAAGGCTTGCAGTGTGCGCTCAACAAAGATGATTTTTCTTTTCTCCATCCGGCCGAGGGACGCAAGCTTTCATTTGATGTCGTGTACAATATCATCCACGGCAGCCCAGGTGAGGACGGACGTCTGCAAGGTTATCTGGATATGATCGGCATGCCCTACACGGGTTGTGGTTTTCGCACCAGCCTGATCACCATGAACAAATATCTCTGCAA
Organism: Flavobacteriales bacterium; assembly: GCA_025055575.1. Taxonomy (GTDB): domain Bacteria; phylum Bacteroidota; class Bacteroidia; order CAIKAF01; family CAIKAF01; genus JANWWQ01. The sequence continues at coordinate 33,399 of JANWWP010000004.1, read as the reverse complement.
GCAGATGCTGCGGGAGGTTCCCGTGGGCTTGGCTGCTTCAGTGCTTGTGCGGCGCGGCTTCCCGATAGATTTTTCGAAGATCGTGGACGCCTTAGGTCTGCCTCTTTTCGTGAAACCGGCCAATGGGGGCAGCAGCCTCGGCACCCACAAGGTGAAGAGTGCTGAAGATTTGGAGCCCGCCCTGGAAGATGCTTTCCTGCATGACGCGGAGGTGATGTGCGAAACTTTTATCCCCGGGCGGGAACTCACCTGCGGTGTGGTGGGACTCCGGGACGAAATACACGCCCTTCCAGTGACGGAAATCATTCCCCACAGGGAATTTTTTGACTATGCCGCCAAATATGAAGGCGCTTCTTCAGAAGTCACGCCTGCGGCCATTGCACCGGAACTCACCGCCCTTTTGCAGGAAAAAGCCCGCCTGGTGTACAAGGCCCTCCATTGCCGGGGCATTGTGCGGGTGGATTTTATTCTCACTAAAGAAGGCATACCTTATTTTTTAGAAGTGAATACTGTGCCGGGCTTCAGCGCGCAGAGCATTGTGCCTCAGCAACTAATTGCAGCGGGCCTCAATCCCGGCCAAGTGATTTTTGAATTGATATCCGAAGCTCTTCAAAGCCGATAATCCATTTTTTTGACTGAGAAAAGCTTATTCTGTTTTCTATTTCTTTGTTTGTCTCAAGGGACTATTTGACCAAAAAATGCTGCCCGGCCAGCCACATATCCCGGAGGGCCTGATGCACCGGCACATCTTCCCGGCACATATCCATGCCGCCGGATTGAAAAAGCTGCCAGGAATATTGTAATATTTCCGAAATTTTCTTAAAAATTGTGGCGGAAGGAAAGGTATGGTCTGAATCGGCCGAATTGTGAAGCAAGCGCTTGTACAATTTTTCAGAGTCCGCGTTCAGGATTTCGCGGGCATGGGTGGCCGCAGTTTCTAAAAGTCGGAGCGCCTGATAAAAGTGCGGATTGGCCTTGGACCCTGCGGCGGTCCAGGCATGCGCGTGGTGGCACACACACAGCGCCATTCCCACGAGGGATGCGGCCATGCAATATTTGGCAAACACCATGAAATCCATTCTGTATAAAGGATAATCCCAAAATTGATGTGCCTTTCCGATGTCAAAAATCATGTGCGGCTCCACAACAGCCTCTTCAGGAGTTTGCACAGTGTAGGTGTGGCTGGATTTCAGGCCAAAATAGGGCCAGTGTTTCAGAATTTGTACCTGGTCGGGTTGAAGTATAAAAGTCCGAATTTGACCCTCGTCTGTAATAGCATTGAAAGTGAACGCGGTGGCTTGCAGTGCGCCCGTACAATGCTGCCAGGTGCCACTCAACCGCCAGTTTTTTCCATCCCAGCGAGCGCGGCCCTTGGCGGCGCCGCTCCCCGCAACTACCGAACCCGGCGCGGAATATACCTGCCGGGCGGTTTCCGGTGCCATACAGCCAGCAAAAAAACCCGCTCCGGCGCCTAAATTCACCCGCCAACCTAAACTTCCTTGATGCGCCGCCGCCTGAATTAACACCTCCAACCCTTGAGGCAAAGAACACTGAGCGCCACCCAAGGCCCGGGGTAAAAACAACCGGTACCAAGGGCCCTGCCGCAATTCGTTTTCCCAGCTTTCCGGCAAAAAGGGGCCTGCACTGGCTTTTAGCCAAAGGTCCTCACCCCAGGGAAAGGAGTCCTGAATACGGGGCAGGGTCTCATGCATCCGGGTGTAAAATTCGGCCTTTAGAATTTAAAACCATCTTCCGATGTTTTCCGAAAAATTAATTTTGTTGTTCTGACAAAAATTCCTGAAAGTTGGCGCTGTCTCAAATCACATTTTCTTTTTATAAATATCTTCCAATTGACGACCCTGAGGCATTCAGGAACCGGCTCTACGAAGGTTTTCAGCGCTTGGGGGTGCTGGGCCGCGTGTATGTGGCTCTGGAGGGGGTGAATGGTCAGGTCAGTTGTAATCCCAAACATTTCGAAGCCGTCCGGGACTTTCTCTATGCCATTCCAGGCCTTGAGAATATGCGTCTGAACCGCGCCGTGGCCGAAACGGCTCCTTCTTTTCGGAAACTCCATGTAAAAGTGCGCCGGAAAATTGTGGCCGACGGCCTGAATGACCCTGCCTTTGATCCCTCGAAGCCTGGAATTTATTTGGATGCAGAATCTTTCAATCGTTTAACGGATCATCCAGACACTCTGGTGGTGGATATGCGCAACCATTATGAATATGCTGTCGGCCATTTTGAAAAGGCTCTGGGGCTATCTGCTGAAACTTTCCGTGAAGCGCTTCCCGAAGCGCTTCACAAACTTAAAGATTATCGTCACCGCCCAAGTGTGATGTACTGTACCGGTGGTATTCGCTGCGAAAAGGCCTCGGCGTGGTTTCGCCATCATGGGTTTGAAAAAGTCTATCAGCTGGAAGGGGGCATCATTGAATACGCCCGGCAAGTCAAGGAAAAAGGTCTGGTCAATAAATTTCACGGGGTCAATTTTGTGTTTGATGACCGTTTAGGGGAGCCCATTTCATCGGAAATTATAAGCCGCTGTCAGCAATGCGGAAGGCCCACCGCCCGCCAGGTGAACTGTGCCCACGACGGGTGCCATTTATTGTTTATCCAGTGCGATGATTGCGGCAAAAAATTTCATAATTGTTGCAGTTCGGTGTGCCAGACGGTGATTGCCTTACCCGAATCTGTTCAGAAATGGCTGCGCCAGGGCCTGAGCAAGGGGCGCATGGTGCATGGATATTTCCGCCGGCGGCCGTACCAGATTTCATCCGTAGACGCTTATGCGTAGGTTTTTGCTGTGGTGTGTTGCATGGGCACTTCTCGTTCCCAGGCTGTGGGCCCAGTGCCCGCCCACTTTCACCTACACGCTCAACGGGTTGCAGGTGTTGTTTGACAATCAGCCGGATTGGACCTTTCCTCAGGCCACTGTTCTTTGGGATTTCGGCGATGGCGCTTCGCTCACCAATGTAAACAATCCCATCCACACCTACGCCGCCCCCGGCACTTACACGGTGTGTATGACTTCCATCTGGTCGGGTTGCAATGGCGGAGCCCCCCAAACCACCTGCCAAACCATCCAGGTCACCGGCGCTTCCTGCCTCTACGATTTTACTTTTTCCCTCAACGGCAACACAGCCCTCTTCAACAATACACCCAACGTCCAAGCCCCAGCCAACATTTTTTGGGATTTTGGAGACGGCGGCTGGTTCAACAGCAACGACCCGTCTCATTTCTACACCATGCCCGGTCTGTACAACGCCTGCATGACCGTGAACGACCCGGCTTGCGGAGCCCAACCCATCGTGGTGTGCCACCCGGTGGATTTGTCCGCAGCCGATACGTGCCAATTCTCCATTTCACAGGTGACCAATGGTCTCAGTGTGCAGTTTTTTAACAGTCCTGTGCTTCCCGATAGCGCCCTTGTTTGGGATTTGGGCGATGGCAGCCTGATCACAGGAAACAATCCTTTGCACACCTACTGGTTTCCCGGCGACTTTTATGTGTGCGCCACGGCGCATATGCCACAATGCTTCGCCGCGCCCATTCAATCGGCCTGTGATTCGGTGCATATCAGCGTCCCGGATTCCTGTGTTTTCACGTATGCCTATCAGATCAGCGGTCTCACTGTGAGCTTTCAGGCGCAGCCGCCTCTGACCCCGCCAGTCAATTTTTATTGGGATTTTGGGGATCTGAGCGGGGTGGTTTCCGGCGTCAACAATCCCACACACACTTTTCCCGGCGCCGGCACCTATTATGTATGCTTGTTTGCCGATGGCCTGCCCTGTCCTGATGTGCCGGTGTGGGCTCATTGCGAATATATTACTATAGGAGCGCCCGCGCCCTGTACGGCCAATTTTGGCTACACCATCAACGGCCTCACGGTGCATTTTTACCACAATCCCGTTATAGGCAGCGGGGCGCCATTTTCCCTCGAGTGGAGCTTTGGCGACGGTGCCACGGCTTCAGGCGACTATCCCCAGCACACCTATGCCCAGCCGGGGACCTATGTGGTGTGCCTCACCTACACGCATCCCCAGTGCGCACTCCCCTTCGTGGTGTGCGATACCCTTGTTATCACGGGAGCCACCAACTGCGAACCTTTGATAAGTCATAGTGTTTCGGGACTGACGGTGCAATTTCAGAATGAGCCGGATTATCCCCCCGGCGGCAGCATCTGGTTTGAATGGATTTTTGGCGACGGCGCTGCCGCCCTGTACACCAACGACCCCGTTCATACCTACGGGGGCTACGGTAATTATCTGCCCTGTTTTCGGGTCTTTGACCCCCATTGTTCCGACACTGTCCAAATCTGTGATACCCTCAAGCTGGCGCCTGTGGGGTTGAGCGGATTGTCTGCCTCCGGGGGGGTGCACCTATTTCCGAATCCCGTGCGCGATGTGTTGTGGATTCAGACTGCCTTCCCCCTGCAGACCGCTGTGCTGGAGGTATATTCCACCGACGGGCGCCGCGTGGCCCAAACCGTGGCCCGGGTCTCGCCTTCCGAGCCTTTTTCCTGGCCTTTAGATTTTTTACCCAGAGGCGTGTATAGATTATGCATCCGGGAACAATCCCTTGTTTGGGGCGCAAATTTTATTAAAATGTAAAGATTAACCTTTAGATTATTGAATAATGTCTAAAAAACATGGGCAAACTACAGGTTTGGCTTTTCAACCAAATGGCATACAATAATTATTTATAAAAAATAATAATAATCATATTTTAATATTCGGCGAACGCCACATGATTGCCAATCAGTTTAATGAAATTGATTAGTAAAGATTTTAAAAAAATGTTTTGATTTAAATATCCGCTTCTTCAGCATATTCTGCATACGCATCCAAAACCGCATCCGACATGTATTCAAGTCTCTTTTCCTTAGAAAGCTCTTGCACGGATTCGTAAGAGATAAAAGAGCAGGATTCCGATAAGGGGCCTTTCTCTAAAAAAGCAAAAACCGGCCGGGATATTTCTTTCAATACTTTATCCCTTCGTTCCAAGGGCGCCACGATGTGGGCCTGAATGTTCAGATTGGGTTGCAAGGCCATTAAATCGGCCATTCTTAAAATACCGGAGTACACCGAAGTGGTGTGCTCCACCTCGAAAGCCCGCACGATGGAACGGCCCCGGATCCAGAGGACATCAATATTTTCGATAGTTTTTAAAGTGGCATCATCATAATTCAGCGGGAGTTGTTGCAGTAAGCAGTGGGTTTTAGGTTTCCAAATTTCCAACACTTTCTGCCTGTCGCTTCGGGGCAGCCAAATCTTTAGATTCATGCGCTCTCCCACCTCTGCTAAAAGCGCCTGGATGAGGATGGAATCCCGTGGGGCGGTGGGCTGCGCACCTTGCGCCTCCGGGACAAAATTTTCATTTTCCGGAATGGCAACGGGCACCTGCCTATAATCCTGCGTTTTTACGATGGTGGTTTTTAATTTCTTGTGATCTGTTTCATCTAGGTTAAAAATGATAGGATTGTTCAGTTGATCCAGTAAAATTTTCTCCAAATATGCACCGTCGTTGTCGGCGAGCCTTTTCAGGCTGCTCCGAACCATGATGGTCCAACCGGCGCTTTTTTTGGGCAAATGTTGGGTGAATGAAAGGTTGTTCCATAGGAGATCCGCCTCCATGGGAATGGCCTTTTCCAGTGGAAGCCACACCGAAGGCTGCACACGAAATCGTATGACGAAAGGATCCTGAATTTCAGAGAATAGGGGAGCAGGATCCACAAAGCAAGAACTTTTCACTTCCAAAACCCCCACCCATCGGGATAGCTTTGTGACATAACATATAAATTTATCTCCCGGTTGGATTGTGGAGGCCACCCCTTTATGTCTTTCCCTGAAGCCCGATAAGGTTCTGTCGGAATGGGTGAATATTTGATAGGTAGCCGGGGAAAAGATATTAACGTAATAAGCCATTTCGGGGAAAACCTGGATGTAACGTCCTAAAAAACCAAAATTACGCTATCCAACGCATTTTCTCTGGCATTTGTCCTATGGTCTATAAAGTTTTGAAGGCCATAGCGGCCGCCTTCAGCTCCAAAAAATCTTTTTGAGAAATATCTTTAATTATTTGAATACAAAACAATTAATAATTTCTCTTAAACCAAATATTTAATTAATCATCATTAATCCCTTTAAACAGGAGCTTCCCTCTGGCCCAAAAGGGATCTTGATTTCGGCGCGGAAACAATGTATCTTAAAAAAATGTATTTATCCAGATTTAATAAAATGTTGTTAGTCAATAATTAATATTTAATGAGAAAAGTAGATTCTTTAGCGGTGTGAAAAAAAATGGACTCTTTGTTTTGGCTTTGCCTACGAGGATTTCTTTAAGTTCTTTCAACGGAACAACGTGACGTGTCCCATAAACTGGCGGGGCAGGCCATAGATGTCCTTCATCGTAACGCGGACGGCATAGATGCCCTGGGGCAAAGGTGCGCCCTTGAGGTCTTGACCGTTCCAGGAAGCCAGATAGTTGCGGGTTTCAAAGACCAGATGGCCCCAACGATCAAACACCCTCAATTCGTAGGTGGTGGTATCGAAGCCGACGCCCTTCGGGCGCCATACTTCGTTGATGTCGTTATCGTTGGGAGTGAAGGCCGTGGGCAGGTACAAATGCAAGTCAGAATACACGCGCACAGGTCTGTAGGCCATCGCAGAACAGCCTAAATGGTCGTACACGGTGAGGAAGATATCGTATTCGCCGTAGGTGCTGAAAGTGAGCACCGGATTAAGAGTATCCGTGACCACACGGCCCAGGAATTCCCATTTGAAGCTTTGATAGCCCTGAGACGTGTTGATGAGCTTGCAGGTGGGAAAAAGGAGATCCACACTGTCCGGCACCACCTGAAATGAGGCCTGCAGGTTGGGATTTATCATGTTTTGCACCACGATGCTGCCGGTGCGTTGACAACCGTCCTGGTCGGTGACTACGACGGTGTAGCTTTGATATGCCTGAAGCCCGGTGGCAGTGGGCGTGGTTTGGGCCTGGGGGTCGTTCCACTGATATGTGAAGGAAGTGCCTGTTCCGTTGATGGTGGCGGTGGCCGTGCCTTTATTTTGCTGGCAGGTGTCCGGGGTCTGGCTGAGGCTTATGGTGAATGGGATAATTTTTTCGATCAAAAAACTATGGGAGATACTGCAACCCTGCTGATCGGTGACGGTGAGGGTGTAGGTGCCGGCATCGAGGCTGGAAGCGGAGTTGGAAGAGGACACATTGGGAGTCCAAGTGTACTGGTAAGGTTGTACCCCGCCGCTCACCAGCATGCCAGCCTGGCCGGTGGGAGCGCTGCACTGGGTGTTTTGGCTCCAGACAGAATCTTTTTGCAGGGCATTCACCTGGAAGGTGAGCGGCGTGGATGTGGCCGGATTGGCGTAATTGCCGCACTGGTCAGAGATGCCGCTGGCTAGGGCCAGGGTGTAAGTGCCGCTGGACGTAAAAGGCGGCGCCACGGTGAGGCGCACGCGTTTGCTGTACGAGGCACCGGCCGAGCAATCCGTACTGTGTACGGAGGTCACCGCCACCGGACCATTGGGCCCCTGAAGAGAGAAAGTCCCCGGTTGCAATTCGGAACACTTGACATTTTCGCTGAAAAAGACAATCAGCGAGTCCGAAGAGCAAGCCACCGGCAAGTCCACCTTCAACAGGGAAGGGGGCTGATTGTCGAACACTTGGGCCGTGGACTGGCTAAAGTCGATGAGATAGCCGCCCTGGGTGCCATTTCCAGGGCCTGGATATACGCTGATCACCAGAACATAAGTTTCACCGGCCAGGACTGGCACCACGGGATTGTTTTGCGGGGGTGGGCCACCGTTGGCTCCTGTGGGCCCTGGGAGGCCTATAAAATTACAGGAAACCTGAAGGGAAGGATTGGTATAAATGTCAGCACAGGTGGCGTTGGTGAGATTGTAGAGCGCCCAGTCATAATCGTTTTGAGGGTTGTTGGGATGAATGGTGAAATTCAGGTTGCCATCGGTCTGAATGTTAAAGGCATACCATACGCTGTTCAATTCTCCGCCGCCAAGGCATGAAATAGAAGGATTGATTTCCTGACAATTGCCGCCGCAGCCTGTGTAAGCATTGGATGTGGAATATTGCCACTGACAGACGGGAATGGCTCCCTGGCAATCCTGCACAGTGATTTGGGACCAGAGAGCCGGCAAATACCCCATGAACGCCAATAGACACCCGGAAAATACCTTTGTACTCACAGAAAAACGTGAAAGTAATACGTAATTTTTGAAATTTTGTTATCTGAAGCGTTTCTCACCTCCCCCTATGATGAAAAAAATACCAGGCGCGTTGCCTCGTCTGTGGTAATGGTGCGGCCGCTGGATTTTGGTTTTAATCCCAGTACAGCGGTGGACAACGATTTTCAGAAGCCGGCTCAGGGCCAGAGCTTGGCTTCCCTTGCCCTGGATGAATTTGAAAATTTTGTGGGACAACTTAGGCAAGAGGGGGTTCGGGTGGACGTATTTGATCCGCCGGCACCGGACCTGCCCGATGCCGTATTTCCCAACAATTGGCTAAGCACGCATCCGGACGGGCGGGTGGCACTGTATCCCATGATGGCTGAAAATCGACGCCTGGAGCGTAATCCCCTGATCCTCGATTTTTTGAAGGGCGCCTGTGAGGTTTCTGAAGTTCTGGATTTTAGCGGTTTTGAAACCCATAGGCAATTTTTGGAAGGCACCGGCAGCTTGGTTTTTGACATCCGCTTCCGCCGGGTGTATGCGGCCATCTCCTCCCGCACTCACAAAACCTTGGTCGTGCTTGTGTCCCGTCTGCTGGGGTATGAACCGGTGATTTTTGAGACCCGGCATCCGGGCACCGGCCGGCCCTTGTATCACACCAACGTGATGCTCAGCGTGGCGCCGGAATGTGTGGTATGGATCCCGGACACAGTCCCCGATCCAGGCTCTCGCTCTGAATTGGAGGCCTTTCTGGGCGCCGAGGGGCGAAAGGTGGTGGCTTTGCCGCTCTCGGCTTTGGACTGTTTTGGCGCCAACGTGCTGATTCTTAAAGGGAACGAAGGCCCCACGCTGTGGGCTTCCCAAGGCGCCCAACCTGTGTTGGAGGCCCACCTGCCACCGGACCTTCCAAGACGATTTGTGCCCCTGTCAACCCTCGAACAGGTGGGCGGAGGCAGCCTGCGCTGCATGGTGTGCGAAAATTTTCTGACATTCCGCTGATGTTGCACTTTTGTTCACAATTATGGATGTAAAAGCTTTGGGGCAATTCCATTTCACCTACAGGGAATTGAGTTTCCCATCGGACTTCGGGCCCCGCGAATTGCGTCTGTTCGACGCGGCGCGTGCGGCGGCTGAATCTGCTTATGCGCCCTATTCGGGTTTTCCGGTGGGTTGTGCGCTGGAAATGGAAGATGGCGCCCTGGTTTCGGCCAGCAATCAGGAGAACGCGGCATATCCCTCCGGCTTATGTGCAGAACGCGTAGCCCTGTTTTTTGCTGGCGCTCGTTGGCCTGGCCTGGCCGTAAAAGCGCTGTTCATTTTCATTCCTCAGGCTGAGTCCGTGCTGGCGCCTTGTGGCGCTTGCCGCCAGGTGATCAGCGAATCCCTCCGCCGCCAGGAGTCTCCCATGGCTCTGTACTTTCCTTCCGGTTTTCAGCGGTGGATTTTTTTGGAAGACGCGTCGCTTCTTTTACCTTTTGCTTTCACCCTGAAGCCGCCTCTGAATCCGCGATGATAGCTACTTTTGACCTTTTCATTAAGACTTTAAAAGAATGCCTGCAGACATAGAATTTTCCAAAGAAACCTATTTGTTTTGGTACGAAAAAATGCTCCTCTGCCGCCGTTTTGAAGAAAAATGCGGCGAACTGTACACCCGACAAAAATTCGGCGGATTTTGTCACCTCTACATTGGCCAGGAAGCGGTGGTGGTGGGGTGCGAAACAGCGATCCGGCCCGAGGACAGGGTTATCACGGCGTACCGCTGTCATGTGCACCCGATTGTGCGGGGCATGCACCCCAAATTTGTTATGGCTGAATTATTTGGTCGCACCACGGGGTGTTCCTCCGGGCGCGGTGGCTCCATGCACATGTTTTCCAAGGAACTGAACGTCTTTGGCGGGCATGGCATTGTGGGCGGGCAGATCCCTCTGGGCGCAGGAATCGCTTTTGCGGACAAATACCGTGGTTCTGACCTGATCACCCTCTGCTTTATGGGCGATGGCGCCGTACGCCAGGGCGCCTTTCACGAAACCCTAAACATGGCCATGACCTGGAAACTTCCCGTGATTTTTATTATCGAAAACAACCAATATGCCATGGGCACTTCCGTGGAGCGCACCAGCAACGTCACCGACCTGTATAAGCTGGGTTGCGCTTTTGAAATGCCCTCATACCCTGTGAACGGCATGCGCTGCGAAGAGGTGCACCAGGCTGTGGCGGATGCAGCCGAGCATGCCCGACAGGGACGCGGCCCCGTACTGCTGGAGATGCGCACGTATCGCTACAAGGGGCACTCCATGAGCGACCCCCAGACGTACCGTTCAAAGGAAGAAGTGGAAGAATACAAGGCCATGGATCCCATCGAAACAACGCTTCAAACTATTCTTCAAAAACAACTGGCCACACCGGAAGAAATTTCCGGTATCCAGGCCCATGTGAAAGCTTTGGTGGATGAAAGTGTGCAATTTGCTGAAGAATCTCCGCTGCCCCTTCCTGAAGATCTCTACAAATTTGTCTACACCCAGCCGGATTATCCTTTTATTACCGAATAAAGTATGGCAGAAATCGTACGCATGCCCAAACTCTCCGACACCATGACCGAAGGTGTTGTGGCACGTTGGCACAAAAAAGTGGGCGACCCCGTAAAGAGTGGCGACCTTTTGGCCGAAATTGAAACCGATAAAGCTACGATGGAATTCGAGTCCTTCCAGGAGGGCGTGCTGCTATACCGTGGCGTGGAGGAAGGCCAGACCGCTCCCGTGGACAGCATATTGGCTATTCTGGGACAAGCCGGGGAAGACATCACCCCAATCTTGAACCAGGAAAATGCAGCCTCATCGCAGCCCGAGGCTTCAGCGCCGACCGAGCATGCCGCTGCTGGCTCCGCGCCTGCCGCCGCGACTTCGGTAGCCGAAGAAAACGACGGGCGCATTAAAGCCTCGCCGCTGGCCCGGAAAATAGCCCGAGAAAAGGGTTTGGATCTCTCTGCGCTGCAAGGCAGCGGCGAGGGAGGTCGTATTGTCCGACGCGATGTGGAAGGCCAGGTTCCAATCGTTAAAACAGTACCAACTCCGGCCGTGGCCCCTGTTGTTGGATCCGGGCAGGATTATACAGACGTCCCCTTGTCTCAAATGCGCAAAGCCATCGCGCGGCGCCTGAGCGAGAGCAAGTTTACAGCGCCCCACTTCTATCTTACCGTGGACGTAGATGTGGAACGGCTTGTGGAAGCCCGTGAACGGCTCAATAAAGCCCATGATCTCAAAATTTCCCTCAACGATATTCTCATCCGCATCACCGCCGCAGCTTTGGAACAACACCCTAAAGTCAACGCTTCCTGGCTCGGGGATAAAATCCGCTACCACCACCGCGTTCATATCGGCGTGGCGGTGGCTGTGGAGGAAGGCCTGGTGGTGCCTGTCATCACCGATGCCCATCGGCGCAATCTCCGCGAGATTTCACAGCTTGTGCGCGACCTGGCCGCCCGCGCCCGCGACAAAAAACTTCAGCCCCAGGAGATGGAGGGCAATACCTTCACCCTCAGCAACCTTGGAATGTTTGGGATAGATCAGTTCACCGCAATTATCAACCCGCCCGATGTGGCTATCTTAGCTGTGGGCGCTGTGCGGGAAGAGCCCGTGGTGAGAGGAGGGTCAGTGGTTCCCGGCCGCCGCATGCGACTCACGCTCAGCTGCGACCACCGCGCGGTAGATGGCGCCACCGGCGCAGCATTTCTCCGAACGCTGCGTCAATTTTTAGAGGAGCCGCTCAGCCTGCTGCTCTGATATCCTGGCCTGTGTTCGTGGGCCTTGGACTATCGTAATTCCTTGTTCCCAAAAGATCAGGAAAATAATCTGATTACTCATGAAACGGAGAAGTTTTGAGCATTTTATTTTAAAACCCTTTTTCACATTCTTTGGGGTGTTTCTTAAGGACGACCCTTGGATTTGGACTTCTTTACACTTTCAGTTAAAAAAAGTCCATATTTAGAGGATATTTCTGAAGGATGGCAGCCCCATCAGGAACTAAGGATAAATCCGGAAAATCTGGAAGGATATGGATTTTTTCAAAAAGAAAAATTTTATTTCTTCCATTTCTTTTTGTATCTTCCGTTTCCAAGAAATTCCAGTAATCCAAGATCCCTCAGAACTGAAGGGTTTGGCGAATCTTAGCTTCAATATAATGATTGTTGGGGTATAGCTTATGAAATTCTGGAACGAATTGTAAAAGATCCTTTAATTGTATTGTGGATTTATCTATTTCATTCAATTTCTGAAACACTTCTTTTTTCCAACCGCTGAGCACCTCTGTTAAGATTTGATATGAGATTTCTATTTCAGGCTGGCTGTCAGAAAAACCATTAAAATGAAGGGAAGGACGAACAATTTTTTGAGATAATTTTGCCAAAAAATCCAAATCCCTTGATGTTACATTGGAGCAAGCATCCGAATAGAATGCTTCATTAAAGTCATAAATTATCTTTTGTACATATTTCTCCTCTTGAATTAATATCCCATATTCAAAATTATATTTTAGCCCCCCCGGCGTTAAATTGGAAGAAGTTACAATTGCAGTATCCTCATCGAATATATAAACTTTGGCATGAACTTTAGGATAATTTTTGATTTTTCCTTTATTTTTCAAAATAAGATCCAAAGCGGGAAGATCCAATGAGCCGAAGCAAACGGAAGATATATTTAAGGAGGTAATGAGTTGGAGACGGGTGGAGGTAGGTTTGTTTTGTATTAATGTTTTACAGGTTTCCATTTTTATAAATGGAGAAATTATTTTAATGGTCTTCTGGGTTTCATTAACCAATGTCCAAAGTCTATTATCCCAAGGACCATTAATTATTTCCATATGTAAGGGAAAAAAGTTTTCTTTTAGTAGGAAATCATTCCGATTTCTTCCACCCTTCCACAAAAGTACGCACCGTGCCGAACGCAAACTCCGGAAAGAGGTTTTTGAAGGCCTGGGCAATCAGGCCTCCCAAAAGCGGGCGGGGGGCGGCCTGTCCGAGGGCCTGGGTAGGAAGGGCCTCCAGAGTGTAACGCTCATAATTTAACGTGCGAAGAACTGTGAGAGCCAGCTCCACGCGGTTCATGAAATCTGTGCCTGCAATATGGAAAAGTCCGGCTTGGCCGGCTCTTACAAGCATCAACGTAGCCGCAGCCACATCCGCAGCATCCACGGGGGTGGAATATTGATCCACCGGCAACCGGAGATGAATGTGGGAAGCCTTTTGTATTTGATCCAGAATGCGGGCTACAAAATTTTTTCCCCGGACTTCGCGGCCATATACATTGGTGATGCGCAGGACCAGATGTCGGCTTGAATGTGCCAGAGTTTCTTCCTCTGTAAGTCGTTTGTGTTTTCCGTAGACGCTTAAAGGGTTCACCGGGTCGGTCTCCACGTAGGGACCGCTTCGGCCATCAAAGACGTAATCGCTGGAAAACAATACCACCTTGGCCCCGCATTGGCGGCTGAATTCGAGCACATGGCGATGGGCCACCACCGTTTTCTGAAAACTCTCTTCTGGATGGCTTTCGCAATAATCCACATGGGTGAGGGCCCCACACTGCAGGATGAGGTCCGGTACGAAGTTTTCATCAGCCCAACGGAACAAGGCATGGGCCCGCAAGGTGTCGATACAGCTAAGCCCGGCGAGGGGAAAGCTAAAGTAACTGCCGGCCACGCGAAAGCCGGGTTGCGCAGAAAAAAGGCGAAAACACTGCCCACCCACAAGTCCCGATGCGCCGATGACCAGCACTTTCATAATAGGCTAATCAAAAGGGGAGGAGAAACTCCTGTTGAACAAAGGCCATTGGCGATCCCGTTCCGAAATGGCCGTAGGGGCCAAAGGCCAGGTGAAGCCGAAGCTGTCCCAACGCAAGCCCATGTCCACCTCGGGTTGGTTTTCACAGGAGACATAGTACACCATCAAACTCTGATCTTTAATGGCCTGAAAACCATGGGCAAAACCTTCGGGAATAAAAAGCCCCAGAGCATTTTCGGCAGTGAGTCGCACGGACCAGTACCGACCATACGTGGGGCTGCCCTTCCGAATGTCCAGAACCACATCCTCCACTTCGCCGGCAGGGCAACACACAAGCTTTGCCTGGCCATAAGGCGGCTTCTGAAAGTGCATACCCCGGATGACGCCGGCCTGGGAGATGGAGTAAAAAGATTCCCGGATTTGGAAATTCAAGCCGGCTGAAACAAATACATCTGCCCGAAAGGTTTTCACAAATAGCCCTCGCGGGTCGCGGGCGGTGAAATTTCTTACCAAGAGAAGGCCCGGAAGCGGGGTCTTCAGGAGTTCCATAAGTCGAGGTAGCGTTCAATTTGCTCAAAACATTTTTCGGAGGCTGCCCGAGGATCTTTTTCCCAATCTGCGGTCCATTGGATCGCTTCTTGCATGGACAGACGGGGATGCCAAGGGGTTTTTTGGGTGATTTTCTCAATACTCAACGCCAGATATCTGGCTTCATGCTGGGGTTGGCTTTCCTGGGGCTCCCTGTCAGGTGGCGGGGCCCCCAGGTGCTGGCAAAAAAGGGCGGCTGCTTCGGCCACGGACAAGGATTGGGAGGGTTGGGGCCCCACGTTCCAGGCTTCTGAATAGGCGGATGGTTGCTGGCGCGCCAAAGCCAACAGCATCAGGTAGGCGATTAGTGGTTCCAGCACATGCTGCCACGGACGTGTGGCCAAGGGATAGCGCAAACGCACAGACTCCTTTTTGCGCCAGGCTCTTACAATATCCGGAAGCAGGCGGTCTTGGGCCCTGTCTCCTCCGCCAATGACATTGCCGGATCTGACGGTGGCCAGGGCAAAACGACGGGCGTCCTGCAGAAAACTGCGCCTGTAGCTTGCGCACAAAACTTCACAAGCGGCTTTACTGGCAGAATATGGGTCATGTCCGCCCAAGGGATCGCCTTCATGAAATGGCTTGCCCAGCTCATTATTTTCATACACTTTATCGGTGGTGACAATCATTACGGCCAGCGGAGGCTCAGGAATTTCAACATGGCGCACGGCTTCCAGCACATTCAGTGTTCCCGTGACATTGGTTTCAAAAGTGGCGCGGGGTTCCGAATAACCACGGCGCACCAGGGATTGTGCGGCCATGTGCAGGACAAAGTGTGGTTTGCAGCGTTGCAAAGCGAGTCCCAGTGTTCCCGGATGACGGATATCCTCCAGATTCTCCTGGTGAAGGAGTCCCCTCCTTGAAAGGCTATAAAGCCAGTCCTCGGATTCGGGGGGCAGGGCATAGCCCCACACTTCCGCTCCCAATCGGTGCAATACATGCACCATCCATGCGCCTTTAAACCCCGTATGGCCGGTGAGAAATACCCGTTTTCCCTTGAATGCTTCCTGAAGCAACGACTTCATCATCGGTGCAGGCGTATTAAGTGGTCCAGGGAGCGCCCTTGTGCCACAGTTCCTCCAGTTGTTCTTTGTCGCGCAGGGTGTCCATACATTTCCAAAATCCATAGTGTCTGTAAGCGGCCAACTGTCCGTCCCGGGCTAAGTCGTCCATGGGTTGCCGCTCCCACATCACCTGGTCCGCATCGCCTTTCAGATAGAGTTCAATTTCAGGATTCACAACAAAAAAACCGGCGTTGATCCACGTTCCTTCGTCGGCCGGTTTTTCAGCAAACCCCGTCACGTGGCCCTGTGCGTCCATTTGCACCACCCCGAAGCGGCTTCCGGCTTGCACGGCGCTCATTGTGCAAATGCGACCATGCTGACGATGAAACTGGATCAGGTTCAAAATATCAATGTCAGAAACTCCGTCACCGTAAGTGAGCATGAAGGTTTGGCCTTCCGTGTAGGGGAGGACGCGCTTGAGGCGCCCGGCTGTCATAGTGTCCAGACCGGTGTCCACCAGTGTGACTCTGAAGGGCTCGGCCCGTGGATTGAGCACCCGCAGCGTATTGGCCTTCAAATCCACCTCCAGATCGCTGTGATAGTGGTAGTAATTGATGAAATATTCTTTGATGAGATGGCCTTTATAGCCCAAGCAAATAATGAAATCATTGAAACCGAAATGGCTGTAATGCCGCATGATGTGCCAGAGGATGGGACGACCACCGATTTCAATCATAGGTTTGGGGCGGATCAAGGATTCTTCTGAAATACGTGAACCTCGGCCTCCGGCAAAAATCACCACTTTCATCCCGTCAAATATAGACTTGATTGGAATTTTCCTTAGGGAATTAAAATAAGGGGGTTTCAGCTCCTTGTGGCGCATTCTTCAATCTTCCCGGATTTCTCCACTTTCCACGGGGATGATCTGGGGTTGTAAATCCCAATTCAGAAGGCGAAGATTTTCCAAAACGTCTCTCTCAAATTGTTTTACCTCATTCTTGAATACCAAAGCCACAAGACAACCTCCAAAACCCGCGCCAGTGAGCCGGCAGCCCAGGCAGGCCGGGTGGTTGTTGGCGGCTTCAGCAATAGCATCTGCAGGCGCGCCAGTCACCTCATAATCCGCCCGCAGGGAGGCATGGCTTTCTTTTAATAAGGGGCCCAAAGCTTCGATCGTTCCGCGGGTTAGCGCTTCTATGGCTTGGTAGACCCGTTGGGTTTCAGTGATGACATGGCGGGTGCGTCGGAATTCTATGGGATCTTCCAGCAGGGCGAGCATTTCAGGCTCCGCCTCGGCCAAATGAGTTATGGGGTGCCTTTGGCGCAACCGGGCCAAAGCCCGCTCACAGGCGGCGCGCCGGTCGTTGTATTCTGAACTTTCCAAACGTCGGCTGATGCCGCTGTGGAGGATTACAATGTGCCAGGGCTCAGGATACAATGGCAGATACTGATGGATAGGTCCGGAACAGTCTATATGTGTTATAAAATTTTTTCTTCCATGGGCTATAGCCCACATATCCATAATACCGCAGCGCACGTTCAGAAATCGGTGTTCGGCCTTTTGAGCTGCCAAAGCCAGTTCAGAACGGGGGAGATCTATATTCTGGACCCGGCAAAAAATCCAGCCCATGAGTATTTCCGTGGCGGCGGATGAGGACAGGCCGGCTGCGGGCGGAAGCGTTGAAGCGATGTCCACAGAAAAGCCCCGTGAGGCCCCCGGATAGCTTTCCATCATCATCCGCAACATGGCCAAGGACGGACGGTACCAGGGGTTCACATCGAAATGGCTTGCCAGATCCCGCAAATCCAATTCCAGCGCAGTTGGCTGTCCTTGGGAATAAATTTGAACTCTGTGATCATCCCGCGGGCGCCAAACAGCTGTGAGACCTTTATCCAGAGTGAACGGAAGCACAGGACCTCCGTTGTAATCCAAATGTTCTCCTAACAAATTGATGCGGCCAGGAACAAAGAGCCGGCTGGATGAATTAAAACTTTTCATGGGGGCCTTGTCGGTCGATTATATGTTGGCTGAAGATCCGAAGTCCTTCTGAAGCCGGAGCTTTGATGACATGGATTGTATGTTGTTCATAAATGGGTGCGGGCTCCGGGTCAATATACCAGACAGGGACATGCCGTGGCACGGAAGCTATGAGGCCGGCCGCAGGATACACCTGCAGCGATGTCCCCACAATAAGGAAAAAATCCGCTTTTTGGGCGAGGGCTGCTGCCTTGGCCATAGCCGGTACCATTTCTCCGAACCACACCACGTGAGGTCTCAGTTGGGCGCCGTCCGGCGCAAGGTCGCCCAGATGCAGCTCTTTATAGCCCCAGTCCAAAATAAGGTTTTCATTTTTTTCGCTGCGCACCTGTGTCAGCAATCCATGTAAATGCAACACCTGTCGGCTACCAGCGCGCTCATGCAGGTCGTCCACATTTTGGGTCACGATGTGCACATTCAACCATTGTTCCAATTCCGCCAGAAGAAAGTGAGCGGTATTGGGCTTGGCCAAGGCGAGTTGGCTCCTGCGTTCATTGTAAAAACGCAAAACCCTCTCCGGATCGCGACGCCAAGCCTCCGGAGTGGCCACATCCTCCACGCGGTGGCCTTCCCATAGACCGCCCGCGCCTCGAAAAGTTTTTAGGCCGCTTTCAGCGCTGATTCCAGCGCCGGACAATACCACAAGATTTTTGCGTTGAGGCATACTTAAACTTTATTAAAATTGTATCCGGGCCATCCGCCACTTTCCCTGGCTATCTTTTTTAAACTCTACATCCTTAGCCGCATAAGATATAGCCAAATCCCTGAGGCCCGGAAATTGATCTGCGCCAAATTCAACATACACAACTTGACCTGGCTGCACCGCCTCCAAAAGAATTCTGTAAAATTTCAGCACGTCCTCGTCGGGCACAAATAAAGCTAATTCGGGTTCATGGTCACGCACACGGGCTTCCAGGAGGTGTCGTTGGCTAATAGGAACATAGGGCGGATTGGAAATCAAAATGTCCCAATTGTGCCGGGGCCATGATTCGCTCAGAATGTCGGCTTGAAAAAAGGTTATATCCAGGCCGAGAGCTTGGGCATTCCAGCGGGCCACCTCCAGGGCCTCCTTGGAAATATCCAGCCCAGCGATTGTGGCTTCTGGCCAAGCGGTTTTCAGGGCCAAGGCGATAGCCCCGGAGCCTGTACCTACATCCAGGATGCGCGGGGAATTACGTATACCAGGCTTTTCCAGTTCCAGAGTCCATGCCACTAGCTCCTCCGTTTCAGGCCTTGGAATCAAGGTGTGGGGGGTGACGCGCAATTTTAATCCACAAAACCAACTGTGGCCCAGGATGTATTGAACCGGCCAGTGTGCGCGGAGTTTTTTCAACCACAACACCCAATTCCTCAAATCACCTTCATTGAATCTGAATTGACCTCCCTCAGCTAAAATGCGGGCGCGGGGGTAACCTAAACCCTCCTCTGCAAGCCACCAAAATAGGTTGTCCGCTTCCGATGAAGAGATCCCCTCTAAAGAAGATTTAAACCAGGACTTGACAAAGGGAAGAGAATTTTCTTTGGGCAGGCCTATCGACATTTGGCAGTAAAGTGAAGAAATTTGCGGCAGATTTGACTCCAGAATTTTCCAAAACTGATGCGGTCATGATGGCCCGTTGCCTGGAATTGGCGGAAAGGGGCCTTGGCCACACACGCACCAATCCACTTGTTGGTAGTGTGGTGGTTCGGGAGGGTCGTATCATTTCTGAAGGTTGGCATGCTGGCTTTGGAAAGGCCCATGCCGAAGTGATGGCGCTGGAATGCCTGCCCATGGAACTCCGGGAAGGCAGCACGCTTTACGTGAACCTGGAGCCCTGTTGTCACACCGGAAAGACACCGCCCTGTACAGATTTGATTTTGAGAAGCCGGTTGAAAAAAGTGGTGGTAGCCCATAGCGATCCAGATGTGCGCGTCTCCGGGCGGGGGCTGGAAATTCTTCGTCAGGCGGGCCTGGAAGTATTAACGGGTGTTCTGGAAAAAGATGCTCAGTATCTGAACCGTGCATATTTGGTTCAGAAAAATTACAGAAGGCCCTACATTACCCTCAAGTGGGCCCAGACGGCCGATGGCTTTATGAGCGGGCCCGGAAGCCATCCCTTAAAGATAACCCAGGGGACGGACGATCTGTTTATCCATTGGCTGCGTGCTCAGCACGATGCCATTCTCATAGGTTACCGGACAGCCGTTATGGACAACCCCCGGCTCACCGTGCGGCATCTGGAAGGAAAAAATCCCCTTCGCGTGGTGTGGGATCCAGAAAACGGACTTCCGCAGGATCTTCAAATCCTGAAAGATGATTTACCCGTGTGGATATTCAACCGATATTGTGAGAGAAAAATGGGTGAAAAAATCTGGAAAAAGGCTGCCGACCTGAAGGAAGTGCTGCGGTATTTGTTGGAGGCAGATCTTGGTACTGTGTTGGTGGAAGGCGGGCGTGCAACCTTGGATTTTTTTATTTCCTGCAACTTGTGGGACCAAATTTACGTTTTTAAAGCCCTGAATGTTTTGGCCCAGAATGGTGTGGCCGCACCCAGTGTGCCGAATGGTATTCCCGTCCGCGTGCAGGAAGGAGATCGGTCTCTTATTGAATTGTATGAAAATCACCCAAGCCACGAAGTATTTCATTAAAAGAACAGGCAAAATCTCTGCAGGGGCCTTTTTGATTTGGATTCAGGGTGCTTTGCTCCAGGGACAAAATCTAGTCTTGGATCCATCTTTTGAGGCTTACGAGCGCTGTCTCACCCCTGCCATTACTTCTAAATATGTGAACTACGTTCATGGTGCGGATGCGGCCCGTTTAAAAAACTGGTCGGCACCTTCCTATCTTACGGCTTTCGAATATTTTAATGCATGTTCTGAGGACACCTCCTACGGTGTGCCTTTTAATAAATATGGATATCAAACACCCCGCACAGGCTCTGGATACGCAGGATTCCTGTATCGAAGTGATAAGTTTCCTGAAAGGCGGCAGTATCTGGTGGGACAATTGTCCAGCCCCTTGAAAGGTTTCATGCGTTACAGGGTCCGGTTTTATTTGTCTCTGGCCGAAAAATCCAGCCTGGCGGGCAGTCTACCAGGGGTTGCTTTTGTGAACGCCCCCCCCACCTTAGCCAGCGATTTTTCCGGGGCGCTCACCAATCTCAGAGCGGTATCGGTCAACGACTCCACCCGGTTGCTTTCTGAAAAAGCGCGCTGGATGGTGGTGACTGGGGAGTATCTTGCCGCAGGTGGGGAGAAGTATATCCTCATCGGGCATTTTCGGAACGATTTGAAAGGTCCCGTTTTTTGGATCAGTGACAAACCGGGCGAGCCGGGCCATAATTTTTGTTATTACTATATTGATGATGTCTCGGTGGAGCCTATGTCGGCTCCGGAAAGTACGCCGCCCAGCGCCCTGGATGCGGTGGACATTAAGCCGCCAAAAGAAGTCCTTTATTTCCAGCAAGGCAACCTCTTCATCCGGGGCAAGGTGGAGGATTACAACACAGGCCGCCCGCTTCAGGCCAATATGGCCCTTCAGGAAAGAGAAGAGGGCATTCTGGCGGTAAAATTTCAAAGCCTTCCGAACGGGCGCTTCAGCACCAGTCGAAAAAACATCGATTATTTCGTTTTTTGTTCTCGTCAGGGCTACATTCCCAGGGCGGCCTTCGTGAGCGCCACCGACTATGAAGAAAATGTCAATTTTAAGTTAGTGCCTTTCGCGAAAGGTGCCAAAAGTCCGCTGCTGAATTTTTATTACATTCAGGATGGCAAAACCATTTTTGAGGAATATTCTAAAGAAGAGCTGGGCTACCTGGCCGAGTTTCTGAAAGACAACAACGGTTTTAAAATCCGAATCAACAGTCATGGGCGCCGCAGCGGGTCTTCAGGGGATCCTGTGGCCGAAACGACATCCAGAGCCAAAGAAATCCGCGATTTTATAGTGGGTCTTGGAATTCCTGAATCCCGTGTGGATTACAAAGGATTTGGCGACCAGGTTTACAACGGTGCTTACCTGAATGAAATTGAGGTTTTATCTTTTACACAATCGGCCGTTGAGCCGCCTCCGCCGCCCAAACTCAGAATTACGGGCGTGTTTGTCAACAGTGCCACCGATGAAATCATGATGCCGGTGTACCAATTTATTCACACTAAAACTAAGATCAGCAAAATTCATAGCACCAACAGCGGCCGATTTGAACACGAAGTGACGCCCGGCGAGTATGTGATTAAAGTGGAAATGCCCGGTTACTTGCCTTCTACTACGCCCATCAAAGTGGAATACGAAGATGTGGATCTCAATATTGAATTGATTCCTATCACAGAGGAGCGCAAGTTTGATTTGCGGAGCATTGCCTTCAAACCCAACTCCACCAAAGTGGAGCCGGAGTCTTATCCTGTACTGAATCAATTGGTTTTTTTACTGAAAGAAAACCCCAGTTATCGTCTGGAAGTGATTGGCCATACGGATGGAAGCAACGAGCGGACCACCGATGCCTACTTGCGTGAACTATCCCTTAAGAGAGCCGATTCGGTCAAAGAATATTTGGTGTCCAAAGGCATAGATCCTGGACGTATCGATACTAAGGGCATGGGGCGGGATATGCCTGTGGCTGACAACAATTCACCTGAAGGCCGGGCCAAAAACCGCCGTATCGAATTCAGAATTTTGTGAGCAAATCCGGATTCCGGACTTTTCCAGCCCATATCCAGGCTATTGTCCGGGTGGTGCAGTCGGTTTTTACGACCGGCGTCCGGCCGGATAGGGCTTTGATGTTGGAATTCCAGCGTCTGGGCCGTCCGGGAGCCCGCGACAGGGCAGTCGTCGCTGAAACCTCCTACAACCTCATTCGCCACTGGCGCCTTTGGTGGCACCTGATGGAAGCGCCTCCAGCCACCGGGGAAACTCAATTAAAAAAACTGGTCCTGAACTACTTAGATCTGCTTCATCAACTAAATGAAAATGCTATGAGCCTGGAATTTTGGCTCGTGGAACAAAAAAAACTTTGTCCGCCCGCTGTGTATTATTCTGTTCCAGATGTGGTTTGGCAATTGGGCCTGGACCAATTGGAGCAGGATTGGGAAGTGGAAGTGGCGGCTCAGAACAGTCCCAGCCTTCCGCATCTTCGGGTCAACAGTTTAAAGGCGCTTCCTGAAGTTGTAGTAAAGAAGTTGTCCGAAGAGTCGGTAATCACGCGTCCACATGAAAAGTTTCCCGACGTTCTAGTTGTCCAGCGTCAGGGTCGCAATATCTTTTCCACCCGAGCGTTTCGTGAAGGTTGGATCGAGTTGCAGGATGCGGGATCTCAGGAGGTGGGACGCTTCGCAGCGCCTCAGCCTGGAGACCGTGTGGTGGATGCCTGTGCCGGAGCCGGCGGTAAAACCCTGCACATGGCCGCTCTCATGGGCAATAAAGGGCGCATTTTGTCTTTAGACGTAGATCCCCGGAAACTGCATGAACTCCGCCGCCGATCATCCCGAGCGGGTGTGCAAATAGTGGAAACCCGCTCTGTTGAAAATCGCAAAATCCTAAAGCGCCTGTTGGGCACGGCCGACCTGGTTTTGGTAGATGCCCCATGCACAGGTTCCGGCACCTGGCGCCGAAATCCGGATCTCAAATACCGCCTCTCCGAGGCCTGGCTTCAAAGGTGCACTCAGACGCAGCACACCCTGCTCCGCCAATATGCGGCTTTGGTGAAACCCGGCGGTCGGTTGGTTTATGCCACCTGCTCCATTCTGCCTGATGAAAATCAAAACCAGTGGCAGCGGTTTTTGGAAGATCATCCCACGTTCGAACATCTGGAGTCCCGGCACATCCTCCCATCCCGGCACGCTTGTGATGGGTTTTTTATGGCTGCGGCGCGTCGCAAGGAGTAAAATGAAGGGGTGTCTTTTGTGTTTTGGGGACTAAATTTGATGGCCCGCCTCATCCCATGTTGCTTCGTGCTGCTTTTTTCTTCACCTGCGCCGAACTTCTGGTCTTTCTTTTAACCATGTCTTGTCAACATTCTGACACAGGTCTCGTCCTGCACAAGCCCTTGCCCGATCATTTCGATATTCAGGGCCACCGGGGCGCGCGGGGCCTCATGCCCGAAAACACCATACCAGCCTTTATCCACGCCATGGACCTTGGCGTCACGACGCTGGAAATGGACCTGGCCGTCAGCGGCGATAAAGAAGTGGTGGTAAGCCACGAGCCATGGTTCAGCGCCGAATTTTCCTCCCGGCCCAATATGGACATTGTGTTGCCTGTGGAGGAGGAAAGCCTGCTGCTTTATGAAATGCCATACTCCGAAATCCGCCGCTACGACGTCGGCCGGCGTGGCCACCGGAGTTTTCCGCGCCAGGCCCGCCTGAGTGTCTGTAAGCCTTTGCTGCGGGAAGTGCTGGATACCTGCGAAAAATACTGGCGCGCTAAGAACTATGCACCTGTGCGCTACAACATAGAAATCAAATCCCAGCCCGATTGGGACAACTGGCGCACGCCGCCCGTGAACGAATTCTGTCGCCTCGTCCTCGATGTTCTCCGGCCTTTTAATCTGGGTCCCCGAGTCACCATTCAGTCCTTTGACCCCCGGGCGCTCAAATTCTGCCACGAAACCGATCCCACCATCCCGTTAGCTTTTCTCAGCGCACAAGGCCACACCCCCGAACAAGTGGAACAGATACTAGGATTTCAACCCCAGATTTACAGCCCCCGCTGGCAAACTTTGACAGAAGAATCCGTCCGCGCGTTCAAACAAAAAGGCTACTTGGTCATTCCATGGACTGTCAACGACACCACCGACCTGCGCCGTGTGATGAATATGGAGGTGGACGGCCTCATCACCGATTACCCCGACGTGGCGCTCGAATTGGCAGGGCGGAAGCGCGCACTTCCAAAACCTGGACCCTGATCACGGCCTCCTCGTTTTTTTCAGTAATTTTTAAATAGTCTGTAATCAATTTTTAGGGCGTGCCCCCGGCGGGCCGGCGGCCGGTGGGCCGGCCTCCGCTTCGCTCCGCCGGCTTGTGCCGCCGGCCCGCCAGGGGTCGGGCTGCTCCGGGCTCCGCTCACGCTCCGGCAATCCCTTCGCCCGCTGCGCGGGCTCAGGGCAGTGCCGGCGTCTTTGGAGCCGCCCTCCGCATCCCTCACGCAGGGAAGGCGCGGTGGCTGCTTGAAAGGTTACCGTAGAAAAATCAAAGATTGACGCGGAGTTCTAAGGCTTCACTTCGTAGTCTTCATACATGCGGTCCTCAAAAGTGTACGCACTGGCTTTTCCGTGGCGCAGGACAGTGTATATCATATAGAAGTACAGAACATGTAATCCAAGAAAAGCTCCAAAAACAATAGGTAACCAAGGTTCGTAATGGGTGAGCAGAATGTACACCAAGAGGGCAAGAGTGGTGATAAATACTGAGAAATGGGCGCGGTCCATGGGGTATTCAAATGTACAAAATAACATAAATCAGCTCTCCGGGTTGAGCAACTTTTTTTAAAGGCCATATTTTTTGGGAAATTCGTAACGCTGCAGGGTAGCCAGGTCTTCGGAGACGTCGGCCCAGGCATCTATGGCCATCTGGAGCCACACGCCCGCGCAGGTGGGCATGGAAACGAAGGTGCGGCCCAGTAAAAAAGCCACAAATTCAGATATGCCTTCGTTGTGGCCAAACATGGCCACCAGCCCGGCCGAATCCGGAAGCTTACGAACGATATGCAGCCAACTATGCGGTGTGGCCAGATAAAGGTGGTCGTCCTGACGAATGTCAGCTTCCGGTATTCTCCAGGCCCGGGCAAAATAATGCGCAGTGTCCAGCGCCCGGCGGGCGGAGGAGCTGACAATAAGGTCGGGCGGCCGGAGAATTCCGGCCCATAACACCCCCATGGCGGTGGCGGCCCGGTGGCCCCTTTTGTTCAGAGGTCTTTCGTGGTCGGACAAATGCGGTTTGTCCCAGTCGCTTTTGGCGTGGCGGACTAACAAAAGTTCTTTCATTGCACAAGAAGAAAAAGAAACCGAAAATTCGCTCAAAATTGATATTTTTGATAAGGTTTTGGACCAGGGTATGAGAAAAAAAGGTATCCAAACATATTCCGACTTTTACTTGTATTACCTGAATGAGCACAACCATCCCGTGTGCCGAGGCCTTCATCTGCTGGGCACTTCTTTGGCCTTGGTGTGGCTGGCTTATTGTCTTTTGCGAGGATATTGGCTGGGGTTGTTGTTTGTGCTGCCCATAGGCTACGGCTTTGCCTGGGTGGGGCATTTCTTTTTTGAAAAAAATAAACCGGCTACCTTTCGTTATCCCTTGTGGAGTTTTGCCAGCGACTTTGTGATGTTGTGGCATGCCTTTACGGGGCGTCTTCCGGAACGCCGACGCGAAGCTTTGCGCCAGCGGGATCGGCTGGTCGCCTTGGCCTGAAAAAACCCTAACCAATGCAAGGATTTTTGTGGAATTTGGGGCTTCTTTGTATTTTGTGCATGGCCAGATATGAGGTCGCATGTGCCCAAAAAGATAAATGTTCACAAATACAGCGCCTTGTTCAGGCAAAGTTTGACTGGATGGTGCAAGGACGATGGGATTCGCTGGAAGCAACACTGCACCCGGCCGCCCGCTACATTCATTCAAATGGGTGGACCCAGACGCGGGCTGAACTTTTGGAAGATTTGAAAAGCCAAAAATTGGTGTTGTCCTCGGTACGTATTCTGCCGGAAAAGTTGCAATGTTGGTGCCATCGAAAGACTTGCGTGGTGATGGGAGAAGGTTTCTTTGCCGGGGCGGTGGCGGGACAAGCCTTTTCAGTGCCGCTATTGTTCACAGAAACCTACCATAAAATCAACCGCCGCTGGCGCTTGTTGTGTCGGCAAGCTGTGAAAATTTAGGGGGCTATTGCAAGTTTTTAATCGCTCAGGCTCATTGTATCCAGATCCAACTTTTCAGTGCAGAAAGCCCTTTCTGCCGGGGTGTTGTTGGAAGCTACAAGGATTAGTTTGTGTGCTCCCAGCATTTCATAAAGAGACAAGTACCAGTTTTCTCCTTCAGCGTCCAGGTGGGCGCAAGGTTCGTCCAGAAGGAGCACCTGGCTGTCCATGGCCCAGGCCAATGCAAGGCGCAGGCGTTGACGCATGCCTGAAGAAAGAGCATGCAGGCGCTGATGCCGATGCCGCTCAAGCCGACATAATGCCGGAATATCGTGCGCTGTCAGCGCAGGATGCCAAGGTCTGAATGCCGACTGAAAATGGATTATTTCTTCCACCGTAAGCCAATCCGGAAGGCTTTGGTAGGGCGCTGCAAAAGCAATCAGGTGGCGCCAGATTTCAGGAGACACGGATTTGTGATCTTTGAAAAAGGTGATGTGGCCTTTCTCCGGGGATATGATACCACTCATAAGCGCCAATAATGTGCTCTTTCCACGGCCGTTGGCTCCGGCTATCCACACAGACTGAGGGGCATGGTATTGAAAACTGAGATTACGGAGCACACAGGAAGGGCCGAAAAATTTAAAAACGCCTTCCGCCCGTATGCCTGTCATACCGCTTCGTCGTTGTCCTGGGCATGCCGCTTCATGATACCTTTCTTGGATTTCTGAATAAAAAGAAGGATTTCATCCCTTTCGGGCGAAGGCGGCATTTCTGTTTCAATGATTTCCAGAGCCTTGCTGATGTTGTAATTTTTTAAGTAGAGCGTGCGGTAAATTTCCTGCACTTCGGCAATTTTGGAATCCGGAAAGCCGCGGCGCCTAAGTCCCACCGAATTCACACCCATATAACTGATGGGCTCCTTGGCCGCTTTCACGTAGGGGGGTATATCTTTTCGCACCAACGAACCACCGGCCACATAGCTGTGGGCGCCGATACTCACAAACTGTTGTATGGCGGTGAGGCCGCCGATGTTGGCATAATCGCCAATCTGAACATGTCCGGCCATGGTGACCCCATTCGCCAAGATACAGTGATCGCCGATGATACAATCATGGGCCACATGCACATAAGCCATGATGAGACAACCGGCCCCGATGCGGGTGGTAAACCGGTCGGCCGTACCCCGGTTAATGGTCACAAATTCCCGGATCGTAGTGCCGTCGCCAATCACAGCTGTGGTTTCCTCGCCCCGGAATTTTAAATCTTGTGGAATGGCTGAAATCACGGCGCCTGGAAAAATTCGGCAATTTCGTCCGATACGGGCTCCCTCCATAATAGTAACGTTCGACCCGATCCAAGTGCCTTCACCGATTTCCACATTTTTATGTATCACCGTAAAAGGGTCGATGATCACATTTTCTGCAATGCGGGCCGAAGGGTGAATGAAAGCCAGCGGTTGAATCACGCCGTTCCGTTTTTCACCAATTGGGCCATTAATTCACCCTCCATCACAAGCCGGCCGTCCACAAAAGCCTGGCCTCGCATTTGGCACAAACCCCGGCGGATGGGGGCTGTCAATTTATTTATGAAAATTACAGTATCTCCGGGCACCACTTTCCGCTTGAATTTCACGCTGTCCACCCGAAGAAAATACGGTGTGTAATCGGCTGGGTTGTCCACAGTGTTCATCACCAGTATGCCTCCCACCTGGGCCATGGCTTCTATCAGCAGCACGCCCGGCATCACCGGGTTCCCCGGAAAATGTCCTAAGAATTGCACTTCATTTAAGGTGATGTTTTTCACTCCTACTACGAAAGTGTCGCTGAGTTCCAGAATTTTATCTACCAAAAGAAAGGGATAACGATGGGGAAGAAGGGCCTGTATTTTTTGACTGTCGTACACCGGCGTGTCGTTGAAGTCAATATGGGGCATGGCCCGCTCAGCTCTTTTCTTTTTGATATGCTCTCTCAGGAGCCGGGCAAAAGCGCAATTGATTTTGTGACCTGGTTTGTAAGCGTAAAAGTGGGCTTTTACCGGGAAACCACATAAATGCAAGTCACCCATCAGGTCCAGTATTTTATGGCGCGCCGGTTCATTTTCGTAGCGCAGAGGCTCCTGACTTAAAATGGCCCCGCGTTCGATGCTGAGGTCGGGGAGATTGTGTTTTTCTCTCAGATGCTTCAATACTTTTTGTTCTATCATCCGTTCCACGTACACAATCGCGTTGCTCAAATCTCCTCCTTTTATGAGCCCAGCATTGTACAGCATTTCGAGCTCATGCAAGAATACGAAGGTGCGGGACCCGGCAATTTCTTCCACGAATCCGGGACCGGCGGTGAATTGGGCGTTCTGGGTGGGGATCACATTATTCCCATAATCCACCGTCACGGTGTAAGTGCTTTGGGCGGCTGGCGTGGCCGTGATGAAAGAGCCTGTGGCGTCATCCCGAAGGGTGAGGGTTTCCTGAAGAGCAAAAGTGTCTTTAAGTTCATCCTGAACTTCCAGTCCTGCTTCAGTCATGGCACGCACAAAAGGCCGGGCGGAACCGTCCAGTATGGGCACTTCGGGACCGTCAATCTCGACGATGGCATTGTCCACGCCCAACCCCACAAAAGCCGAAAGAATATGTTCCACCGTTTGCACCGACACGGAGCCCTGAGTGAGGGTGGTGCCCCGATGGGTTTCGCTGACATAATCGGCCAAAGCCTTGATTTCTGCAGGTTTATTTTGGTCGGTCCGGAGGAACACAATGCCAGAGTTGGGCCGGGCCGGTTTAACGGTGGCCGTGACGGTGCGCCCGGAATGAAGCCCCTGACCGCTTAAAGAGACGGCTTGGCGGAGCGTCTTTTGAAATTCCAACATGTACGGAAGTGCGTCTTTAACGATTTTTTAGGCCGACAAAAATAATTAAAGGCCAGAGGGCAACAATATGCCCGATTTTATCTGATTTTTAGAAATTTCTTTAAAGCGGCAATTCCGGCGCTCATCAAGAGCCCAAAAGCGCCCAGGCCGCTGAGAGTCATGGTCGAATAAAAAAAAGGATTAAAAATCCGGTGCAGATTTTTTTCAAATTCTTCCGCCGGAATATTTCGAGGTTGTTGTTTAAAGGCTTCCATGCGCTGTTCAATCATTTCCTGAAAAGCGCTGACGTCTATCCATTGGTAGTATATCCACACCGTGAGTGTTGTGAAAAGGGCTGTCAGAAGGCTGAAGCGGGCATTTTTTTTAAAATAATAAATAAAACTTTCGGAGGCGCTGTCGCGCAGATTATCAATAGCCATCACCACCGAAAGACCCAAAAGCAAGGGCCATGGGGGAAACAATGAGAAAATAGGATGGCTTTTCAAGCCCGTCACAAAAAGCCCCCCTTTGTACACCAGATACAAAGCGCTGATTAAAAGGGCCAAAGAACCTTTAAGCAGGGAAGGAGAGCGGGCCGGCTCAGTCATTCATGCTTTTTAGAAACTCCTCATTGGTTTTGGTGCCGCGCATTCGTTCGCGCACAAACTCCATGGCTTCCACGGGAGTCATTTCTGCCAGAAGGTTGCGCAGAATCCAGGTGCGGTTCAGGGTCTCTTTGGCCAGGAGCAGATCGTCCCGCCGGGTGCTGGAAGCGTTGATGTCGATAGCCGGGAAAATGCGTTTGTTGGCCAAGCGCCGGTCCAATTGAAGTTCCATGTTGCCGGTGCCTTTGAATTCTTCAAATATCACTTCATCCATCTTGCTGCCGGTGTCTATGAGGGCCGTGGCAATGATGGTGAGAGACCCGCCATTCTCTATTTTTCGGGCGGCCCCAAAAAACTTTTTAGGCTTGTGCAAAGCGTTAGAATCCACCCCGCCGGACAAGACTTTGCCTGAAGCCGGCGCCACGGTATTGTGGGCTCTGGCCAGACGGGTAAGGGAATCCAGCAATATCACCACGTCGTGTCCGCACTCCACCAGCCGTTTGGCTTTTTCCAGCACAATGGCGGCCACGCGCACATGTCTTTCGGCCGGTTCGTCAAAAGTGGAGGCCACTACCTCGGCGTTCACACTGCGTTCCATATCGGTCACTTCTTCCGGACGTTCATCCACAAGAAGGACAATCAAATACACTTCCGGGTGGTTTTCGGCTATCGCATTGGCCACCTCCTTGAGCAGCATGGTCTTTCCTGTTTTTGGCTGGGCCACAATCATACCCCGCTGGCCCTTTCCTATGGGACAGAAAAGGTCCATGATACGGGTGGAAAGTGTTTCGTGTTTGTGCTGAGTGAGTTTGAGTTTTTCGTAAGGAAACAAAGGTTTCAGATGGTCAAAAGGCACCCGGTCGCGGATATCTTCGGGTTTGAAACCGTTGATCGATTTGATTTTTACTAAGGGAAAATATTTTTCGCCTTCTCTGGGGGGACGAACGGTCCCAAGAATGGTATCCCCCGTGCGAAGCCCGAAATACTTGATTTGGTTTTGAGCCACAAATACGTCGTCCGGCGAAGGCAGATAATTGTAATCCGAAGACCTTAAAAAGCCATAGCCTTCCGGCGCCAATTCCAGGACGCCTTCACATTCAATAATGCCTTCCTGGTTGTAAATTTCCGGTTCTTTGAAAGCGCTGGCGGGAGGCGGCGGCGCAAAATTTTGATTTTTTTGCCCGGAAACCCACTCTCCGGCTCGACGGTCACGGCCTTGAATGGCCGTAAAGGGGCCTTCGCGGGAGGGAAGGGCCTCGGGATTGTTACGGGGCGGCGCAAAAGATCGCGCAGGGGAAGCTCCGGACTGGCGGGTGTAACCGTTTCCAGAAGTGGATTGTGGGGTATCCTGGGTTCTGGGGATAGCAGTCGGTGTGGCTTCTGTGCTATCACTTGAGTCTTTGGGATTTTCCTGCCTGGAGGAAGACTTCGGCGCCAGGGTCTCTCTTTGATTTGGGTTGCCGGAGGCCTGTTCCGTATCCAAGGCTTGGGGATTGGCATTACCTCCCCTTGAATTTTCATGGGATGTGGAAACGGCAGGCTTGGGTGTTTGCATCACGCGCACGCGCTTCCTTCGATGGGCGGCTTCCGGAGCGGGGCTTTCAGGGTCTGAGGGTTCCGCTACTTCGGCCGCTTGGAGAGAAGACTGTGCTTCCAGAATTTTTTCGATCAGCGGTTGCTTTCGGAGATTTTGTGTTTTGGAAATGCCAACCTGTTCAGCCAGTACACGAAGTTCGGCTAAGGTCTTCTTTTCCAAATCTTCTTTGGAAAACGACATGTGTATTTGTTATTGGGCTTTGTGAATCCTTAAGGTCAAACGATAAAGTTCCGGTTGGAGCGTGGGGAACTATCAGGGTGCAATATTAACAAAAACTCAATTATGATGCCATTTTTCTTCGGGGCTTATCCCAAATTTCCATCTCCGAAGGTTTGCCATCCTCCAAAACAAATCTTGCGGCCGTGAGACGGGTATGCCATCCCACCGGCCCGCAAGCCCCCGGATTGATGTGAAGATGGCCCAAACAAGCATCATATTGTATTTTCAAAATATGCGAGTGCCCACAAATGACAATCTGTGGTTTTTCGATGCTTAAGATGTGCTTGATGCGGGCGTTGTAGTGGCCCGGGTAGCCGGCAATGTGGGTCATCAGAAGGCGCGCGCCCCCCAAATCAAGCCGCCATATTTCGGGATAGCGCAGCCGCACCTCGGCCCCGTCAATGTTCCCATAAACCGCTTTGAAACAGACTCTTTTTTCCCAGGCCTCGGCCAATTCCAGGGCCCCAATATCGCCAGCATGGAGCACCACGTCGCAGGCTGAGAAAAAATCCAACAACTCCGGAGGAAAACTGCCATGGGTGTCGGAAAAAACCCCTAGTTTTATTCGTTTTTTCTCGGGTAGTAATGCTTCATAAGTTGAAATTTTCTTTTCCATGATGCCGCATCCCTGTTTTTCTGTGAGTTCGCCCGGATTTTGGCGCGAATTTGTGCAACAAAACCCGATGGGCATCCTGGTCCATCATGATGATTCAGGATTGAGGGCCACGCAC
Source organism: Flavobacteriales bacterium (assembly GCA_025055575.1). Taxonomy (GTDB): domain Bacteria; phylum Bacteroidota; class Bacteroidia; order CAIKAF01; family CAIKAF01; genus JANWWQ01. The sequence goes on along the minus strand of JANWWP010000004.1, from coordinate 986 downwards.
ATTCCTTTTTTGCTGCTTCAAAATCAAGAAGGCGCGGAAGTGTTGGCGGGGCATTTGCCTTTGGCAAATCCTCAGGCACAGATGTGTGGTATGGAAAATCAGGCATTGGCCATTTTTTCCACACCGGCGGCCTATATTTCCGGCGCCTGGTATGGCATTCCGGCAGTGTCCACAATGAATTATGTGGCGGTTCACATCCAGGGCATCCCGCGGCCCGTTTCCATTTCCCGTCTTAGGTATATCCTGTATCTCCTGAACGAGAAATTGGAAAGCCTATACAACAGAGACCATCCTTTGCGGCTCGAAAATCTCTCCGGAAGTTACCTGGAAGCTAATTACAAGCAACTCCTTGGGTTTGAAATGAGTATAGACAAAGTGGAGGCAACATGTAAATTATCGCAAAATAAATCCGGTAAGGACAGGCAGGAAATTATTCGACGACTCAGGCTCAGAGGGCGTCCGGAAGATCTTTGGATTGCCCACGAAATGGAAAAATCCTAATTTTGACCCCGCTATGATAATAAGTGTCACTTCAGATAAGGCCAAAGGGCTGGAAGAGCGCCTGGATGCGCTGAGGAGGTTTCTTTGACCCCGAAGGGGTGAAAATTCAAATACAAGAGTTAGAAAAAGAAAGCGCGGATCCGTCTTTTTGGGAGGATGCCCAAAGAGCGGGACAAGTCTCCAAGAAACTAACCGGACTGCGCAAGAAAATAGAAGCCTTCGAAGACGCCCAGCGCGCGCTGGAAGATCTTTTGGTGCTGCTGGAATTCCAAAAGGAAGGGGAGGGCGATGCCCAGGAACTGGAAAAGCAATATAACGAAGCTGAAAAAAAAATCCAGGAGTTGGAATTGCAGCGTATGTTGTCCAAACCGGAAGATGCCATGGATGCAATTTTGCAGATTACGGCCGGAGCCGGCGGCACGGAAAGCTGTGACTGGGCCGCCATGCTGATGAGAATGTATCTCATGTGGGCCGAGAAGAACGGC
>JANWWP010000082.1 GCA_025055575.1 Flavobacteriales bacterium | reverse complement strand
GCTTGTCGTTTCGGACGTCTGTGCCCAGGTGACCCTTAAAGGAAAAGTGGTGGACAGCCAAAGCCGGGAAGCCGTGATCGGCGCGGCTGTTGTGGTCAAGGGCACTTCAAAAGGGGCCGCCACGGATGCGGAAGGACGCTTCACGATCCAGGTGACCCGTGTCCCCGTCATCTTAACTGTGAGTTCCATCGGATATAAGAAAGCGGATTATGAGGTGAAAAACGCGGACCAAAAAATTGAAATCAGCCTCACGCCGGACAATGTATTTCTTGAATCCATTGACATTGAGGACTCCCGAATCACCCAAAAGCAACAGGAGCAACCCCTTACCGTGGAGTCGCTGGACCTGATCGCCATCAAAGAAACGCCCGCAGGCAATTTCTACGACGGATTAGCCAATATGAAAGGAGTGGATATCACAGCCGCCAGCCTGGGCTTCAAAGTCATAAATGCGCGGGGGTTCAACAGCACCTCTCCCGTGCGCTCCCTCCAACTCATAGACGGCGTGGACAACCAGTCGCCGGGGCTGAATTTCTCGCTCGGCAATTTTCTGGGAGCCTCTGAGCTGGATGTCAAAAAAGTGGAACTCATTCAAGGCGCCAGTTCGTCCTATTTCGGCCCCAATGCCTTCAACGGGGTCATTCACATGGAAACCAAAAGTCCTTTTGAATTTCCGGGGCTCAGCGCCCTTGTGAAAGTGGGCGAGCGCGCGCTTTTTGAAGGCGGCCTCAGATGGGCCCATAAATTCCAGAATAAAGAGGGCCGGGATGTTTTTGCTTACAAGGTGAATGCCTACTATATGCGGGCCCGGGACTGGGAAGCCACCAATTATGCGCCGGCCACCGAGTCCAAAGCAGGCGCCGACAATCCCGGCGGATATGACGCCGTGAACCGCTATGGCGACGAGTACCTCGGCGGCAAAAACGATTGGATTTCGGACACCTCAGAATTTAAAATGTATCCGGGGCTGGGCATTGTATACCGCGACGGATACCGGGAAGTGGACCTTATAGATTATAAAGTGGAAAATATCAAAACCAACATCGCGCTGCATGGTATGCTCACCCCCAAAATTGAATGGATCGGCGCTTCGAATTTCAGCTTCGGAAGCACGGTGTATCAGGGAGAAAACCGCTTCCGCTTAAAGGACGTGCAGTTTTATCAACACCGTCTGGAACTGAGACAAAAAGACAAATGGTTTTTGCGGGCCTATGCCACCCACGAAGACGCTGGAAAAAGCTACGACGCCGTAGTGACGGCCTTCATGCTGCAAAACAATTCCAAGGCCAACAACAAGTGGTTCAACGATTACAGCAATTACTACCAAATTAATTTTGCTTTGCCTGGACAGGATGTGTGGCAGTTGCCGGGCTTTCCTTCCCCTTCCTTCGTTAACAACCCGGCCTTTGTGGACAGCGCTTTGAAGGTGCTGTCGCAATACAAAGACTCTCTCATAAAATGGCATCAGATGGCCAGAGCCTATGCCAACAGCAATCAGGGTTTGGCCGGTGGTGTCGGCATATATCCTTACTTTCCAGCGGGCAGTATGGAATTTGACACAGCTTTTGCCGGGATCACCAGCCGTCCGCTGGGGCGGGGCGGTGCGCGCTTTTTTGACCGCTCGGCGCTCTATCATGTGCACGGGGAGTATCAATTTAAAATCGGCACTTTGCTCAGCCTCACCACGGGCGCCAACTTTCGCCTGTATGCCCCCAACTCCCGCGGCACCATTTTTGCCGACACCAACGGCCGCGTGATACGGAACTATGAGGGCGGCCTTTACGCAGGTGTGGAAGCACGCCTTGGCAAGGTGAAGCTGAACATGGCCCACCGTCTGGATAAAAACGTTAACTTTCCTCTACTCTGGTCGCCGGCACTTTCGGCTGTATTCACACCACGAAAAGAACACACCCTGCGTTTTTCCCTCTCCTCCGCCATCCGCAATCCCACCCTGGCCGATCAGTATTTGTATTACAATGTGGGGCGGGCCATCCTTCTGGGCAATCTCAAAGGGTTCCGAAATCTCATCACCATTCCCTCTTTCGTTGATTATTTCGATCATCTGGACACTTCCCGTTTGGAGTATATGGTGATAAATCCCGTGCGGCCTGAACGGGTTTGGACAGCGGAACTGGGCTACCGCGGCACATTATTCAAAAAATTATATGTGGATTTTAGCGGCTATTATTCTATTTATCAGAATTTTATAGGCTTCAAATTGGGTGTGGATGCCAAATTTGTTCCCAACAATCCTTTTCCTGTGGCATTTCAAGCATATCGGGTCTCGGCCAACAGCGCCGATATCGTCCACACGCGGGGCGCCAGCATTCAAATCCATTATTATTTCAAAAAATACTACGCGGTGAACGGCAATTTCACGTACAATGAACTGGATCGCCGCGGCAGCACAGATCCCCTCATTCCCGCCTTCAACACCCCCCGGTTTAAATTCAACATCGGCGTGAGCGGCCGGGATATCCGCATGAAAATCGGCAAAGCCCGTCTGAATAATTGGGGCTTCAATGTGAACTACCGCTGGTTGGAGGGCTTTCTTTTCGAAGGTTCGCCCCAATTTACAGGCCGTATAGACTCATATGGAATGTTGGATGCCCAAATAAATTACACCTATCCAAAAGCCCACACAACCCTTAAAATAGGGGCCACCAACCTGCTGAACAACCGGGTGTATCAGGTGTATGGCGGGCCTCTGATCGGAAGACTGGCCTATCTGCAACTACAATTTGATATGGGGACCTGGGGTATAAGCAGGAAAAAATAAGTACTTTTTAAATGAATATTTTTTAAATTTGACCGCATTTAACTTTAAACTTTACCGTTTTCCTATGAAAAAACATTTTCTCCTTCTGCCTTTTGCAGCTTTGTTCATTCTGGGCAACATCGCTGCCCAGCAACGTTATCTGGACGAAGTTTTTACCAACGCCCAGATTCAGTTTGACGACAATGTCGTGTTCGGACAGAATTATATCTTTTTTCCTCCACCGTCCGGAGCCCCGCCGCTAGGCGACCTTTTCATGGATGTGTATTACCCCAACAACTCTGTGGATCCGGTGACGGCCCGTCCTTTGGTGGTCTATCTGCACACCGGTAGTTTTCTGCCTAAATACATCAACCAACAGGTGACCGGTAACAATCAGGACAGCACCGTGGTGGAAATTTGCCGGCGCCTGGCACGCCGCGGGTTTGTCGTAGCCGCCCCCAACTACCGCCTGGGCTGGAATCCTTTGGCATCCACGCTGGAAGAGCGAACAAAACAGCTGTTGAACGCCGTGTACCGCGCCATTCATGACGCACAGACGGTGGTCCGCTTCTTCAAAAAAGATCAAGCCACCACCAACAACTATCGGATCGATCCCAACAAAATTGTACTTTTTGGCCAAGGCTCAGGCGGGTATATCGCCATTGCTTACACATCGCTCAACAAGCAGTCTGAGACTTTTCTCAGCAAATTTGTATTTAACGGGCAGTCTGTCATTGACACCACGCTGGTGGGCAACGTCCATGGCGTGGGCGGCATGTTCAACAATTACAACCACCCCGGGTATTCTAATGATGTGGCTATGTCCGTTAATCTGGGCGGCGCTTGCGGTGATATTTCCTGGGTGGAACCCGGAGAAGCACCGGCCGTCAGCTTCCACTGCTGGAAAGACCTTTTCGCCCCCTACGACAGCGGCACAGTGATCGTGCCCACCACCCAACAACCGGTAGTCTTTGTGCATGGCTCCCGCACATTCATCAAAAAGAAAAATGCTTTGAACAGCAACAGCGCCATGATGGCCTTCAATTTCACGGATGCCATTTCGGCCCGCGCTTACTCCTTAAATCCCAAAGCCACCTGCGAAGGGTTGTTTGAATTCCGCACGCCACCTCTTCCCGGAGGCCTGGAGGAAGGTTCCCCCTGGGAATATTGGGACCCGGCTGCATCTATTGCTGAGGCTGATGCCGTTACGGGCGGTCAAGGCGCCACCATCAATGGCAACTCCTTAGCCACCAATCCCGACATGTCCAGGACAAAGGCCCACAAATACATTGATACCATCATGGGTTTTGCCCTGCCGCGGATTATCGTCACTTTAAACCTAATTCCAAATTTCAATTTGGAAGAGGTTTCCAAGACGTCCTCTTTCCGGGTGTATCCCAATCCGGCCGAACAGGAAATTTTTGTTGAGTTCTCAGGGTCTGAAAGCGCGCGTTGGATTCGCATTTTCGATATCCAAGGACGTTTGGTGCGTCAAGTGGTTCCCGGAGCCTCTTCCGGCATCACGCGGCTGGAACGCGGAAATCTGCCATCTGGAACGTACACCGTGCAAGTGCAAACGCATTCGGGCAAACAGTTGGAAAGCAAGTTGGTGCTGAAATAAAAAATTTCTTGTTTCCATAGTTTAAAAGGCCCGCCTTCTGGCGGGCTTTTTATTTGTATTCCCTGTTTGGGCCCGAATTGGAATGAAATTAACGGTTGCTGGAATTAAACTAAAATCCTGAAACTTTATCTTTCCACAGCAAAAGGCTATCCACAAAAACGGCTTTACAGACCTAATTGTTGTACTTTTGTCGCGTCTTAAAAAAAGCATCTCTTATGGCACTCGTAGGCAAAAAAGCACCTTCATTTTCGGCAAAAGCCGTCATCAACGGCGACGAAATTGTGGATAACTTCACACTGGACCAGTATTTGGGCAAGAAATACGTCATCTTCTTCTTTTACCCCAAAGATTTCACATTTGTTTGTCCTACAGAACTATGGGCTTTCCAGGAGCATCTGGCTGACTTTGAGGCCCGCAACACGGCTGTGGTGGCCTGCAGCACCGACACCGAACAAAGCCACTGGGGCTGGTTGCAGCTTTCCAAAGAACAAGGTGGCATCAAGGGTATTACCTATCCCATCGTGGCCGATACCAACAAAACCATTTCTTACAACTTTGGTGTGTTGAATGGAGATTTTTATTATGATGAAAACGATATGCTGGTGGCCAGCAGCGAACTGGTGGCCTATCGGGGCTTATTTCTGATAGACCTGAACGGCGTGGTGCAGCATGAGCTGATCAACAACATGCCTTTGGGCCGAAATGTTAAGGAAGCGCTGCGCATGGTAGATGCCCTGCAGTTTTTCGAACAAAAAGGGGAGGTGTGTCCGGCCAACTGGGAAAAGGGGAAAGACGGCCTCAAGGCGGACCACCAGGGCATTGCTGAATATCTGGCCAAACACTAAGCGTTGTAAAGTTATCCAATTCATGAGTCAGCCCTACCTTCGTGTAGGGCTGTTTTTTTATGGACGGTTTCTGGGAAAAACATTGGCCGGACTGGCCTGAGGAGCGCATCCATCAAATAGAAAAATATGCAAGCTTGTTAAAAAACTATAACCAGCGTATCAACCTCGTGTCCCGCAAAGATGTGGACAACCTGGAGGAAAAACACATCCTCTGGTCCCTGAGTATCGCCCGCGCAGGACTGCTACGATCCGTTGCCAGCCTAGCCGACATTGGCACAGGGGGAGGCCTGCCCGGTCTGCCTTTGGCTATTGCGGCACCGCATGTTCAGGTGACCTTGGTGGACTCTATTGAAAAAAAAATTCGGGTTCTCCAGGAGATTATTAAGGAATTAAACCTGACCCACGTTCGAGCTATCCGCAGTCGGGCGGAACAGATAGAAGGGGCCTTTGATCTGATAACCGGACGGGCCGTATGCCCACTGCCCGAATTTGTGAAAACAATCCGCCACCTGATAAAACCCGGCGGGCGGATCGCATATCTGACGGGGAGCCCTGATCCTGCAGAGCGAAGAATCCCTGGATGGAAGGTGGAGGAGATTCCGGTGCGTGACATTTTTCCTAAAAGTCAGGCCCTGTCGGAAAAATTCATTCTTGTAGCAAACCCCGTTACACCACCGGTTTAATTAACAAAATACATCGGAAATTTTAAGAATTATCTGGCAAAATATCGTGGGCGTGCCATTACTTTTGTTTCAAAGGTTTATTATAAATTTCAAATACATAGCCTAGCGCCGCTTAAGCCCAACCATGAAAGAGCTCCTGAAAAAATTTGAAGAAAAACCGCCCCATATCGTATTCCATTGGCATGACAGCGAAACAGAAGCGGAAGGCTGGCTGGTGATCAATTCCCTGCGGGGCGGAGCCGCCGGAGGCGGCACACGGATGCGCCCAGGACTGGACCGCCGGGAGGTGGAATCTTTGGCCAAAACCATGGAAGTGAAGTTTACGGTCGCGGGGCCGCCTATTGGCGGCGGTAAATCCGGTATCAACTTCGACCCCCAGGACCCCAGAAAAGAGGGTGTCTTGCGCCGGTGGTACAGCGCCGTCATGCCTCTTTTGAAAACTTACTATGGCACAGGAGGAGACCTCAATGTGGATGAAATTCATGAAGTGATACCCATCACGGGCAGTCTGGGGCTGTTGCACCCCCAGGAAGGAGTATTAAACGGACATTTCCACCCGGACGACCAGCGGAAAGCATATCTGGTGGAACGGCTGAATAAGGGTGTCTCAAAAATACTTGAATCAGAAACCTTCACTCCAAGCAGGCATAAAGCCATTACAGTAGCCGATATGATAACAGGCTATGGGGTGGCCGAATCCGTTAGGCATTATTATGAAATCTGGGGGGGCGATCTGAAAGGCAAAAGGGCTATAGTGCAAGGCTGGGGCAATGTGGGTGCGGCGGCAGCGTACTACTTAGCCCAAAACGGCGTTCGAATTACGGGCATCATGGACCGTCGCGGCGGTCTGCTGCGACCGGATGGATTTTCGTTTGAAGAAATCGGCCGGCTGTATTTAGACCGCACACAAAATCTGTTGATGGCCGAAAACCTTATTTCCTTTGAGGAGATTCAACAAAAAATTTGGTCCGTAGGCGCTGAGATATTTTTGCCTTGTGCGGCATCGCGCCTGGTGACCCTGCAACAAATGAACGCTCTGATGGAAAACGGTCTGGAGGTCGTCAGCTGCGGCGCAAACGTTCCTTTTGCTGATCCGGAAATATTCTTTGGCCCCATAGCAGACTACGTAGATCAGCGACTCTCTTTGATTCCTGATTTCATTGCCAACTGCGGCATGGCCAGAGTGTTTGCCTATTTAATGGAAGATGCCGGTCCCCTCACCGATGAAGCCATTTTTGCGGACACTTCTGCCACCATTCGCCGAGCCCTGGAGGAGGTGGCCCATGTTCATACCTCAAAAACAGGCATAGCCCGTGCCGCTTTTGAGATAGCCTTAGGTCGGTTGATGCCCTCTCAAGATAAAAAACAGGTATGCTGGAGTTGATTCTGGTGGCCTTCTTTGTGGCAGGTTACTTTTTGATATCTGTCGAAGCGCGCACCGGAATTAACAAAGGGCCCATCGCTTTGGTGATGAGCGGCCTTATGTGGACCTTGCTTATTTTGTTGAGTTCAAACATAGACCTTCCGGCGCCGCATGCCCATTCTGACGCGGCAGCTTTTGTACTGGACAAACTGATGGAACACGTGGGACAAGTTTCGGGTATTTTATTTTTTCTGGTGGGGGCCATGTCAATAGTGGAAGTCGTAGATCATTACCACGGTTTTCAAATTATTACAAACGCAATACGAACGCAAAAGCTGAATTCTTTTATGTGGATTTCCAGTGCCGTCACATTTATGTTATCTGCTGTGCTGGATAATCTCACCACAACGATCGTCATGTTGTCTTTGCTAAAGAATTTGGTGGATAGCCGCCAACAACGCTGGCTTTTGGCCAGCGTCATTGTGATTGCGGCCAACGCTGGAGGCGCCTGGTCTCCCATTGGCGATGTCACCACGACCATGTTGTGGATTGGCGGGCAGATTACACCGTTGGCCATCATTTTAAAACTTATTGTGCCTTCTATCATTTGCATGGTCATTCCTCTTGCTCTTGTAAGTTTAAGAAGGAACCGAAGGCTGAAAATGCGGCGGGGCAGGAGTGCAGCCCATACTCAGGGCCCCAGCAAAAAGGAACAAAAAATCATGCTGATCACAGGAGTATCAGGGCTAGTATTTGTGCCGGTATTTAAATCTGTCACCCATCTGCCCCCTTTTATTGGTATTCTAATAAGCATGAGTGTGCTGTGGATAGTGACGGAAATTCTACGAAAAACCCGACCATTCGACGATTCCACCTACACTTTTGAAAACGGCCTGCGCCGCATCGACCTGCCCAGCGTCTTTTTCTTCCTGGGCATTCTTTTGGCTATTGGCGCTCTGGAGACAGCGGGCACTTTAGATTCGGTAGCCCATTTTCTGCAAAAAACTTTTTCCGATAAGTATGTTTTAAATGGTTTGATTGGAGTTTTATCGGCGGTGGTGGACAATGTGCCCATTGTGGCCGCCTTCCAGATGATGTTCGACTATCCGGTGGATGATGTTTTCTGGGAAGGTTTGGCCTATGCGGCCGGTACGGGGGGCAGCCTTCTGATCATCGGATCCGCCGCCGGCGTTGCCGCCATGGGAATTGAACATATTACTTTTGGCTGGTATCTGCGCCATATTTTCGGGCTTGCCCTGGCGGGATATCTGGCCGGTTTGCTTTTTTATTATTTGCAAAATCAACTCATCATAACCTTATTCTGATTCCGTTATGCAAATATCCATTATGCTTGGGCATTTTCTCATGCAAACTCAAATTATGACTTCGGACAGCCTGGGGCTGTCGGCTTCTCCGGCCACGGCTCCGCAAACCCAGGAACTCAGCATTCTGGAACTCACTCTCAAAGGCGGGGTGATCATGATTCCCCTGGGTCTTCTTTCCGTACTGGCTGTGTACATATTTGTTGAGCGGCTTCTTACCATAGGAAAAGCCCGAAAATACGACCCGATGTTCATGAACACCCTGCGCCAACACATTCAGGATGGACGCCTCGACGCCGCAAGGGCTCTGTGCCGAAGCGCCGACACGCCGGTGGCACGCATGATCGAAAAGGGTTTGTCCCGCATAGGGCGCCCCCTGAACGACATCAGCGCCGCCATTGAAAACCTGGCGCGGCTGGAAGTGTACCGCCTGGAAAATCGGCTGAATCTCTTGGGAACCATAGCCGGGGCCGCACCCATGCTGGGGTTTCTTGGCACTGTGTTGGGGATGATCAAAGCCCTTTACAATATGAGCAATCAGCCGGAAGTGAATGTGGCTTTGCTGTCCGGAGGTATTTATGAAGCCATGGTCACAACGGTCGGCGGATTGATAGTCGGCATCATGGCTTATGTATTTTATAATTTACTAGTGGCTCAAGTGGATAAAGTAGTAAACGGCCTTGAGGCACGCGCCATTGAATTTATGGATCTTCTAAACGAACCCTCCAAATAGCCCCCTTCGGTTTTATACCATGAATATTCGCAGCCGGAATAAAATCAATCCCAGCTTTAACATGAGTTCCATGACGGATCTTGTGTTTCTCTTGCTGATTTTTTTCATGATTTTGTCCACCCTCATCAAAACCAACTCTATCCTGAATTTGTCCCTGCCCAGCAGCACCAGTAAAGAAAAATCCAAAGCCCGGGTGCGGGTGAATATCGATGCCAACCATCAATTTTATGTGGATCGCACCCCTGTGAGCCCTGATATGCTTGGACCTGCCTTGCGGCAAAAGTTGGGGGATAATCCAGAGGCCAAAGTGGAGGTGGCCGTGGACGAAAATGTGCCCCACAAATTTTTTGTCCAGGCCGCAGATATTATCAGCGTTCAAAACGGCTACAAAATGATGTTGGTGACCAAGGCTCCCTCCCCATGAACTTTTTTTCTATGGCCGGGTAAAACACAGTACCATGCATATTACACGGAATGATAATGTGGGAATGGCCGTATCGATGGGTCTTCATCTCCTCCTGCTGCTGCTTTTCATGTGGATTAAACTTCTGACCGAAAAAGCCTCCGACTCCGGAGGCGGCATGACCATTGACATCGGCATAGCGGCCGAAGGCACCGGCAACGATCCGCAAGGCGTGCTGAAAGGAAATACTCCTCCCTCCACATCGGTGTCACCTTCCACAGAGGCAAAGGCCGTCCAACCGGACGAACCCATGCTAAAAACCTCCGATCCGGAAGCTCCAGCCATAGAGGATAAGCCCGTTCGGCGTACTCCACCCGTACCTTCCCAACAACCCCCTCGCGAATCGAAACAACCTGCTCCAGCCCCCCCCTCACCGCAGAGTCAGGAAAGCCGCACCCCGCGCATCAACCAACAAGCCCTTTTTCCGGGAGCTTCCGGCGGACAAGGTCAAAGTGGAAACCCGGGCAACCTGGGAGACCCCACAGGCGCCCCTGACGGCGGGCGGGGCGGCCAAGGCCACAATCCGAACCAACAAGGTTTGGGTTCAGGAGAAGGGCCGGGACGGCTGGGTGGCGACAGCCGGGGTTCTGGCATCCGGATCGATTTGGCCGGCCGAACACCGCGACAAATTTTCAAGCCGGACTACAATGTGCAGGAAGAAGGTCGTGTGGTGGTGAAAATCTCCGTGGATAAGCAAGGCAATGTGGTGGCCGCCACCACAGATGGCGTCAAGGGGAGCACCACCACAAGCCAGGTGCTGCACCAGAAGGCCATCGATGCAGCCCGCCGCTGTAAATTCGACGTAAAACCGGATGCCCCGCCCGTGCAAGTGGGGTACATTACTTACAATTTTATTTTGGGGGATTAATCTTGAGGGATTTCCAATGCCCATGCGCAGTTTCTATGTGAGAATCTGGCGCTTATACTTTTTCCTGAATTTTTTTCTTACCTTATTGTTTTTTTTCGGCATATTTTATTTCCTGCTTCCCCGTCCGCGTTTTCAGAAGATAGCCCACAGGCTTCAGGTATGGTGGTCAGGGTATCTGCTTCGAACAGCAGGCATCCGCTGGAGGATTTTCGGTATGGAAAACTGGCCTCCCCAAGGAAGTTTTGTGGTCGTGGCTAACCACAGTTCCGCCTTGGACATCCTCCTCATGTACCATTGTCTTCCCAGAGTTTTCCATTTTGTAGCCAAAGTGGAACACGCGCAAACCCCGTTGTTTGGCGTGATGTTTGGCCATACCCATATTGCCGTGGACCGGAAAAACCCACTCAAAGCTGCAAAGGCAATGGAAAAAGCCCGGGCCGACCTGGAACGCGGCATTCCCATCGTCATTTTTCCGGAAGGCACTATGAACACCCGAGGCCATGGACTGCTGCCTTTTAAAAGCGGGGCTTTTCGCCTGGCTGCTGAAGCGGGCGTGCCGGTGGTGCCAGTGGCCTTCCCGGACCATCCGCGGCTTTTACCCCGTATTTATCAACTCTTCTACCCCGGCGGTGGCCCGGGGGTTTCTAATATTTTTATCGGCCCTCCCATGTATCCCGAAGGTAATAAAAACAAATGGCCGGCTCTGCGGGACGCCGCACAAAAATTTATTCATGGGCATTTGGAAAATCCGGCCTTTCCAAAAATTTAAACACTGTGCCGAAAGCCTAAATTTGCAGTGTGGCGGCACAGGAAATTTTAACCCCCGAACTCCTGCATCACCTGGCGCGGCTTTCGCGCTTGAAGGTGGAACCCTCAGAAGAGGCTTCTCTTTTGCAAGATATGGAGAAAATCCTGCGTTTTGTGCAAAAAATCAACGAATTGGAGCTGGGCGCTACGGAACCTCTTCTGCACATGACAACCGAAACTGCCGGACCACGCCTTGATATTCCGGAGCCAGCCCTGAGCAAGGAGGATATTTTAAAAAATGCGCCCCGTGCAGATTCTGATTATTTTAGGGTACCAAAAATTTTAGAAAAATAATATGCTGGGCGGTTTAAACATTTTTCATCAACGCAAGCCCCGGAGTTTCCATTACCGACCTCGGTATTGGCGGGAGGAAAGAGAGGAAAATCCGGCTTCGGGTGATCATGCCCAGCGCATCCGGTCAGCCTACAGGGCTGAGGACCCAACCTCAGGTCTCCGCCATCGAATGGAATCCAGACGGCTCTTAGCCTCTTTGGACAACAGCCGCGGCAAAGCCAAGCTGATCCGCTGGGTGGTTTTGGGAGCCCTGGCCCTGATGGCCTATTATTCACTGGCTTTTATCCGGTGAAGCTGGGCTCTTATGCCTGATATTATTCGACGCCTTCCTGAAACCCTGGCCAATCGCATTGCGGCCGGCGAAGTGGTGCAAAGACCGGCTTCTGTTGTGAAAGAATTGCTTGAAAATGCGGTGGATGCCGGGGCCGACCGCATCTCTCTGGCGGTGCGGGACGGTGGAGCTTCGCTTATCATGGTGGGTGATAACGGTGTGGGGATGAGCAACACCGATGCCCGGCTATGCTTTGAACGTCATGCCACCAGCAAAATCCACCATCCGGACGATTTGTTCCGCATTCTCACCAAGGGCTTCCGTGGGGAGGCTTTGGCTTCCATTGCAGCCGTGGCCCGTGTGGAGCTGAAAACCCGCCAGCACGAAGACCCCGTGGGCACACGCGTGGTGATGGATGGTGGGCACCTCCAGGTCCACGAATTATGCCAGACAAGTCCGGGAAGCGTGATTTCCGTCAAGAACCTTTTTTTTAACACCCCGGCGCGCCGAAAATTCCTCAAGTCCGAGGCGGCGGAAACGCGTCTCATCACGGAGGAATTTATCCGTGTGGCCTTGCCCCACCCCGAAATCCACTTCGAATATTTCAACAATGAGGCGCAGGTGTATACGTTGGCCCGATCGGGCCTTTTGGAGCGGATTGTGGCCTTGATGGGAAAGGAACTCGAAAACCGCCTTCTCTCCGTGAGAGAAAGCACCGACATCGTGCGCGTGCATGGTTTTGTTTTCAAAGCCGATTTTTCGAGAAAAACGCGGCCGGAACAATATCTTTTTGTCAACCAACGCTACATAAAACATTCTATAATAAATCATGCCATTGAATCGGCTTATGAAGGATTGATTCCGGCCGGCCATAAGCCAGGTTACTTCCTTTTTCTGGAAGTGGATCCGGGCGAATTGGATGTGAATATCCATCCTACCAAGACGGAAGTCAAATTTGCCGATGAGCGCAGCATTTACCTGATTGTTCGAAGTGCCGTGCGGCAGGCGCTGGGAATACATCATATGGCTTCTGCACTGCAGTTTGACGAAGAGCCTGCCGTAGCCCGCGCCCTCTCGGCTTTGCCAAAACCTGCATCCGGAGGTTCCGGCGGCGGGACCTCTCCGGCCATGCCCTGGAACAAAAGTCCAGAGTCCCATCCGTCCCCCAAAGGCTTTTTAGAAGCCCTGTATCCAGAACTGGCCGCTCGCATGCAGGGGCTTGAGGCCCACACCCAGGCTTCTCAGGCGGCGCCTCTTATCCCTGATTCCGACAAACAGGCTGAGCCCCCTCCCTCTAAAGTTCTGACTTTTCAGGGCCGATACCTGGTGGCTGTGACGGGGGGAGGCCTTCTGCTGGTGCACTACACCTATGCCCTGGAACGCATTTTCTTCGAGCAAATGGCCTTGGAAAAAGCCGGGGCTACGCAGGCCCAACAACTGTTGTTTCCACTTCAGATTCATTTAGGCCGCCCCGTGCTTCAGGAATTTCAAGAAAACGCCAACCTCCTTCAAAAAGCGGGATTTGTTCTGGAACCTTTGGGAGTGGATCAATTGGTGGCCTATGCCCATCCGGCGGGCATGGAACCCAGCCAGGTTCCGGAAGTCGTGCGTGCTTATTTCAGCGATGAAGGTCTGCCGGGCGTGGGCCACATCGGAGATGAAGACCTGCGCCGCCACGTACGTCTTAGCCACTTAATGGCCCGCTCAGCGGGTCTCTGCCGGTCGCCCGAACGCGCGGAACAAACTCTGGCAGCTTTATTTTCCTGTGCCGAACCAGAAATGTCTCCCACAGGCAAACGATGTTTTGTTCAAATTCAGGCAGAACAATTAGAATCCTGGTTTATGGGAATTAAAGTGTTTGTATAATTATGAGATTTAAAACACTCCGATTCATGTCTGTTTTTGAAGTTTTATGGGCCCACATATTTTGGATGAAGCGCCCTTCCTTAGAAGTAAAAAAAATCCAAGCCTTTAAAAAATTGTTTAGAAATTGTCTTCATCTTTTCTTGTTATGTCTGTAATTATTTCAACGGATGCCGACTTCCACGGTCTGCTTCAGCAGCATCCCCGCGTTTTTGTGAAGTATTATGCCGATTGGTGCGGCACCTGCCGCCTCATGGCGCCCAAATTTCGCCGTCTTTCAGAAGATCCGAGATTTGAAGGGATTGTATTTGTAGATGTCAACGCCGAACACAATCCGGAAGCCCGAAAATTGGCCGGGGTGGACAACCTGCCTTTTTTTGCCGCTTTTCGTGAAGGGCGCCTGCTGAAGGGGGCCGCCACATCCCGCGAAGAGAATCTCGTGGAAATGCTGACGGAACTCACGGCTTGAGAGCGGAACACGATTTTCTGATTCTAGGGGGCGGCTCAGCAGGTTGCCTCCTGGCACGGCGCCTTTGGGAAGCCGGAAAAAACAAAGTGGCGCTGGTGGAAAGTGGTCAAGCCGGATGGCTGGATCCGCGGATAAAGATTCCAGCCGCGTTTGTGCACCTTTACAAAACCCGGCGCGACTACGCCTATTTTTCCGTTCCTCAGCCGAACCTAAAAAACAGACGTTTATTCCTGCCCAGGGGAAGGGTTCTGGGCGGCAGCGGCAGCATTAACGCCATGATCTACATCCGTGGGCACAGAGCGGTGTACGATCACTGGGCTTCTTTGGGCAATTCAGGATGGGATTATGACAGCGTTTTGCCATATTTCAAAAGAACGGAGAAAAATCAGCGTTTCGGAGAACCTTGGCACGGCACACAAGGGCTTCTGAACATTGCCGATCTTCTGCGCCCCCATCCGCTCAGCCGGCTTTTTGTTGAGGCCATGGCAGAGGCCGGCATTCCCCCACGCGAAGACCTCAATGAACCCGAAACCGAAGGCGCCGGCCTGCACCAGGTGAATCAAAGGCAGGGCGAACGCCATTCCCCGGCCCGCGCCTTCATTAGAGAGCTGGTCGGCCGCCCGGGGTTTGTTCTCCTCACGGGCCATCGCGCCCTACGCCTTGTGCTGAATGAAACGGGCACGGAAGTTTCCGGGGTGGAAGTGCTTGTTGGCAAGAAAAAACAAACCCTTCGGGCCCGCAAAGGCTACATTGTGAGTTGCGGCGCTTTTGATACGCCGGCTTTGCTGCTTCGGTCGGGCATTGGCGATGCGGAGGCCCTGAGCGCCGTGGGCATTCAACCTATTGTGCACCTTCCCGCAGTGGGAAAAAACCTACAGGATCACCCATATCTGCCGCTCACGATGGGTGTGAAAAATTATACTACTTACGACCAGGCCGAAACCTTGTGGAACATCCTTTCCTGGTATGTGTCCCGCTCCAGGAGCCTCATGACCACCAACGCGGCAGAAGCCGGCGGTTTCTGGCGTAGCAGCCCGGGGTTGCCGCAGCCGGACATTCAATTTCATTTCGTTCCCGCACATTTTATGGACCATGGGTTTGTTCGGTCCCGGTCCAGCGGTATTTCCTTGTGCGCCATCCTGCTACAGCCCCAAAGTCGCGGAAGCGTCACATTAAATCCGCACGATGTGTGGGGTGCTCCTTTAATCGACCCCGCCGTCTTTTCAGATTCGGAAGACTTAGCTACCTTTCAGAAAGGGGTTCTCAAATGTTCGGAAGTGCTGCACGGACCTATATTCCAAGCTCTTGCTTCAGGCCAAGATCCTTTACCCAACCGATTTCATGACGAAACATCGCTGCAGGAACATATTCGCAACTACACAGAATTGTTATATCATCCGGCCGGCACGTGCCGTATGGGCACCGACCCCTGCCACTCCGTAACGAGTCCTTCCCTCCAGGTGCATGGCATCTCCAATTTATTTGTGGCGGACGCCTCCGTGATGCCGACTATTTCTGCGGGGAACACCCACGCCCCCACCTTGATGATTGCGGAAAAAGCTTCCGAATTGATACAGAAAAGCTTTTCTTAGGCCAAAGGCAGCTTCATTTGCTTTTCCAGCTTATCCTGCTCTTCAATGGCCAGAAACTCATCCACCAGGATGCGCCCGCAGTGTTCACAATATATGATTTTCTTTCTCTGGGCAATATCCAGCCGACGTTGGGGTGGAATTTTATTAAAACACCCCCCGCAGGCATCCCGTTCGATGGCCACAACGCATAAACCATTGGCCATGGAACCCCGAATGCGATGGTAATTTCTGAGCAGCCTTTCGTCCACCAGCTTGGCCAATTCCTCAGATTTGGCCACAAATAGAGCCTCTTCTTTTTCGGTCTCAGCAATAATCTCGTCCAATTCCCCCAATTTGTGCTCCAAGGCCTGCTTTCTTTCGTTGACGCGCTCTTCCACTTCGGCCAGGACGGCTTTTTTTTCTTCCAGTTGCAGGGCCGCCTCCCGGCTTCTTTTTTCTTCCAACTGAATCTCCAATTGCTGAAACTCGATTTCCTTTGCCAGCGATTCAAACTCCCGATTGTTGCGCACATTGTGTTGCTGGGCCTCGTATTTCTTAATCAAGGCCTGAGACTCTTTTACGCGTTGTTTGCTTTTACTGATTTCCGTCTGGATGCTTTTTATTTCTTCTTCAACATTGTTTTTTCTAGCTTCCAATCCGCTGATTTCATCCTCGAGATCCCGAACTTCCAGGGGGAGTTCACCTCGGACACTGCGAATCCTATCGATGCGGGAATCTACCAATTGCAGGTCGTATAAAGCTCTTAAACGTTCTTCAACAGATAACTCCGTCTTGAATTCTTTGGCTTCTTTGGAGGCGCTTTTTTTTGTTGTGGCCATGTTTAAAATTGGGCGGCAAAATTAATCACCAGCGGTTTTAGGAAAAAAATTTCTTGATAATTTTGCTGGCGTAAAATTCTATGGGAAAAGGAGATAAAAAAACAGAAAAAGGCAAACGCTTTAAAGGCTCCTACGGAAACCCCCGTCCCAGGAAAAAAAAGAAAAAAACCACGGCGACTTCCGCCTCCTGATGCCGCGCAGGGTGGTTTCTCGGCCTAATAATACTTTGCCTACAAAGGCTGCGTGAGGGCTTTTTTTCTTGAAAAGCAGGGAAGTCCTGAAAAGGCCTTTCGTCTGAAGGAGGTGGCAGAGCCCAATCCTGGGCCGGGAGAGTGCCTTATTCGGGTAGAGGCTTTCGGGCTGAATTACGCCGATGTCATGGCTAGGAAAGGCGCCTATAGGGATGCGCCCCCGCTTCCATGTGTACTGGGCTACGACGTGGTGGGAAGGGTGGTTCAGGCTCCGGAGGGAGCTTCTGTAAAAACGGGCGAACGGGTGGTGGCCCTCACCCGATTTGGCGGCTATGCGGAGTGGGCCGTGGCGCGCGCTGAAGCAGTTTTTAAGATTGGCGAAGAGGTGCCCGCCCCGGAGGCCACAGCACTGGCCACCCAGGGTGCCACAGCCTGGCATTGCGCCTTAGGCACAGGTTCTCTCTACAGCGGAGACTGGGCCATCGTATCCGCAGCGGCCGGTGGCGTGGGCTCCCTTCTGGTTCAAATTTGTAAAGTACACGGCCTTCAGGTAGCAGGGCTTGCTGGTCCGTCGAAAAAATCCATCGTGGTTAAGTTGGGCGCCGATATTTTTTTGGACAGGACCCAAGGTTCCCTGTTCCAGTTATGGAAAAAGTACGGGGCTGGCATACGTCCGGATGTCATTTTTGACACGGTCGGAGGCTCTCAGGCCCGCCAGGCGTTGCATTTGCTGAACAAGGGCGGCCGTGTGGTTCTGTATGGCGCCGCGGGCTCCAAGGGATCGCGGAATCCTTTGAGTCTCCTGAGCTTCGCCTGGGGTTTTGGTGTGTACAGTCCGATTCCGTTCATTCTGCGCTCCCAAAGTCTGGTGGGCGTGAATATGCTTCGATTGGCGGATTACAAACCCCGCCATTTGCAAAAAGCTCTTGAGGGAGCCTTAGACTTGTACCAAAATGGCCTTTTGAAGCCTCTTCCAGGCCATGTCTTTCCCCACACCGAACTCAGCAAAGCCCACGCTCTTCTGGAAAGCGGACTGAGCGCAGGCAAAATTGCCGTAGTCTGGACCTAAACAAAGAGGCAAAAGCCCTTATTCTCTCAGGAACTTGCTTCTTTTTGCTGACGGCGCTTCCGCATCCTGAGCACCACAACGGCTGTAACGGCCACAAAAAGGTAGGGGATGACCATGAGATACAAAATTCCGTTGTTGATGCCCCGGGCAATATTGCCACCGCTAGGATCTTCGCTGTTCTCAACGCTGGTGCGGCACACCGAACATTGTGCCCAAAGCGGTTCATCCGGCCTGAGGAAAAGCGTAAAAACTAAAATGCCAATCGCCAGGGCACGCTTTAGGGATAACATGGCGCGTTGAATAAATAGACCAGCACACCGGTCACAGAGACATACAACCACAAAGGCCATGCCACTTTGGCCAGACGCCTGTGCCGGAGCCATTGTTCAAAGGCCGCATATTTTATGGAAAAACCGGCCAGGGGAATAATGAAAGCGCTGATAGCAATGTGGCTGATGAGCGTAAAATAGTACACACCTGGAGAAACTCGGCCATCACTGCAGTAAGGCGTGTGCCCCGAGGTCAGGTGATATATCACATATAACACCAGAAACAGGCTGGACAATACGAAAGCTGTTACCATGGCCCGCTGGTGCCATCGGGTACGTCGGGTTTTAATGAAAAAAAGGCCCAGGAGAAGAAGAATCGTCACAGAGGAATTAATTCCGGCATTGACCATTGGTAGAATCCGGGTGTCCACACCTAAAGACAACCTGGGAAAAGCCGGGTTAAGCAACACAGCCACGGCAAGCGGTATCAAAACTGAGACGACCACAATAAGGCGTCTGGCTTGTATTTCATTGATTCTCATGAAAGTATTCGTTTAAAAGTTTTTGAATATCGCGGATCAGATCCTCCACTTTGGCTTCCGTGGTACCATCGTAAGCGCCACGGATGCGGCCCTCAGGGTCTACCAAAATCAGAAATCCGCTGTGAAGGTAACCGCCGGGCGCATTTTTATCGGCCCGGGCAAAAGCCATATAGTCCTCTGTACATAGGCTGTAAATACTGTCGCGCGGACCCGTGAGCAACCACCATTTCCTGGTATCGATGCTATGGTCGCGTGCATAATCCCGCAAAATGGCGGGGCTGTCCTGCTCCGGGTCGATGCTGAATGAAACGAGGGTCACTCTCGGCTCCTTTTCAAAGGCCTTTTGAACCTTTAAAAGATGGCCGGTCATGATGGGACAAATGGAAGGACAACTGGTGAAGAAGAAGTCGGCCACATGAATCTTGCCTCTAAGCTGATCTCCCTGCACGGTCTGGCTGTCCTGGTTGATTAAGGTAAAGTTTCTAATCACTTTTACCACTGAATCCTGGCCATTCCATACTTTGGGGCTTAATACAGGAAGCGATCGCGATTCGTGCGCTGGGGCTTCGGAATTCTTCTTTGGACTGCAAGCCCACAGGCTAATCCACAATACGCACAAGTGTATGGGTCTTAAAAGCCAGTTCATATTCTCTGTAGAGATGCTGAATTTCTTTTTTCAAGTTCTCCAAATCTTTCAGCAGCAGTGGGTTGTAATAACCTCGGATATGTTGCTCCTTGTCCAGGAGCACCATACCTGCGGGGTCGTAGGCCAGACTATCTCTCTGGAGGGTGGCAAAAAGCCCTCTATAAACAAGGCTGTCGCATTCTGAGTCCTCCATTATCATGAAATGCCAGCGCAGGCTATCGTTTGCTAATTTGGATGTGAGACGCCATGGATAGTTGAAGTTGCGGGGGGCTTGGTTCCGGAAAACCGTCAGCATGCGCAGTTGAGGAAAAGTTCCCAAAGCTTCCGACC
This sequence comes from Flavobacteriales bacterium, assembly GCA_025055575.1. Classification (GTDB taxonomy): domain Bacteria; phylum Bacteroidota; class Bacteroidia; order CAIKAF01; family CAIKAF01; genus JANWWQ01. Next base: position 1,201 of record JANWWP010000082.1, on the reverse strand, counting down.
CGAAGTAAACAATTTCTTTGGGTAGGCTATTGAATAAGGCTCCGTCCAATACCTGCACTAAAGACACATAACCCTTTAAACTGTCCGTCTTGTAAATATTTCCGGCAAGGTCTTCACCCGAAAATATTGGAACTTGATAATATATGGTGTCAGCGAAAGTCTGCCCCCTTTCGCGGCGCCATTCAATTCGATGCGGACCATAAAAGCGCAAACGCTTGACCCTGTGGTATCCGCCATATACCATGATGTAAAACAGAGCCGCCGGCAAAACAAAAAGCCCCACCAGCAGTAATACTTTAAGCGGGGCTGAAAGGGGGCGCTTCACAGCATAAAAACAACCGGATTCTCCTGAGGTTTTTCAGGATTTTAGAATTAATGGGAAATGGAATACGTGTGCATTTCCTTGATGAAATCCGGAATAATCAGACGGTACGACATGGAATTATCCCCTTCAATCATCATCAGCACAATAAAATAGAGCAATAAAATGGAGGTAAGGGAAATTGTGAGCCGAAAGTTAAACTGTTCATGTCCTAAATGCATGAAATAAAACACGATATAATAGGCTTTCACCAGGGTGAGCCCAATGAAAAGAACCTTTTGAACCGTCCAGGGAATTATATGATATTCCCCGTTGATGAAGGCAAAACTCACTTCAAAAACGGTCACGATCAGCATGATCCAGAAAACCCGCCAAATCCATTTTGTTTTAGGCGCTTCAATCGGCGTTCCGGGCACGTAAAGGTGCGGATGATAATTGTCCATTTGCATGTGTGCCATCGCTGCTGAGATTAAAAGTTATGTATTTTTTAAATTTTAAATCAAATAAAAGAATGTAAACACAAAAACCCAGACCAAATCCACAAAGTGCCAGTATAATCCAATCTTTTCAATAAACTCGTAATGACCTATTTTTTCAAAATAACCCCGCATCGTCAAAATCAGGCCAATCACATTGAGAACCACCCCACTGAATACGTGGGAGCCATGGAAGCCGGTGATGAAGAAAAAGAAGTTGGCGAAAAGCTGGTGTCCGTATTCATTGTACGACAAGTTGGCGCCATGCACCACGACCTCTTTCCACTGGCCATCCACAAACATCGGGATGGCGCGGCCTTCATGGGTGCCGGTGATGAAATGATACCATTCGTAGGTTTGGGAACCGAGGAAAAATAAACCGCCAAAAATGGTCCAGGTCAGC
>JANWWP010000047.1 GCA_025055575.1 Flavobacteriales bacterium | reverse complement strand
GCTGGCGCATCCAGCAAGCCCGCCTGGATTATGAATGGAAGCCCAGGAAAAATCTTGCTTTTGAAACTGGACTTAAGAGCACCTGGCGGCATTTAGATTCCGATTTTTCGGTGGAGGATCTCAACTACGACAGCAGTCGCTGGCAGGTGAATCCAGCCCTGACCAACCATTTTGTGTATAGTGAATGGGTACCGGCCGGTTATGTATCGGCCCGCTGGCGCCTGGAGCGCTGGTCGTTCAAAGCCGGCCTGAGGGCAGAGTGGACAAGCATCCGCGTCACCGAACTCACCCAAAACCTTAGCGCCAGCAACCGCTACCTCCGTTGGTTTCCATCGGCTTCCATCGCCTACAAAGCCGGAGAAAAAATGAGCATACGTCTTAGTTATGCCCGGCGCATCAACCGTCCTTCCCCGGGCTGGCTGAATCCTTTCCCGGATATTTCGGATCCTCTCCTGGTGCGGTTTGGCAATCCCTATTTAAATCCAGAAATCAGCGAAACCGGGGAATTATCGCTTGAATATAAAACGGCGCGATGCACCTTCACACCGGCTCTTTATGGGCGTTGGATCCGAAATGTGATGGGCCGATTTTTGGCTCCCGGCAACGATGGCACAGCCATCCAGACCTACAGAAACCTCTCCCAGGCGTGGTCAGCCGGCACAGAGTGGGTGGCGCGCTACCAGCCGAGCGCCTGGTTTCAGGTTTTGGGCAACGTTAATTTGTTTTATTACGCCGTGAGCGGTGAAAACCTCCAATCTGACCTCAACAACAGCGCTGTGGGCGGTCTGATAAAACTGGTCCCGGAGTGGCGTTGGCGTTTTTTCACTTTTTTCCTTTCGGGCCAGTACATTTTGCCCCAGGCCACCGTACAAAACCGCTATAGGGCCAGATACTTTTTAGACGCAGCCCTCCGCGCTGACCTGTGGCAAAAAAAGCTGTCCCTGACGCTGAGTCTTTCAGATGTTTTTAACAGTTACTATAACTATTATACGACGCGTAATGCCGGTTTTGTGCAAAATGTGATGCGGAAAAACGAAACACGGATTGTCCAGTTGCATGTGGCATTTCGCTTGAACAAGAGAAAACCCGAGGAATCCGACGGAGATTTGCGACAGGAATGGGAAAATGGCTACAACGACTGAGCGGCAACCCTGCCACGCGCGCCCTCGCGCTATTGCATTTTGCTGTGTTTTTATGGGGCTTCACGGCCATTCTGGGCCGATTGATTTCCTTTGGGGCTTTGCCCTTGGTGTGGCACAGGCTCTGGATCACGGCTCTGGTATTGCTTCTCTTTAGAAAAACAAGGCAAGGGCTTCGGCAACTAAGCTTCAAAGCTTGGAAAATTTTTGGAGGCATTGGCCTCGTGGTCACCGCTCATTGGATCTGTTTTTACGGGGCCATCAAACTGGCCAATGCGTCGGTGGCTTTGGTGGCTTTATCCACAGGACCACTTTTTGCCTCGGCATTTGAACCCCTGATATTCCGGAGCCGTTTTAAGATGGCCCAGGTGCTCACAGGCCTGATATGTGTGCTGGGGCTCACTCTCATATTCCGGGAAGTTCCTGCAGTGGGACTCGGTCTGGCCGTTGGGGTGGTCGCCGCTTTGTTATCAGCCCTGTTTTCTACGCTCAACAAAAAATATCTGGGAGCGCACAGCGCCACAGCGGTCACTTGGGTTGAATTGACAGCCGGCTGGCTGGCGCTCACCCCATGCATGGTCATGGAGGAATCGGCGGTATGGTGGCCGCAGGGTTTGGATTTTTTATGGGTTGCATTGCTGGGCATCGTGTGCACCGCGCTGCCTTTTATTATTTCCCTTCAGGTGCTGCGCCACATCTCGGCTTTCACAGCCAACCTGGCCGTAAATCTGGAACCTGTCTACGGACTATTGCTGGCTGCTCTTGTATTTAAAGAACACACAACTCTGAATGCTCTTTTTTATTTAGGGAGTGGAATTATTCTATTGACCGTTTTTATTTCACCAATCCTAGAAAATACGCAAAAGTTCCACCGTAAAGGCCCCAGCACTAAACAGAATAATCTTTAAAAAGGACTTTATGGGATGTCCAATGTCAGCTTTTGACTTACTTTCAGCAATATTTCGTCTAATTTACTCATCAACAATGGTTTGGTAATAAAGCAAGCCACGTTGGGAAAGGCTTTGGCTAGCTCATGATCCCTTGGATCAATGGATGAAGTGAAAAGACACACTGGCGTATTTTGAATTTGCGGTATTTTCAAAATCTCATCCAAAAATTCCCAACCATCCATTACGGGCATATTGATATCTAATAGAATAAGATCCGGTAAAGGTTGGTTTTGCGCAATATTGGCTTTAATGCGTTGAAGGCATTTCTCCGCGGATGAAAACGTTTCCGATTCTATAAAGGCCGGATGCTTGCCCAAAAGTTTACTTGCAATGAGAAGGACGATTTCATCATCGTCCACAACGTAAGTGAGTTTAATTTCCTTCATTAAAAAATACTTTAAAAGTGGAACCTTTATCCGGAACGCTCACCACACTGATACTCCCCCCCAAGGATTCAGCCTGAATGCGGCTCAAATACAACCCCATGCCGCGGGCATCCGGATTGCCATGAAAGGTGCGAAACAGATTGAAAATTTTATCTCCATACCGGTTCAGATCTATTCCGCGACCGTTGTCCTTTACTTCCAACACCTTAAAATCGCCTGTGGAATAAAATGAAATTTTTATCACGGGATCTCTATGGGGGTGCTTGTATTTGAGCGCGTTCGTCATGAGGTTCAGGAAAATGCTTTCGAAATAGGCCTGAACTGATTTTAACATACTATTGGAACGAATGGTATTGATTATGGTTGCATGATTTTCATTTATCAGATTTGAAATTGAATTCAAAACCACAGCAATAGACTCATTTACACAAAACTCCTCCTTCTTACGGGTGTTTTCAGGATGACTAAAAATAATATTGTTTAAATCATGTATGGTTTTATCCAGCCGTTCAAGATTTTCCTTGACCAGTTTGTCAAAATCGCCCGCTTCTCCATCCGAAATCAATTGAGCCTCGCGCATTTCATACAAAGATATCAGATTGGCCACATGGCTGCGCAAATTGTGAGAAACAGAATAAGCAAAATTTAAAAGGCTTTGGTTTTGAAGAGCATTTCTTTCAGCCAGTCTTTCCAATCGAATTTTTTGATTAATATAGTCTGTGAGATCCTCTCCCAGCGCTAAAAAGCCCACTTCATTTTCGCTGCTTTGGAGGTGGTAGGCCACCAATTCCAGCCGACAATAGCGGGGCGTGCCTCCCAGGCTTTGAAGGTTCACCATGGCGGAAATCGAAGTCCCCGGTGATTGAAGCGCTTTCATCGCCATTTTCTTAACCTCCTGGCCGTCTTGCTCTGAAAAAAAACGGAGAAAATGGCTTCCAATGGCATTCAGTGGCGATACGATATCTCTTTCAAAGGATGCATTGTAGCGCTGAAGATACAAATCCTTATCCATCTGAAGGAAATACAAGGAAGAGTGCTCCAACAGCTTGCAAACCATCGAATTCCAGGTGGCAGGGGAAATTTCTGTGGGATTCATAACCTACAACCTATGCACTTTCAATTTCCATAAATGTAGATATCCGGCGAAAAGGCATTAAAGTAAAATTCACAGTTTTCTATTCCCAGCGCACTGGTGGCGCGGCGCGCCACGCCCCAGGCCTGGCTGCTTTGAATGCGGCAGTAACTCATACTGAGGTTGCCTGGCTCAAACCAGGAGCCCACCACCACATTAGCCTGACCATCCGTCCAAGGCAACTTAGCCCCCCCTCCACCATCCACATAACAATACTGCAGAATATTATTGAATGAATTGGATTGAAAGGCCAGTCCATTCCAGACCCCCTGACCTCCGGGAGCCCCTTTGAAAAAAATGTATTGCCCCGGCGTGCCTTGTGCGCGAAGAAAACCCGATTTCACCACGATACCGCTGTTCTCTTCCATCTCAAAAATCACCCCAGGCGCCACAGTGCAGTGGGAAGTGATGATCAGAGGCCCTTTCCACCCTTGCACGCGATAGGGCAAGGACATCCGGGGAATGGTGCCCGGGTAGGAGAAATCGCTTCCCTGATTGAAACCAATGGTCGTCAGATAAATGTAGGGTTGATAATTGGGCAAAGAATCGTTGTTCAAAGAATTTTCAGGTTTGAGAAACACCGCGGCATTAAAGGGCAAACCCAACGGCGCCCAAGTATTAGCCTGAAATGAATTGCCATAAAATTCCGTGAAATAACCCTTTCTTGAAGCGATATATGCGCCATAGCCCGCATTGGAATCCACCTGACAAAAACTCATCCACACGCGGTTGTATCGATCGGGGTCTCCATGGGTGGACACACCCACCGCCGCCCGCACATTGGCCATCATCACATCCGGTTTGCTGCCGGCATGTTTGATGATACAATGCGATAGCTTGTTTTGGTCGTTATCGGAACCAAAGATGATGCCGAGCCAGGCCCCAGGGTGGCGGTTACAACCTTCAAAAACGATGGGGGCATCTGCCGTGCCCACGGCATGAAATCCCCCAGACTCCGTCACCAGGACGCCGGCATCTTCATGGCAAAATACAAACCGAGTACCGGGCTCCACGGTGGCCACCCCCTCCCAGATAATGATTTTCCCTTTGACGACGTAATCAATATAATACCCCGGCTTGTTGGTGAAAACATAACCCGCCGGTACCACAAATGTGGCGCCTTCGGCAATAGTATCTGGGGTGGACTTTGGCTGGGGCGCTGTGGGCGCGGCGTCGTCAACTTTCTTCCGGCAGGCCTCTAAACCCCAAAAAATAATTACAAAAAGCAAAATAGGCGCACAAGAGACCCGAGACAAAACACGCATTCTGACTACAAATTTAACCAATTGCTGATTTTTAGGATTTTTTATTTTTAAATTTAATCCCAAAATAAAATGATAGCCCACTTATTACTTGTAGCGACCTGCAATTTTCTCAGGGTCTTTCGCTTCCTTGTTTTATGCGGTTTTTTGATTTTCCCCAAACCTGGATTTTCTCAACTTTTGGAAACTGGTAATAAGGACACAGACCTTCTCTATCCATATTGTGCATCCGATGAACTGGCTTTGGACATTTTAAAGAAGAATCCTGACTTGGCCTTTGTCTGGAAAAAAATACAAGAACGAGCCCAGAACGCCCAGGATTCTTTTAATCCTATGGGCTTTAGGGATACATCCGCTGATTTCACGCTTCCCGTTGTAGTGCACATCATCCACCAGGACGGAGCTGAGAATATCTCCCCCGCCCAGGTGCTGAACGGGATTGATATTCTGACACGCAATTTCAGGAAGCGCAACCCAGATACCATCGACATCGTGCCTTTTTTTAAACCCATCGCGGCGGATTGTAAAATACAATTTGTTCTGGCCCGACGGGATCCGGATGGAGAATGCCACCCCGGCTACACGCGCCAGCGATCCCCCCTGAGTCTCACAGGGAATCATGATGTCAAATCGTTGATTCACTGGCCCCGCGACCGTTATGTAAATATTTACGTAACCCGCGACGCCGCCGGCCTGGCTGGCCATGCCCTAATGCCTTTCCAGGCCGATACGCTTCCCCAGTGGGATGGTATTGTGATACGCTATGATTATTATGGGAATATAGGCACATCCAACGATTACAAATCGGTGGTTCTCACACACGAAGCAGGTCATTTTCTCAACCTGTTCCACGTGTGGGGCGGAAATAATGTTCCAGGCTTTTACTATCTTCCTGTAGGTCAATCTGATAATTGCAACTACGATGACGATGTGATGGACACCCCCAACACCATCGGCTGGACAAACTGTAATCTGAATGCCAACTCCTGTGACACCCTGCCAGATAACGTCCAGAATTACATGGATTATGCCTACTGCGCCCGCATGTTTACGTATGGTCAGAAACAAAGAATGCAAGCGGCACTTCTGGCGCCTGTGGCCGAGAGAAATATGCTGAGCACCACAGGGAATCTGGACGCCGCCGGCCTCACAACGCCTGCAGCTTTGTGCGCTGCCCGAATATGGGCGCCACGTCGCATAGCCTGTCCAGGACAATCATTAACCTTTTTCGACGACAGCTACCACGGCGCCTCCGGATGGTTTTGGGATTTTGGCGATGGAACCACTTCCACCCAACGGCATCCTACCCACACATACGTCCAGAGTGGCGTATTTGATGTCACCCTCACCGTGACCGATGGCCAAAATTCTCTGACTCAAACCTATCCTACTTTCGTGAGGGTGAATCCGGCAGCTGGGCTCAGCCTGCCGTTCGAACGTTCTTTTGACGATGGCTTGGATGATTTTTTCCGTGAACCCGACGGGCCGGTCACGGCCGAAATCACCCAATCAGCCGCCTGGAGCCAACCCCACAGTTTGGTGTGTCATGAGCAGGTACCGAATTCCCGCGGCCGGCAGGTGCTCACCTCTCCCCCGCTCAACCTCAGCGCATCTTCTGCCCCCGCCATTAAATTCCGCTATGCTTTTGCACGGCGCCACGCCAACAATAAAGATCGCTTGACATTAAAAATCTCTCGTGACTGTGGCGCCACCTGGGTTACCCGTTTCCAGGCGGAGGGCGACAGCCTGGAGACCACACCGGGCCCTGTGCCTTCCGGTTTTGTTCCTGAAAGCGGGCACTGGCGGGAAGTGACATTGCTTAACATTCCCGGGGTATTTAAAATCGACGGTTTTATGCTACGTTTTGAATACCTCCCGGATGGGGGAAATCCCCTGTGGCTGGATGATGTGTGGCTGGGCGAAGCCTCCCAATTGACGACCGAGGAAGGCCAAATAGACAAACTTTGCAGCATATATCCCAATCCATGCCGGGGGTTTTTTAGTTTTTCTGGCTGCGATCTGAAGTCATTGGGCCCGTATCTGTATTTAGAAAATCTAATGGGCCAGGCCTATTTACTGCAAAATATTAATCAAAATCTTTTTAATGTAGAAAGTATTCCCGCGGGTATCTGGATTGTGCGAATTTCAGGAGTTGATAAAGTTTTTAAACTTATCAAATTTTGATTTTTTATCTTTAATACCCTGTAAAAAAAATTAATTCAGTTATTTGAAATTCACTTTATCTTTCATTATATAATCTTTATAAACGGATATAATAGCTTGATTAATTATTTTTTATTTAAAATTTCAATTCAATATTTTATCTTTATCGGAAGATAATAATTTTTTAAAGTTTTATATTGTAATTTTTCGATAACAATAATTGCAAAACAATTTCATTTCTTACACCCATTTTAAAATACTACTATTCAAGGATGAATAGAAAGGAAGTGCCATTATTCCGTCCGGGTAGCTAAAGTGCACTGATGGCAAGACTGGGAAAGGCCCTCTGGGCTCCGCACATCATACAAGGTATAGGTACTGTCGCACAAAGCCACAAGAAGAAGACAGTGGGACCATTGTGGCTGTCGAAGTGCATACACGGGGCATGGGACGCGCCGTGGAAGGCTGCGCCGGAAAATCACCCGGCTGTCCGGCAAATTTTTCTTGAAAGCAGTCGTATCCAATTTCAGGCAATGCATAAGAGAGTCACTGTGCCCGTGGGGAAGGTAGCGGGCTTTTCCTAATTTCTCCAGAACAATTCCCTGAGGCCAGAAAGCAGGAAACTGCCGACCCCGAAACAACAAAAAATAAGACAACAGACTTCCCAACGCTACTCCCGTCAAATACAAAAAGAGGCGCCTCAGGAACTTCCGATTCCGTGGCATCATAGATGGGCCCTTAAATATTTCTTATGAACCCGGGCCGAAATCCAAATGCCCACTTCGTACAGCAGTGCCACCGGAAGAGCCACTATTATCTGGCTAACCAAATCCGGCGGGGTGATGATGGCGCTCAGGAGGAGGTTAAGCACAATGGCATGGCGCCTGTAGCGACGTAAAAACTGCGGCGTCACCAGGCCTATGCGGGATAAAAAGTAAATGGCCACAGGCAGTTCGAACAACAACCCGCAGGAAAGAACCAACATCGTGATAAGGGAAATATAGGAGCGCACATCAATGAAGTTGCCTATTTCGCCTGACACCGAATAATTCCCAAGGAAATTGACCGAAAGAGGTGTCAACACAAAATAGCCAAACAAAGCACCCAGAACAAACAACACACTCACCCAAAAAACCAAACCCCGGGCTCCCTGGCGCTCATTCTCGTACAGAGCGGGCCGAACAAAGCGCCACAACTCCCAGACGCAGTAAGGAAAAGCCAAAACTACCCCGGCCACAAAAGACACCCACAAATGCATGGTGAACTGTCCGGCCATGGAAGTATTAATAAGCTGGATGGGTGGCATTTGGAGACAAAGGTTTTCCTGAAAACCCAAAGCATGAGACAAAAAACAAAAAGCTCTGTACGTGATAAAATTTTGGTTTTTGGGGGCCATGAGCACCCCATCGAAGAGATAGGCCTTCGCAAAAAAAGCCAGGAGCATTGCCAGAAGCACGGCCACCAGACTGCGGATAATATGACGGCGCAATTGTTCCAGATGTTCCAGAAAAGACATTTCATTGGGATCGGTGGCAGCCATGAACGCCGCAAAAGTATTTAAAGTCCGAACCACCCCTCAGTGGCTCATGAGCACAAGGCCATTCAGGAATTAGAAAATGGCGGCAAAAATGTTCCCTTCTTCGTCCCTCCAGGCACGAAACATCCCGGGACAATTGAAAACCAGGACAGGACTTCCCAAAGGGCCCACAGCAATGAGCCCCCCTTCTCCTCCGTGGGCCATCAAATTCCCATAGACCACCTTCCAGGCTGCTTCCGATAAGGGCATTCGGAGGAGCCGGACATGCGCAGCCACATCATGGGCTACCACATGACGGATAAAATATTCTCCATGGCCGGTACAGGACACAGCACAGAGGTCATCCTCTGCAAATGTTCCGGCTCCGTACACAGGCGTATCCCCTACCCTTCCGAACTTCTTATTAGTCATCCCCCCGGTGGAAGTTGCGGCCGCCAAGTGTCCGAAGATGTCACGGGCGACGGCGCCCACAGTGCCCATTTTGCGCTCTCCATGGTCTAGCCAAATTTCTTCGGCCGCGCGGGCTTCCTGCCACTGTAGGTGGCGGTGTTCCGTAAAAAACCAACTGTCCGGCATCTGGGGCAGACCTGAAGCATCTGCAAATGCTTGAGCGCCCGCCCCGGCCAGAAAAACATGCGGCGTAGTTTCGGCCACCCGACGGGCGAGAAGAATGGGATTGCGGACGCGACACACTCCGGCCACAGCGCCCGTATTCCGCAGACGGCCGCTGGCATAACAGGCATCCATTTCATGTCGGCCTTCGTGGTTGAACACCGATCCCCGGCCGGCATTAAACAACGGGCAATCCTCCAGAGATTTTACGGCCTCTACAACCGCATCATCCGCAAAACCACCATTGTCCAGAACAGAACAACCTATTTTTAGCGCTTCCTGCAGCGCCTCCAGATAGGCCTTTTGCATTTCCGGAGTTAGGCGCGCGCGGTCCGGTGTGCCGGCGCCGCCGTGAATTGCCATGACAGGTACGCTTCGGCTCATGCCCGGGCCACAAAGTAATATTCCGTTCCTGAAAAATAAAGTTGCTCAAAATCGGAAGCACTCAAAGGTCTATTTTTTAATAAATAGCCATTTAATGTGTACAGACTGTAACCTTTTTCCTGAAGCCAGGGAAAAAGTATCTCAGGGCCCACACCGTATTGGTCGCTCGCTCCCCGGCCAAATTCAAATAACAACACTGGATGGCAGCGCCGCAGAATGTTTTCGGCCCCTTTTAAAACCTCCCATTCGGCCCCTTCTACATCAATTTTTATTAGATGAGGGCAGTAATCTGGTGGCAAAACATCGTCCAGACGGCGGACCTGCACCTGAATTTTTTCCAGGTGGCGTACGCCCGAAGGATAGGTCCTTTCACGCAATCCGCTGTATGCCGGCGCCTCCGGAACTATTACAAAATCCGAAATACCATTTTCTGCGGCCAGAGCCACATCCCATACGACGACTGGCGCAGCATGAAATTTCCTCCGCAGAATTTTGGCCAGATCCGGGAGGGGCTCAAATGCCATATGGCGGCCTTTGGGCGCAAGCCGAAGCACATCTTCAAGGAATTCGCCCTTGTGGCAACCGATATCCACCACATGCGACGCCGGATGAAGCTCCTTTTTTAAAATCTGAAGGGTCAGATGGTCATACTTCTGATTTCGGGTGATATAAATGCCCAGCCGGGATAAAATTTTTTTTGCATTGTTCTTCAGGAATTCCCGGATGGCCATTCGTCCAATCTTTTTTGAAGTTCCAGCATTTGGTCCCGCAACTCGGCAGCTTCCATAAAACTTTGTTCCCGTGCGGCCTTTTCCATGGCTGCGCGAACACGGCGTATGGTTTCTTCCAACTGGGCACGGGTCGAAAAAACCGTTTCACCTTCCGAAGCCAGCGCCAACTCATCAGGTTGTAAATAAATATATTTTTTTTCTTCTTTAGGGGCCCCTGCAGCCAGGGTTTTTTGCAGAATCTCCTCTCGGGTGTAGCGGGCCTGGCGCGGCACTATCTGGTGTTCAATATTATACCGTATTTGTTTTTCGCGGCGCCTTTCAGTTTCCCGAATGGCACGCTCCATACTTTCTGTGATAGTATCGGCATACATTATCACCATACCATTCACATTGCGGGCCGCCCTTCCGATCGTTTGGATCAGGGAACGCTGGTTACGCAAAAAGCCTTCTTTATCTGCATCCAGAATGGCCACCAGGCTCACCTCCGGAAGATCCAGGCCTTCGCGCAGAAGATTCACACCCACCAAAACATCAAACATACCCAACCGCAAATCCCGAATGATTTCCACCCGTTCCAATGTTTCCACTTCGGAGTGGATATACCGCACCCGCACATCATGACGGGCTAAAAATTTAGTGAGCTCTTCGGCCATGCGCTTCGTGAGAGTGGTCACCAGGACGCGCTCATCTCGGCTGGCTCTTCGATGGATTTCTTCCAGCAAATCGTCAATCTGGCCGGCCGTAGGCCGTACTTCAATTATAGGATCCACGATGCCCGTGGGGCGTATCACCTGCTCTGCTACCACCCCTTCGCACATTTGCAGCTCGTAGTCTCCGGGCGTGGCGCTCACGAAGATGACCTGATGCACCAGGTTTTCAAACTCTTCAAAACGCAGGGGTCTGTTGTCCAAGGCAGCGGGGAGGCGAAATCCATATTCCACGAGATTGGTTTTTCGCAAGCGGTCGCCATTGTACATGGCTCTCAGTTGGGGCACCGTCACATGGCTTTCATCAATGATCATCAAAAAATCTTTGGGGAAGTAATCCAAAAGGCAGAAAGGACGCGCTCCAGGTGGCCGGCCATCAAAATACCGGGAATAATTTTCAATGCCGCTGCAATACCCCAGTTCACGAATCATCTCCAAATCATATTCCACACGCTGCTGCAGGCGCTTGGCTTCCAAAAAACGGCTCTGATTGTTGAAAAAAGCCACCTGGGCCACCAAATCGTCCCGGATCTGAAACTCCGCCTGGCGCAGACGCTCGCGCGTGGTAACAAAAATGTTGGCAGGATTGATGCGGTAGCTTTCCAAAGATTCGATACGCTGCCCGGAATCCGGATCAATCATTTCCAACTCTTCCACTTCATCCCCAAAAAAGGTGATACGAAGGGCGTTATCGGCATAGGCCAGAAACACGTCCACAGTGTCGCCCTTCACCCGGAATGTGCCTCTTTTAAATTCATTTTCAGTGCGATAATATAAGGCGTCCACGAGGCGGAGTAAAAAATGTTTCCGGCTCAGCCGCATACCCCTGCGGATTTCAATAATATGTTCGTAAAAATCGGCCGGATTGCCCATGCCATAAATGCAGGAAACAGAGGACACCACCAACACGTCCTGCCGGCCGGACAAGAGGGCCGATGTGGTGCTTAGACGCAACTTCTCTATTTCATCGTTAATGGAAAGATCTTTTTCGATGTAGGTGTCGGTGCTGGGAATGTAGGCCTCAGGCTGATAGTAATCATAATAGGACACAAAATACTCCACAGCATTGGAAGGAAAGAACGACCTGAATTCACCGTAAAGTTGGGCGGCCAGGGTTTTATTATGGCTCAGCACCAGAGTGGGTTTTTGCACCTGCGCCACCACATTAGCCATGGTAAAGGTTTTTCCTGTTCCGGTGGCCCCCAACAGGGTTTGAAAGCGCTCCCCGTGCCGAATGCCCTTCACCAGTTGTTCGATGGCCGTGGGCTGATCGCCCGTGGGCTCGTAAGGCGCCTGCAGTTGGAATTTCATCCCTGAAATACAATCAGGAACGCAAATCCTGGGCCGGGTTGGAATCTGCACTCGTAGGCGGTGGCGTGGTGCCTGAAATGGCCGGCTCAGGGAGGGGTTTTAGAGGCTCTGTGTCTTCCGGCTTACCGTTGGACTCTGCCACGGCGCCATGATGCACCGTTGTTTCAAAAGGTCTGGGGCCTAAAATCTCCTCCATATCCTCGCGATAAATCACCTCTTTTTCTATGAGTCTTTCAGCCACCGCAATAAGTTTTTCCCGATATTCTTTCAGGATGTTCACAGCCCTCTGGTAGGCATTTTCCACAATTTTTTTAACTTCTTCATCAATAATTTCCGCTGTTTTTTCCGAATAAGGCTTGGTGAGGGCATACTCCGACTGGCCTGTAGAATCATAATAACTCAGATTGCCTAAGCGTTCGTTCAGGCCAAAAAGCGATACCATGGCATAAGCCTGCTTGGTGACGCGTTCCAGATCGCTCAGGGCTCCGGTGGATATTTTTCCGAAAATCACCTGTTCGGCAGCACGGCCGCCCATGGTAGCCGTCAGTTCGTCCAAAATCTGTTCGGTGGTGGTAATTTGTCGCTCTTCCGGCAGATACCAAGCGGCGCCCAGCGACTGACCCCGCGGCACAATTGTGACCTTGACCAAAGGACTGGCATAGCGCAACAGCCAGCTCACCACGGCATGTCCCGCTTCGTGATAGGCCACCACCCTTTTCTCTTCGGGACTTATGATTTTATTTTTCTTTTCCAGGCCTCCAATCACGCGGTCAATGGCATCATTAAAGTCTTCCTTTTGAATTTCATTTTTGCCCTTACGTGCGGCAATCAAAGCGGCTTCGTTGCACACATTGGCAATATCGGCCCCGCTGAAGCCGGGCGTTTGCCGCGCTAAAAGGTCTAGATCGATATTCTTGGCAATCTTCAGTCCTTTGGTGTGCACCTTAAATATTTCCTTGCGACCATTGAGGTCTGGCAGATCAATAGAAATTTGGCGGTCAAAACGGCCGGGGCGGATCAAAGCTTTGTCCAAAATATCCACGCGGTTGGTGGCTGCGATGATGATCACCCCGCTGTTGCTTTCAAAGCCGTCCATTTCAGTGAGCAACTGATTGAGGGTATTCTCCCTTTCGTCGTTGGCGCCTTGAATGACGGAACGACCTCGGGCCCTCCCTATGGCATCAATTTCATCAATAAAAATAATACAGGGTGCTTTTTCTTTGGCTTGCTTAAACAAATCCCGTACGCGGGAAGCACCCACCCCCACAAACATTTCCACAAAATCAGAACCTGAAAGGGAAAAGAACGGAACGCCGGCTTCTCCGGCAATGGCTTTGGCCAAAAGGGTTTTCCCGGTACCGGGCGGCCCAATCAACAGGGCTCCTTTGGGAATTTTTCCTCCCAGGGTGGTGTATTTTTTAGGATTTTTAAGAAATTCCACAATCTCCATTAACTCCACCTTGGCTTCATCCAGCCCGGCCACATCGGAGAAGGTGACATTCACCTTGGAATCTTTATCGAACAGTTTAGCCCGTGATTTACCGATGTTGAAAATCTGCGCGCCACCTGCACCGCCGCTCATACGCCGCATCAGAAACACCCACACCAACACCATAAGGCCGATCGGTATCAGCCATCCCAAAAGCCCTTCCCAGATGTTTCGGCGGATGACGTAATTCACCTGAATTTGTTCTTCCTTGGGCAGATGGGCCTGGGCTTCCATGATTTTTTCCTCGAATTTATCGGCAGGCCCTGTGTCTATGCGGAAATGCGGGCCTAAGTTGGAGGCTCCGGTGAATTTTTTTTGCACCGACTTGTATTCGGCCTTCTCCAAAGCCTCGGGTTTTATGGTCACCAAGGCGTAGGTTTCGTTCACCACCTCAATGGCTGCCACATCGCCCTGGCTCACGGACCGAAGGAGGTCTTTCATGGAAATATCCTGCGGCCCTCCGGTGAAATTAAAAAATTGAAGACCAACGAAAACGGCGAAAATGGCAATGTAAATCCAATACAGGTTGAATGAAAAACGGGGGCCCTTTTTACCGCCGCTTGGACTAATTTTCTGGTCAGACATATATTCCCTTTAAAAGAATTAACTATAAAGAATTAGACGGCGTTTTGTTCACCCCATGAAGGCAAACGCAGGGTCGGAACGTCTGCCCAAAGATATTCCAGGCCGTAGAACTCGCGCCGGTCCGGAAGAAAAATGTGGACCGCCACCCCGTCATAATCCAGCAGGACCCATTCGCTGTTCGCTAAGCCTTCTATATGATGCGGACGGAGAGAAAGCTGTCGCCGCGTTTCCTCTGCCACATTATCCGCCAAAGCCTGAACCTGAGTGGTGCTATCCCCGGAGCAAATAACGAAGTAATCCCAAACAGCTGTCGCCACGCCCCCGGTGTGCATCACCACAATGTCCCGTGCCTTTTTATCTTCCAAACCTTTGATAATGGCGCTTAAAAGAGGGTTATCCTGAATAACGAAATTCACTTTACAAGTACGTTTGCAGACAAAAATATCGTCAAATTGTTACAATAAACGTGCAGTTTTTTCCTTGAAAAGTGCCCGCTATATCATAGAATCATGTCATTCCACCAATGACACGGTCAAAGAATGGCTGCACTCGATTACCTCCCATCAAAGTGTAGCAGTTTTGACTTATGACCAATTGGCAGGTAGAGGACAAAGAGGCAGAAAATGGTACTCCACCCCTTACGAAAGTCTGATCATGTCTTTAGGATTTAGGGAGATCTGGCCAGCAGAGAGGCCGGTTTTTCCTCTCCTCGCTCATGTGTCCTCAGGGGTTGCGAAGTTTTTGCAACAAATAATACATCCTGACCTATTATTAAAATGGCCTAACGATTTATTTATCCGTGACTTAAAAATAGGAGGCCTATTGGTTGAAACGCAATGGCAAGGAAGTCGAAAAATGCACATTATTCTGGGCCTGGGGGTGAATTTGAATCAAAGCCAATTTCCTGAGGATCTTCCCGGTGCAGTCTCTGCCCATCAAGTGACGGGCCGATGGTTCAATCCGGAAGATTTATTCCATCCTCTATGCGACATTCTGGAGGGACAGGTGTTCTCTGCTCCGCTCTTGTCAAATGAAGAACTGCTCCAGGATTATATTAAATTGCTGGACGGATGGGAACGCCCAGGCTTATACCAAGATATGGTGGCAGGGGAAGTTTTCGAAGCCGCCCTTCAGGAGGTGATGCAGGATGGAACCCTGTTATTAATGGATACGAAAGGCTCCCTACGCGGTCCATTTCGCCATCATGAAATCAGGAGATTATTCAGGCCGTGGCCGGGGGATCAAATTTTTTCTGGAGAGATCGGGTCAAATAGCTGAAAAAATTCCCGATCGGTTTTTCTATCATCATCTTCATCATCGGATTCACGTCGGCATTGAACGTCATGAAAGTGATGGTTTTTCCTGAACCCTCAGGGTGCATATTAACGACGAGTTCAAAAGGAAACATCACAGGGCCATAAGAGCTCAGCCGTATATGTTGCTCGTCATGGCTCACCAGCTTTAGACCTATGGTTCCCATCCCCGGAATTTTGAAAGTGCAGTGCTCCTTAGTACTTTCCCATTGGCTGACACTCGAGGGCATCAGCTCCTTAAAATTGTTCATATCCGAAAGGAAAGTATAAATGGTGTCCGGGGATGCTGCAACGACAGCTTTTTCAGAATCAATGCTTAGGTTGGCCATAAAATTTGAAAGCGCCACAAAAAAAGAAGATAAAAGCCGAATGGCCAAACTTTCATTAGAAGGCATTATCCGTAAACTTCCATTTTTTTTCTCCAGCTGGATATGGCAGAAGAAAAACTTAGGTGACCCACCACACCCCGACCATCCTCTCTGCGGCAAATTACTTGATTGGGAATTTCAGAATCCGGTTTCATCCAGTCTTCCACAGCCTCCAGGATGAGTTCCATTTCAGTTCCTCTTCGCACATCACGCCTCAGCCGGCGGAGACGTTTAAATTTCTTTTCGCTCCAACCTTTCGGCGGCCGCACGGTGTGGCTGTCGCGAACACCCTGAAATACCGGATTGAACCGGAATAAGCCGCAGGCCTCCCGGACCTTATTTTGATTGAGAAGCAGCAGCGCCAGATACAAATCTTTTTCAGGCGGACAACCCATCATCATGTTTTTTATTTTGCCTAAATCAGAAAACAAACCTGGCATCTGGACCTCCGAGAAATAATCGACCACTTCCACAGGCGCGTCTTCGTTCCATTGTAAGTTAAGCCCTTGAAAGCATCCTGCGCCGAGGGATGTGATTACTATGTCTTCGGGATAAACGCCCGATGCTAAAGCTTCGGACACGGCCACCAGGATAGGATTATGAATACCGGCTACGCTGCTGTCCCAAACATAACGGGGATACTGTTTATCCTGACCGTAAAAACAAATTAAGGCCGGCTTATCAAAATAATCCCACGGCATCTGCGTAGCCCCATGCACAGTGTCTAAAAGCGTGATATTTTGAAAATCTAATTCTGAATTTTCTCCTTCATTTTCTGCTGCAGAATAACGCGCACAAAGCCCACCGGTCTCCGAACGGCAATATAAAATGGCATTCCGGTGGTAATCGTAAAGTGTAAATAGAATACTGAGAGAGGGATTACCGACATATGCCGGAAAGTCTTTCAAAAAACGGTCTCCATCGGCTCCCAGCAAATTCAAGAGGGCTTTTCTCTTTCTATCTCCTGAATACCTGGGTGCCAAACGAAACAATTCCAGGAAAATATGAAGAAAAGATTTCTCGCAGTCTTTTAATAAAGGATAAAAACTTTTTAATACCGACTCGTCACGAAATGTTTTGAGAATTTGCCCCGGGGAATAATTGCACAACAACAACGCCAATACCCAGCTCCCCGTGGAACTGGCGGCCACTTTATCTACTTGTCTTAAGATTTTATGGCCCGGAGTATCCATGCCGTACAATTTTCCGAGAACTAAGGCCTGCATCGCAACCCAACTGCCGCCGCCATCCAACGTTAAAATCCGGTAAGGCATACGATACGAGGTTTTTTCAGATTTTTAGACTCCAAAATTTCAATTAGTTGACCGTAGAATTCGTCGTACTTCTACGAAATCTGAATAGGGGAAGTACGCATTTTAATGCGCATTTCCACGGTGGCGGTGTGTCTGGAAAAACGGATAATTAACTTATTGACGCATGAAGGATTACCTTTTCAAGGCTCCGGATGCGTGCCGGCATGAAAGCTTTCCAGCCAAAATGGCCATCGGAAAATAGGCTATCGTTAAATCTACAATTTCAAACCAGACAGGTGCCGGTAATAAAACTACATTGATTAATCCGCCGACGAAAAAAAGAGTGCCAATAATCAAAGCCAAAAGTTTCGAACATCTGCGACTCAATCGGGCCGCCAGATAGGCTCCAAAAAAAGTGCCCAAGGCATGGGCCAAAAAAGGAAAAATGAAATGATACGGTTGTAGGTGTGGTAAGGCATTTTTTAAACCCTCTATAGAAGTCATGTCCAAACCTGCAGGAGGGGGAATGAGACGGGGCCCCAAAGCCACTATGAAACCGTTCACAAGCACTCCGGCTATAAGCCCGACAAAGCCGCAGCCCACACAAAACAACACCTGTTTAAATGGATTGTAGGCCATTGAAATTATTTGAAATTGAGGTCTAAAGATATAAATGTATTCATTTATTCACGCACTCTCACCCACACAGAAGGGATCTGAGGGATGAAGGTACCAATCCGGTAAAAAGAGACTCCATTCGCCCTGCATGTGTCTTCAAAAATTGTCTGTTCATCAGGCGCTACCGCAGCCAGTAAACCACCGTTGGTTTGAGGATCGCATAATACAAGTATTTTTTTTGCGCTTTCGGGGTCGTTCGGATTTTGGCTAAGTTGAACTTGATTGCTGAAGCTATTCCATGTTTTGAAAGTGATATCCGGATATACGAAGCGGGCTGCCAGGTCATCCACCAGGGGGTATCGAGGAACGTCCGACCACGTCAACTCAGCGCTCACAGAAGAAGCCCTACACATCTCGATAAGGTGCCCCAGCAAACCAAATCCCGTGACATCGGTGAGGGCGTGAACACTTCTCAAGGTGCCCATCCATTCCCCTGCGGAATTGAGACGGGTGAGGGCCGCCAACAATTCTGGGTAGGTTTCTTTGTCATTCAACATCCCTTTCCTATAGGCCGATAACAAAATTCCCGTGCCCAGAGGTTTGGTCAGGTAAAGAACATCACCGGGCTGAGCGCCGCCGTTGGTTCTTAGATTTTCTTTCGGACAGCGTCCCGCGACGCACAGTCCGAAAAACGGTTCCACTGCATCCACGGAGTGCCCCCCTGCTAAAGGAATACCTGCTTTTTGACACATTTTGCGCGCGCCCTCCAAAACACGTGCAGCCAATTCGGCACCTAATTTTTCGAGGGGCCATCCCAAAATACCCAAGGCCAAAAACGGCCGGGCCCCCATGGCATACACATCGCTCAGGGCATTGGCTGCTGCCACCTGGCCAAAGTGGTCAGCATCGTCCAGCATTGGCATAAAAAAATCGGTGGTGAGGATTAGTACAGTGCCATCCTCCAAGTCCCAAACTGCGGCATCGTCCGAAGTTTCGAACCCTCGAAGTAGTGCCGGAAATAAATTACTGTAGTCCTTTTGAACTGAGAGAATTTTTTGCAAATCCCCCGGCGCGATTTTACAACCACATCCAGAAGCCCGGCTATATTGGGTCAACTTTAATGTCGTATCCATTCAAGAAGGTTATTTTTTATGGCGGCTTTCTGAAATGTGGGTTACACCGTTTGTTTGTGAAAATAAATGTCTTTCAAAGTGATGAGGGCTAATTCAGCCGCTATTTCTTTCAAAGACTTATTGGCAGTGGACACAGGATAAGGTGCAGGACCTTGGCGTTTGGATATACTAAAAGCGTAAGTGGCATCATAGTATTCTAATAGCTGGCGGGCTACCTCGGACAAATTACCTCTTCCCAAAGCGGCCAGAATGTCAGCGGTTTTGACGGGTCCTAAGCGCTTGCGCAATTTCATAATTGCAACCGCAAGATCCTGAGGAGGAAAGGCGCCATAATCTTCCACCAAGCGGGCTACACGCATCTCAGATGGGGCTGAAATAAGATATACCGGGGCTTGGCATATCTGCTTCCAGAGAGGGTTGGGAAGATATAGACTTCCAATAAACCGGGACTCATCTTCAAGCCACACGGGGCCGCCCTGCCGCTCGGCTTTCTGCCCGGCCCTTAGGAGCGCGTGCGCAAGTAGATTTTCAAAATGTTCCTGGGTGGGCTGTGTATGTTGACCTAAATGACCAAAAGCCGATCCCTGATGCGAAGCTATTTTTTCCAAATCCACAACGGCTGCACCCTGTTGGGCCATCTCCCTCAGGATACGCGTTTTTCCCGTACCGGTGAGCCCCCCCAAAATGGCAATGGGCCAGGACTTTTCAAAAATGCCGAAGACCTGTTTACGAAATGCTTTATAACCCCCGGGAATCACTTCAGGCTCCCAACCATAGAGCCGGAGCAACCACGCCACGGAGGCGCTGCGCATACCTCCCCGCCAGCAATACACTGTCAGACGGGGTTCAGAGGGGCTTCGGGAAATCAGCATTTCCACTGTGCTTAGAATTTCAGACAATCGGGGGCCCACAAAGTCCAGCCCTTGCCTCACAGCCGGCCGGCTGCCTTTTTGCTTGTAAATGGTGCCTACCATGGCCCTTTCTTCATCCAGGAAAAGAGGAAGATTCACTGCCCCCGGGATGTGTCCCTTTTGAAACTCCTTGGGGGTCCGGACATCCAGCAATAGACGCCCTCCCTCAAACCACGGAATTCCCGAAAAGATGCTATTCTCCTCCGTGTGCAAGGTGTCTATTTGACCATCGAATGGAACATGAAGTCCACGAGACTGCCGATATCCCAACCGTGGAATGAAAATAATTATTTGGGCGGCTGTGGGTCGGAGTGGGTCATTTTTTCCTTTCGCTGTTTCTCGGCTTCCTGCTCAGGAGTCAGAGGCCGCGGTTCATTTAATTTTTTATACAGCTCTGGATTTTTCTCAATCCAGGCAGCTTTTTCCTGCTGATAACGTTTTTCATCTTCCTGGGGATTACCTGTGTGTTTATAGGTGGGATAACCCGGAAGGTCTGCCACTTTAATTTCCCGGTAGGGAGTGCCTCCAGGCAAACGTTGCGCAGCATTCTGAGTTGTGTTTTGAGCGTGGAGGAAGGACAGGGAGAAAAGACCTGTACAAGCTAAAACGAATATGGGGCAAAATTTCATAGGAGTTTAGTGTTGAGATTTAATGAAGCGTAGTAGAATTTTTTCTCCGGATTCCGCTGTCAGTTCTAAGAAATATAAGCCATCTGCGAGGTGATTCAGGGAAATACCGGCGGTACCCTGTTCCGATAGTCGGGTCAAATCCAAATTCATTGAAACCACAGTGCCTGTAAGAGTCATCAACCGGGCCGTGTGCAGTCGCAATTTCAAGGGATTATCCCAGTGAAGGGTCACTTGTTCACTGGCAGGATTGGGATACAACACCAGGGTGCCAGCTGAACCAGGGCTTTCCAGACCTACACCCACAACTTTCACAAAAATGGACATGGTGTAGGATGCGGATCCGCAGGCGTTGGTGGCTACCAAGGTCACAAAATAGGTGCCACCGTTTTGATACGTGTGCGTGGGACTAAAAGCCGTGGATGAGTTTCCATCGCCAAAACTCCACTGAAAGTTGGTGGCGTTTTGGGATAAATTAACAAAACTCACCGTACCGTTATTGATGAAAGCCGTATCAAAAACAGCCACGGGTGCTGCATTCACAAGCACATCATAAGTGGCCGAAGCGCTGCAGCCGTTCTGTGATACACTGTAGGTGACCGTGAAGGTTCCGGCTCCTGTGAGCTGGGGATTGAAGTAGCCGGCGGGGGTCATTCCAGGTCCACTCCAAGTGCCGCCAGGCGTTGCTGCTGACAAAAGCACCGGCTGCTGGTTGGAGCAGAAAGGACCGGCCGGGGTGATGGTGGGATTGGGCGCCTGGTTCACAATGACAAGTTTGGTTTCAGAGGCGGTACAGGCATTTTGGGTCACAGTGTACGTAATGGGCACCGTCGAGCCGGCGAGGGAAGGATCAAACAACCCGCCGGAGGTGACGCCTGTTCCTGAGAAAGCGCCGCCTGGAGTAACCGGTACCAATTGCACTGGAGGATCGTAAGTGCATAAGGGCGGAGGCAGAGTAAAGGAAGGATTCGGCGCAGGATTCACTGTGATGGTATGACTATCCTGGGCTGTACACTGGCCGGCCTGAATAGTATACGTGATGGTAGCCGTTCCCACACCAGCCAAGGCAGGATCAAACAAACCATTGCCTATAATTCCGGAACCTGCCCAAATGCCACCGCCTGTAGCCGCCGTCATCTGGAAAGGCGCCGCGTTGGTGCAGGAAGTGGTGGCCGAAGTGGTGATCGTAGCATCCGGCACAGCAATCACATTGGTGTGCTCTGTGTGCTGAGCTGTGCAATTGGCATTGGTGACTGTGTAGGTAATGGTTTCCAGACCCACTCCTGCCTGCGCCGGAGTGAAAATACCCGTCGCATTCACACCGCTGCCGGTCCAAATGCCACCAGGTGTAACGGGATTTAAAGAAAAAGATGGAGCATTAAAGCACACCTGGGCGGGCAATGTAAAAGTGGGATCCGGTGATACATTCACAACGACCGTCTGTGAATTGGTGGAAGTGCAACCGCCTATGTTCAATGTGTAATAGATCACATATGAGCCCGGACCTACCCCTGCCGGCGTAAATGTTCCGTTCGTTTGGACCCCGGGGCCATACCAGGTACCTCCTGCTACGGCAGCTTGCAAAGTCACGGTTTGTTGGTTGCTGCAATAAGGGCCGTTAGGCAAAATATTGCTATTGGGGGCCGCATTCACCTGAAGGGTAGTAGTTCCGGTAGCGGTGCATCCATTTTGAGTGACAGTGTAGTTGATCACATGCTGACCAGGACCAGCTGCCCCCGGATTAAATAAACCCGAAGCATTGACACCCGGGCCAGAGAAAGTGCCTCCGGGCGTGCTAGCCGTAAGCTGCACAGGGGGATCGTTTTCGCACAGAGGGCCTACATTGAGAACAGCTGCATTAGGCGCTGGATTCACCACGATCGTGGTGGTGGCAGCAGCCGAACAAAAGCCGCTGGTTACCTGATATTGGATGGTATGGTTGCCGGCTCCCGCTCCGGCAGGGTCGAACTGTCCGAAACTATTGACTCCCGTCCCAGTCCACACGCCACCGGAAGGCGTACCCGCAAGATTAACTATTCCTGCAGAGGTACAGAAGGGCCCCGCCGGAGCAATAGAAGGTGACGGTGCAGGGTCCACCTGAACGACCGTGGTGCTGCTCCCCGTGCATCCGTTTTGGGTTAATGAATAAGAGATGGTGTGAGAGCCGGTGCCGGCTACCTGGGGGTTAAAAATTCCACTGGCCGTAATGCCCGCTCCACTCCAGCTTCCACCGTTTGTAGCTGCTGTCATTTGTACAGGAGTTCCATTGGAACATAAAGGTCCTACGGGTGTAATAGCGGTATTGGGGAGGGGATTTACCAAAATATTTTGACTGCTGCTGTTGCTGCAACCATTGACGTTGAGGCTGTAGGTCACTGTGTGGGTTCCTACGCCTGAGAACGCTGGATCAAACACTCCGCCGGATGTGACTGGGCCGCTCCATGTGCCACCGGTCGTCACCGGGGTCAAGGTAACAGGATTGGCATTCAAGCACAAGGGGCCAGGATTTGAAAAATTCGCATTCGGGGTAGCATTGACATTGATGATTCCGGTGGCGTTTCCCGTGCATCCATTTTGACTCACGGTGTATACAACCGTATATGGGCCTGGAGCCAAATTGCTGGGATCAAAAACACCCCCCGAACTCACACCGGTACCACTCCAAACACCGCCAGCTGGCGTAGCACTCAAAGGAACCAGCCCCCCGTTGGTGCACACATTTGAAGGAATGTTTAGAGCGGGCGCCGGATTAGGATTGACGACCACACTTGCGACGCTGCTCGATGTACACACACCGGTGACCACAGTGTACGTGATTGAAAACGTTCCGACTCCACTGTTGGCGGGTGTAAAAACGCCCGTGGAGGGGTTGATGGCGGTACCGCTCCATGTGCCTCCTGGAGTCTGCGCGGTCAAAGTCACAGGTCCACTGTTGGCGCATAAGGGAGGGATTGTATTGATGGAAGAATTAGGAGCTCCCGTCACGCTGATCGTAGCTGAGGCACTGCCGGTGCAACCAGCGGCAGTGACCGTATAGGTGACCGAATGGTTGCCGGCACCTGCCTGTGCCGGATCAAAAAGACCGCTGCCAGAAACACCAGGCCCTGAAAAGCTACCTCCTGGAGGCGTCGCAGACAAGGTCACAATACCTGAATTTGTACAAAGAGGCCCTGGAGAAGTGATGGAAGGCGCGGGCACGGGGTTCACAACGATGTTCGTGGAAGCCGTTCCAGTACATCCCGAAGAAACGACAGTGTATGTGACTGTGTGGGTGCCAGCCCCGGCAGACGAAGGCGTGAAAACCCCTCCTGAAGTGGTTCCGGGACCGCTCCAAGTGCCGCCTCCGGGACTGCCCGATAACGTCACAGACGTAGCGCTGCTACAGAATGGGCCGACCGGAGCAATCGATGGCGTGGGCGTCGCATTCACAGTGATGGTGGTGTTGCTGGAACCCGTGCATCCGCTTTGGGTGAGGGAGTAAGTAATTATGTGACTTCCAGGGCCGGCCGCCGAGGGCGAGAACAATCCCGACGAACTGACGCCGGTACCGCTCCAGGTGCCACCGCTGGAAGCTGCTGTGAGTTGCACGTCGGGGGAATTGGAACAAAAAGGACCCGCCGGCGTGATAGCTGTATTGGGTAAGGGATTGACCGTAACGGAGGTAGTGGATGAACCTGTGCAACCGCTTTGAGTGACGGTGTAGGTTAAGGTAAAGGTTCCGCTGCCTGCGGCCGAAGGGTTGAAAGTGCCCCCTGGAGTTACAGCTGTTCCACTCCAGGATCCTCCGGAGGGGGCAGCCGTGAGATTCACGGAAGCGCTGTTGGTGCAGAAAGGTCCCACGGGCGTAATTGTGGGCGTGGGAACCGGATTGACCTGAACCGTGGTTGAGCCGCTTCCGCTGCACCCTCCCACACTTACGGAATACGTGATTGTGTTGCTGCCTGTGGCAGCCTGCGAAGGATCAAATACACCACTGGAATTGACCCCGGTTCCGCTCCATGTGCCGCCGGCAGGAGTAGCCGATAAGTTTACCGGCGGGCTGTTTTGGCATAAAGGACCAGCCGGAGTAATGTTGACGGATGGACTTGCCGACACTGTGATTACTGTGGTGGAGGATGCCGTACACCCTCCTTGGGTCACATTATAGATGACAGTATGAGATCCAGAGCCAGCCGCTGAGGGCGAAAAAAGCCCGGAAGAACTGGTGCCCGGTCCTGCCCAGGTTCCGCCGCTCGTGGCCGCTGTCAATTGAACCGGATTATCCCCGGTACAAAATGGACCTGCGGGGTTGATCGTAGCGTTGGGCGCTGCTATCACAGCCACCTGAGTTGTTGCACTACCGCTGCATCCGCCTTGTGTCACACTGTAGCTCACAGTATTATTCCCTATTGTGGCCAAAGCGGGATCAAAAATGCCCGAACCCGTCACATAAGGCCCTCCACTCCAAACTCCGCCGGAGGGCGAAGCTGTAAGCGTGACTGGGCTTCCATTCACACAAAATGGACCGGCAGGCGTGATATTAACCGTGGGGTTGGCCGTCACGGAAATATTGGTCGTAGCAGACCCTGTGCATCCATTTACCGTCACAGAATAACTGATCGGGTGCGTGCCGGGCCCTGCTACAGAGGGAGAAAAAGTCGGCGAAACGGTGATACCAGGACCACTGAAAGCGCCCCCGGCAATGTCCGCAGTCAGTATCACGGGAGCATCGGCGGTACAGAAGGGTCCGGCCGGCGTGATGACGGGTTGGGGAACAGCATTTACTGTGATGGAGGAAGTGGCAGTTCCTGTGCAACCACTTTGTGTTACGCTGTAAGTAATAGCATGGCTACCAGCCCCCGCTGTAGCCGGATTAAAAATACCCGAAGGCGTTGTCCCAGGGCCACTCCAGGTGCCGCCGGTAGGCGTTGCTATAAGAGTTTGGTTGCCAGCGTTGGTGCAAAAGGGCCCAGCCGCCGAAATCGACGGGCTGGGAACGGGATTCACTGTGATGGTGGTGGAGGAAGAAGCGGAACAGGATCCTACGGTAACAGAGTAACTGATGGTATGACTTCCAACACCCGCTGCAGAGGGGTTGAACAAGCCGCCAGGACTCACGCCGGGGCCGCTCCAAGTGCCACCGGATGTAGCCGCATTCAAAGTCACAGGAGAAGCATTTTCGCAGAACGGGCCAACCGGAGTTATTGTAGCATTTGGGTTAGCATTCACAGTGATGGCCTGAGATGCCGTGCCAGTGCAGCCGCTTTGGGTCACAGAATAAGCGACGGTGTGGGTGCCCACCCCGGCAGAAGAAGGGGTAAATATTCCGCCTCCCGACACGCCGGGACCTGTCCAGGTTCCGCCGGCCGGTGTTCCAGTGAGACTCACAGCGGGGTCAGAAATGCAGAAAGGCCCCGCCGCAGAAACAGAAGGCGTAGGGGCGGAATTGACCACCAAAGTTTCTGTATCGATAGCCTGGCACGCACCGGTTCCAACGGTGTAGGTGATGACGTGTGAGCCTGGTCCAGCCACGGAAGGATCAAAAACCCCGGCAGGTGAAGTCCCCGGGCCGCTCCAGGTGCCCCCTGCGGTGGCGGCTGTCAAAGTGAACGGGGAAGCGTTGGAACAGAATGGCCCGGCCGGCGTAATGGTGGGATCTGGATTCGAAAAGACAAAAAGAATGAGAGAGGACGTGCCTGTACAGCCCCCCGACGACACAGTATAGGTGATCGTATTGCTACCCACATTCGCCAAAGAAGGATCGAAAACGCCCCCCGGCGTGGTACCCGGTCCACTCCAGGTGCCGCCACTGGGAGTAGCATTCAGAGTGACCGGCGCATCGGAGATACAAAACGGTCCAGCCGGAGTGATGGAAATGGAAGGTGCCGGATTTACTGTGATGGAAATCGTGGTAGAACCAGTACACCCGCCGCCTCCGGAGACGGTATAGGTGAGGGAATGCGTACCCACCCCGGCCACTGCCGGGTCAAAATTGGAACCGACCACCCCAGGTCCAGAATACGACCCGCCGGAGGGACTGCCGCCTGTAAGGGCAATGGGCGGATCATTCACACACACCGGATTCAGCGGCTGATGGGTCACCGGAATATTCGAATTGACAGTGATATTTTGCGAAGCTGAATTGCTGCAGTTGTTGGGATCAGTATAAGAATATGTGATAGCAAAGGTTCCCACCCCGCTGACCGATGGGTCAAACTGGTTGCCGCTCACAGCCGTACCGCTCCATGTGCCGCCTGCGGGGTTCCCGCCTGACAAAGTCACGGGAGGTGAAGTGACGCACACCGGACTAAAAGGTTGCAACGTCACACTGGGCAACGGATGAACGGTAATATTTTGTGTGGCAGAAGATGTGCAGCCGTTGGCATCCGAATAAGTGTACGTGAGGGTGTGGGTTCCGGATCCGGCCAGGGAAGGATCAAAGGTGGTTCCACCCACCACCCCGGGCCCACTGTATGTGCCGCCGGAAGGACTACCGGCGACCAGGGAGAAGGGCGCGGCATTTTCACACACAGGGAACATTCCGTTAAAGACGACATTCGGTCCCGGGACCACTTGAACCGGCACGCTCATGCTGTTTTGACAGCCTCCGGCCCCGGTCACGGTGTAGGTGATAGAGAAAGTCCCTACCCCTGTAACGGAGGGATCAAAAGTGCTGCCAATGACTCCCGGACCGCTGTAAACGCCTCCGGCCGGCGTGCCCCCCGTCAAAGGCACAGGGGCAGAGCTTGAACATATCGGCGGGATGGGTTGATGGGATACTGTGGGTACAGGATTTACAACGATATTTTGGGTGGCCGTATTCGTGCAACCATTGGCATCCGTAAAAGAATATGTGATGGGAAAGGTGCCAATGCCTGCGCTGGAAGGCGTGAATGTATTTCCGGACACCCCAGTCCCACTCCACGAACCGCCCGGCGGGGATCCTCCAGAAAGGGTGATGGGTGGGCTGTTGAAGCAGGTTTGTGGGAAAGGCTGAAGATTCACAGTCGGTAAGGGATGCACAATTTGGTTTTGGGTGGCCGATGCCGTGCATCCACTGCTGGTGTAGGTATAAGTGATAGGAAAAGTGCCCACCCCAGAAACGCCAGGATTAAACTGGCTGCCGGATACCCCGGTACCGCTCCAGGTGCCCCCCGAAGGAGTAGCGGTTAAAGTAATCGCCCCACTGTTTTCGCACACAGGATTTAAGGTGAAGCTGGGCGGAGGCAGAGGGGTCACTGTCACCGTGACCGGTGTACGAGGTACGGGCGTGCAACCCGAAGCCACCACCTCAGCGTAGTAGGTGGTGGTGGCGGACGGTGTCACAGGGAAATTGCTGCCCGACGGACTGGTGCCTATGGACACGCCCCCACTGGGAACCAAAAACCAGCTGATGGTTCCTCCTCCGGCTGTGGGAGCCGTAAAATTGGTGATGGTAACAGTGGCGGCTCCCACAACATTATCCACCGTGTACATCTGCAATGTGAAGGTGCTGCCGGCTGTCACTGGTATGGTGGCCGTGCCCGATTGATTTACACCTCCGCTGGTGCTGTATCCTGGAAAGAGTTGGGGCGTCCCATTGTTGATAACGTACTGGGGATAATCCCATTGAGGGCCATCCGTTGTAGTGTAAGACCAGCTGAAAGTAATGTTCCCGGTAGCGGGTACAGTAATGGTCCAGCCATTGGTTCCGGATGTTCCCGATCCGTTGTTTCCAGACACGATCGAGATGCTGGAAGGAGCCCCAGCTGCGTTGACAATTCCGTCGGAATTGTTATTGAATGTAGTCCAGTTGCTGGGTGCATAAGCCCCGGCAAAGCCATTCTGAGTATTTCCGCCGGATGAGGATGCATTCAGGTTGGAAGTTTGACCCGGGCAGATGGTGGGCGGCGTGGCCGTGACATTAATGGCCGATGGACAAGGTGGTGAGGTACAGGTAACGTAAGTGGGAATGCAAGAAGTGTTGGTGATGCAGTTGTATTGGTTAATCAACACCCTGGCGACCCCGGTAAAAGAGGCCGTAAACTGAACCGAAGCCTGCAGCCCGGCGCAGCCCGGACCGTTGTCATCGTTGTAGGCAATAAATGCGGAGTTGGCATTGTTATACACTGTAATCTGACTATCCCAGGTGCCGCCACAATTAGAAATCAGATAGGTGTTTCCCGCCGTCACATTCAGAAGAAAGTATTCTCCACCAAAGTGACATGTAGTAATGGTTTGTGGCGAACCATTGCACGTCACTGTGATGGGTGTGCTGGTAGGATAAGGGTTCGGCGCGGAGGAGATAGGACACTGAGAGCGGCCCAAATGGCTTAGAATTAATAAACCTGAGATTTTTAAGAGTAGAGAAGTATTTCTTGGCATAACAGTTTTCTTGTTTGGAATTCTCACTAAAAATTAACTTCAAAAATACAGGGAAATTCTATGAATTGCAAAGCCCACTCCTGTGAGAAATTACTTGAAAAAACAAAGTAGTCTCAAACCACCTTATCACCTTTTAAAAATCCGCTCTTTTTGCCCTTTCATTTTAGTTCAATTCCTTTCATTCCGATGGTTAGAATGGGTGGTCACTAATTCATAAAGGCCGCTCAGGGTACGTAAAAAAACAGGACAGCCGGGTTGGGGTTGGAGAGCTATGACATCTCCGGGTATCCAAGCCGTGGCGGATGCAAAAGGGCTGGAAATGATCTCTGCACCTTCCACCTCCGGAAACACGATCAGACTGCGCGCCTTCAGAAAGAGAACATCTTTTTCCCAGTAGAGGTCCCAAGCGGGCTTCGAGGACTGGAATTGCGCGGGTTCACCGAACCAATACACGCCGCGCGTGGTTTCGCCTTTTACACCCTGCCATTCCAGGTATACAAAACCGTTGGACGCTTCCTGCAAGAGGATGGATTGGTTCATTTCCGGCCAAGAAGCACACTCAGATGCTAGAGGCCTTGCCACAACCCTACGCGACAGGCTCCACAAAGTATCGCCCGAAAAAGATAGAACGGAAGCGGACAGGCGACCCCACAGCGTATCCGGCCCCGAGTTGCTCCAGCAGATTTCTCCCTCTCGATTTTCCTTTCTGAAACTTAATAAGATAGGAAAATAATACCGCTCCAGTGCCGAAAATAAAATTTTGGGGCGCAAGCGATAGTCTATTGCACTCCAGGAAATACCTGGCCAGGCATCGTTCAACTGCCAAAATAAAGTGCCCATGCAATAGGGCATAGCCTGAATATGAGCTTCTATCCCCAAGCCCACACCGAGCGCCTGAAGACAGCGGGTGAGGTAGGCTTGGTGGGCCACATCCCCGGTATCATGAAAATGTAGAACCATCATAATTGAAAGCATACCGCCTCAAGAATTTCTCGCATTCGACGAATTTCGTCACGGTTCGCACCCGACCTGGGTTTAACGCGGGCCGATGAATGCACCGCACAAAGCCCACTTTTTTCCAGCAGTTGTTTCAAGTTTCCGGAGCGTACCCCGCCTCCGGCCATGATTTCTATCCGACCCTGCGAGTGCGCCACCAGCTGCCGCAAAACGGGAAGACCCTGCAAAGCCCCGGCGGCTCTT
>JANWWP010000030.1 GCA_025055575.1 Flavobacteriales bacterium | reverse complement strand
CATTTCCAAAACTCAGAACTTACGCCCACCAGACGCACCACTGCAAAGCTTTCGTTTTTGACGGCCACGGCATCCAACTCCACCACGGGGCAGGCACACCGCAGCTCCGGAAGGTTTTTCAGCAGATCTAGCTTCACTGAATCAAGCGGGAAAAGACGCCCTGAAGGTTTTTGAATTTTTAGGTCCGGATCCGTCCATTGGTAACCTTCCAGAACTAAATTCCGAAGCCCATTAAAACCCGAAAGCGCCACAATCATAGCCAAACCCACAGCCGCATAAGCTATGGCGGACACCCGACCAATCCGCAGGGCGGTGGCTGTGCCTCCGGTTGCTTTTAAAAAGCGCAGGGCTACCCAAAATGGAAAGCGCATGGCCGGGCCAAAGTACTGCGAATTACTTTTATGCCGTGGCCTCCACGCATAAGGCTGGTTTTGTTACCTTATTGGGCCTGCCCAACGCAGGCAAATCCTCGCTTTTGAACGCTTTGATACAGACACATCTGGCGGCCGTGAGCCCAAAGGCCCAGACCACCCGCCATCGTATCCCCTTTCTTCTCCACGGAGAGGATTACCAAATCGTGTTGAATGACATGCCAGGCCTCCTGGAAAAATCTGCCTATGCTTTACACCATCGCATGATGGACTACGTGCGGGAAGCCTTGGAAGATTCGGACCTCTTTCTTTTGGTCTTTGATGCCGCAGCTCCATTCCGCCTGCATCCAGTGCTGGAGGACATTAAAAATCGACTGACGCCGCAAAACAGTCTTGTGGTGCTGAACAAGGCAGACATTGCCCAGAGTGCCTATGAAAGCGCAATCCAAAAAGCCTGGCCGGGTTGGAATTACTTGCGCACCTCCTCACATACTGGAGAAGGGCTGGAGGCACTTGTGTCCTGGATGGTGGAGCACCTTCCTCCACACCCCCCCTATTTCGATAAGGAACATTTGAGCAGTTTGAATATGCGTTTTTTTATTTCTGAAATTATTCGGGAAAAAATCTTTCAGTTGTATCGTGATGAGATTCCATACGCCTGCCACGTAGAAGTAGATTCTTACAAAGAAGAACCGGAGCTGCATAAAATATCCGCCATTGTTTATGTGGAAAAAGAAAGCCAAAAAGGAATTCTGATAGGACGCGGCGGCAACGCTCTCAAAACTTTGGGCACCCAAGCCCGGCAAGATATTGAATTATTGACCGGGGTGCCGGTTTATCTGGCAATCAGTGTGAAAGTGGCACCGGGGTGGCGGCGCGATGAACGCTATTTAAAAAAATTTGGTTATTTTAGCGGCTCAAAATAATACCCCAAACACCCGGCTGCCTATCGCAAGACATTTACAATAAAAGTGTTTCAGTACCGTTTCTTGCGATTGCTTTAATGTATTTGAAAGGGTGTATAATCTTTAAGATTATTTCTTTTTTGCTGCTTCGGCATCCATTCGATTTTTAGCATGATAGCCCACCTGCGCGGTCAGTTGCACGAGTGCACGCCCACATTTGCTGTAGTGGAATGCGGCGGTGTGGGTTATGGCGTAGCCATTTCGCTCCACACCTACGAGGCCATAGCGGGAGAAAAGACAGTTCTTTTATACACTGAAAAAATCATCGGCGAAAAATCGGAAACTCTTTATGGTTTTTCAAGCCGCGAGGAGCGGGACATGTTCCGACTCCTAATTTCGGTTTCAGGGGTTGGCCCGGCTACCGCTCGGATGGTGCTTTCGGCCCTACGCGTGTCAGAGCTTGTGCACGTTATTAGCACTGGGGATGTGCGCCGCTTAAAAAGCGTCAAAGGAGTCGGTGAAAAGTCGGCCCAGCGCATCATTTTAGACCTGAAAGAAAAAGTGGCCGGATGGAGCGAAGGGTTGAACATTTCCAAAGGATTCCAAAATTCCACCACCGAAGAAGCCCTTGCCGCTTTGTCGGCACTCGGCTTTTCGCGTACTGTGGCCGAAAAAGCCCTGCTGAAAGTACCCGATTATGCCAGTTTGCCACTGGAAGCACTTATAAAAGAAATATTAAAAAACCTTTAAGAACGGGGATGATGATGAAGGGGTGTTGGTTAGTTATGGTTTTATGTGGCCTGGTTTCACAATCATGGGCACAGTCCGACAGCCTTCAAATGCCATATCCGCTGAATCCCGACAATCCCAACCAAGGGGGTGTGTATTTAGGCAATCCGGACAACATCACCGAAGAGGTGGTGTACGATGAAAAGAATCATCAATACATTCTCATATACAAAGCCGGTACCACAGAAATAGGCCGGGAAGTCCTGACTTTTGAGGAATATCAGGAGTATCTGGAACGCAAGGAGCGCGAGAAATACTGGCGGGAAAAAGAAGCCGCCCGCCGCGCCGGGAAAGAAACCAATTCGCTGATTCCAAAAATCAATTTGGGCAGTGAAGCTTTTGCGGGGATTTTTGGCAGCAATAAAGTAGATATCCGGCCCCAGGGGACGGTGGAACTGATGCTGGGCTGGGTGCACAACCGAAACGATAACCCCAACCTGCCGGAACGCCAGAGGCGGGTGGGCAATTTCGACTTCCGGCAAAACATCCAGCTGAATGTTACAGGGTCTATCGGCGATAAGATTAAACTGAACACCAACTTCAACACTCAGGAGATGTTCGGAAATAATAACCGAGCCAATCTGAAGTACGAAGGCCAGGAAGACGATATACTGAAAGTGATAGAGTTAGGGAATGTCAATCTGCCGCTTTCCGGGACACTGATCACAGGCATGAGCACACTTTTTGGCGTGAAGGCCGGACTTCAGTTTGGCCGACTCACCGTCACAGGGATTGCCACGCAACAGCAAGGGCAACGACAGGAAGTAAATGTGGCCGGCGGGGCCCAAATCCAAAAATTTGAAATTTCGGCTGCCGATTACGAAGCCAACCGCCATTATTTCTTAGGAGAATATTTTAAACAACGCTACGACGCCGCCCTGGCCAACATGCCTCTGATCAACAGCAATGTACGCATCACGCGCGTGGAGGTGTGGGTCACCAACCGCCAAAATGTGGTGGAAAATGTGCGCAATATCACGGCCGTATTGGGCTTAGGAGAAAAGACCTGGCCCATTAGTGGAGTTTTGAACCCTTTTGATTTCCCAGATAATAAAAACAACAATTTCAACCCCGCCAATTGGAACCAACAAGACCGAACCAACATCAACAGCCTACTTTTTCAGCAACTCATTAATGGGCAAGAAATTGAATTTGTCAACAATGCCCGTCTCCTGAACCCCACGGAATACACCCTGAACGACCTTTTGGGCTACATCTCTCTGAACCAACCTCTGAATGCCGATGAAGTGCTGGGGGTCGCCTATCAGTTCATCGGGGCGGATGGCAAAATGTATCAGGTGGGGGAATTTTCTACCGACCTGCCCATCCCCAACACCCTGATGGTGAAACTTCTCAAAAGCACGGTGCTGAATGTGCGCCAACCCAACTGGGACTGGATGATGAAAAACATTTACGCCGTGGGAGGGTATCAGATTTCCAATAACGATTTCGTTTTAAACGTCCTGTATCGCGATGTGGAGCGGGGGGTCTTGCTGAACTATATTCCAGACCCTGCCACTCCGCCGGGCGTCAAGGAAACGCCCCTGCTCACGGTGTTTAACCTGGACCGCCTGAATCCCAACAACGACCAGCAACCCGATGGTTTTTTTGATTACATTGAAAATCTCACCGTTCAGTCCCAGGGCGGTCGCATCATTTTCCCCATGCGGGAGCCCTTTGGCCGTTTTTTGAGAGACAAGCTAGGCAACCCGGCCCTGGGCAACCGCTACGCCTTCGATTCGCTGTACACCACCATACAACCTTTGGCCAAACTCAATACAGAGCGCAACCGCTTTTACTTAGCAGGCCAGTATAAAAGCAGTGTTTCCAACGAAATCAGTCTGAATGCCTTTAATATTGCCAAGGGGTCCGTCACCGTAACGGCTGGAGGAAAAGTACTGACCGAAGGTGTGGATTACACGGTGGATTACAACCTCGGAAGAGTTCGCATCCTCAACCAAAGTCTTCTCACCTCCAATACGCCCATCAAAGTGTCGCTGGAGAGCAACCAGGCTTTTAACCAAATCGCCAAACGTATGGTGGGCACCCATCTCAGCTATAAAGTGAACAAGGACTTTGTGCTGGGCGCCACCTTGGTGAACCTGACGGAAAGGCCTTTGACCCAAAAAATTAATGTGGGAGATGAGCCCATCTCCAACACCATGGTGGGTTTCAATGGCTCCTTCACCCGGGAGGCTCCGTGGCTCACCCGACTGGTGGACAAGCTGCCGCTCATCAGCACCAAAGCGCCTTCCAAAATTTCGGTGACAGGCGAGTTTGCCCAATTGATCCCAGGATACAACAAAGTGATTTCAAAACCCGGCATTTCCCAAATTGATGATTTCGAGGGCGCCGAAACCAACAACGACATTCGAAATTTTTCGTTCTGGCGCCTGGGCACCGTGCCGCAAAAACAGCCCGATAGGTTCCCCCATGCGGCCAAATACAACTCGTTAGAAGCCAATTACAACCGGGCCCGGCTCACCTGGTACAACATGGACCCCATCTTTTTCCGTCAAAACCAATTGACGCCGCCGGCCATCTTCAACAACAAGGACAGCCGTTCCAACTTGTACGTATGCGAAGTGCCCCAGCAAGCGCTGTTTCCCAACCTCAATGTGCCGCCGGGAACCCAGCCCAACTTACTCATTTTGGACATTGCCTTTCAACCTGCCGTGAGAGGCCCCTACAACTTCGACTTTAAATCTCTGACGGCCGATGGCCGCCTTAGCGACCCGCGCAAAAGCTTTGGCAGTATGATGCGCCGTGTGGAAAACACGGACTGGGATGGCAGCAACGTGGCCTATATCGAGTTTTGGATGATGGATCCCTTTGTAGCGGATGACCTGAACCAACTGCGCCAGTGGGAAACCGGAGATCCCAACGCCATCAACTTAAACACCCTGCCCGGCGCAGGTGGCGATCTCTTGATTCAAATCGGAAACATGAGTGAAGATCTTCTGCCCGACGGACGCCTCTTTTTTGAAAACGGCCTGCCCACCCCCACCAACAATCTGACCACCAACACCACCAAACTGGGCAAGGTGCCCGCGCAGCAGCTGATCAACCAGTACTTCAGCAACGATCCCAACGAGAGACCCTTCCAGGATATTGGATACGACGGGCTGAACGATGAAGAAGAACGGAACTTTTACAAGTCGGCTTTTTTGGACAAACTGCCTGGGCAGGGCCTCAGTCCGCAAGCCATTGATGCCATCACGGCCGACCCTTCGGCCGATAATTACAAGCACTACAACGGCTCGGCCTACAACAATAATGTTCTGGAACCGGGAAACTACATCCATCAACGCTATTGGCAATATCAGCTACCGGAAAACAACTCCCCTGCGGGAAATATCAATGAAGCCCAAACACAAAATCCGAATACGGAAGACGTCAACGGCGACAACACCCTCAACCAGAGTGAGAATTATTTTCAGTACCGGGTGAGCATTCGGCCGGAAGATTTGGTGGTGGGAAAAAACTTTGTGACCGACCGGGCCGAGATCACGCTCTCCATGCCTAACGGTAAGAGCAAGAAGGTGAATTTCTATCAGTTCAGGGTGCCCATTCGCTCCCCGGAACGCGAAGTGTATGGCGATATTGCCGACTGGCGCAGCATCCGGTTTCTGCGCTTTGTGCTCCACGGATTCCCGGACGATATCTATCTGAGGATGGGCCGGCTGGAAATTGTTCGGGCCGATTGGCGCCCCTTCCCGGAGCCCATCTTTGACCCCGTTGTTTTTCCGGGACAAAGTTCAGATCCCTACTTTTTCCTCACCACGGTCAACATTGAAGAAAACAACCGCAAAAAACCTTTCAACTATAAACTGCCGCAAGGTGTCACCCGGGAAATTGATCCCAGCAATCCGGCCCTGCAGCAGCTGAACGAGCAATCCTTGGCGCTCAATGTGTGCCATTTGGCGGATGGCCAGGCCATGGCGGCCTACAAAAACACCAACCTGGATCTGCGGGCCTACCGCAACATGGAAATGTTTGTACATGTGGAGCACGACGAGAATATGCCCGGCTCCTTAAACCCCGGCGATTTGAGTGTGTTCATACGTTTTGGGGCCGATGCCACCGAAAATTTTTATGAATATGAGGTGGGCGCCCTGCCGTCGGTATTGGGCA
Source organism: Flavobacteriales bacterium (assembly GCA_025055575.1). Lineage (GTDB taxonomy): Bacteria > Bacteroidota > Bacteroidia > CAIKAF01 > CAIKAF01 > JANWWQ01. The sequence goes on along the minus strand of JANWWP010000030.1, from coordinate 55,208 downwards.
ATCAGGAAGTTGACAACATCTGGCCGCCCGACAATAAAATGCAGGTGGATTTGCAGAAGTTTCCGGAACTGAAACGCCGGCGCAACCAGCAACAAATCCCTTTCAACCAGTTGTACAGCGAAGTGGATGAAAAAGGCCGTCGCGTCAGCGTAAAAGGCAATCCGAACTTGAGGGATATCAAAATGTTCGTCATTGGGGTACGCAACCCGCACCGCAAACTGAATCCCTTCAACCCCAACGACGACGGGGATTTTAAATGCGCCCAGGTGTGGGTGAATGAATTGCGTGTGAGCGATTATTTTGAAAAAGGCGGTTGGGCTGCCAATACGCGCGTCACGGCCAATCTGGCGGATCTCGGAACGGTGAACCTGGCTGTGGCTACAGAACGCTTCGGCTTTGGAGCCATAGATAAAAGACCATTGGAACGCGCCCGCAACAACACCACGTCTTTTGATTTCTCCGGCAATTTCGAACTGGCAAAGTTCACGCCCCAGAAATGGGGTCTGAGCATTCCGCTTTTTGTGGGATATGGCATCATCAATGCTGACCCCCAGTTCAATCCCTTGGATCCAGATGTCCGACTTCGGGATGCCCTCCGGGACCTCCCCGACGATAATGCCCGCGAGGTCTTGCGGCAGCGGGTGAAAGCCCTCACCGTGCGGCGCAGCATCAACCTCACCAACGTCAAAAAGGCCCGCTCTCCCAAGGCAAAAATTCATACGCCTTTCGATATTTCCAATTTTGATTTTACATATAACTACACCTCCCTAAACGCCCGCGATTTCTTCATGGAATACAACAACACCGTAGCACATCGCGGGATTTTGGGCTACAATTACAGCCCGCAGGCTAAGTTTTTTGAACCGTTCAAAAAAGCCAAAGGCCTCAAATCGCCCTGGGTGAAATGGATCAAAGAGATAAACCTGGGCTACCTGCCCAAAACTCTGGCTTTCCGCAACGATATCCAGCGCGACTTCACCGAACTCAAATTCCGCAACAACACCGACTACGACCTTCTGATCTTCCCTGCCTACAAAAAGAATTTTCTCTGGAACCGATCCTATGATTTTGCCTGGAGTGTGTTTAAATCCCTGACGCTTACCTTCAATGCCGTCAATCAAAGCCGTGTGGACGAGCCCGACGGAAAAATTGACACGCCCGCCAAGCGCGACTCCCTGCGCAAAAACATCTACCGTTTTGGCCGCACCACCAACTACACCCACAATTTCAGCATCACCTGGAATGTGCCCATCAACAAATTTCCCCTGACCGACTGGATCACGGCGACGGCCACTTACGGCGGCTCCTTCACGTGGCAAACCGGCCAATTACTCCGGGATCCTCAAAACCCCGACCGCCTCTACAAACCTTGGGGCAACACGATTTCCAACTCGCGGAACATCAATCTGAACGGGCAGTTAAACATGACCACCCTGTACAATAAAGTGCCCTTCCTCAAAAATCTCAACAGTCCCAAAGCCCCACAGCGTCCGGCCGATAAGAAAAGTGAGGATAAAGGGAAAAAAGAAGAAGCGGCAGATCCGTCCGAAGCGGAAAAAAGAAAACCCAAAGAAGTGTCCGCCGTCATTGAAAAGGTGATTCTGAAAAAAGACAGGCCTAAAATGATTAAACACAATCTGAAAACCGAGAACGTGAAGCTGAAAGTGACGGATGAAAATGGTCAGGAAGTGAAAGGAAAAACAGAGGTGTGGGATAAAAACAGAGTGAAATTCACTGCCACACGGGATGTGAAAAAAGCCAAAGTGGAGGTGACCGGCAAGATTGAAAGGAAAGATTTTGATCCTTTGGAGATTGCCAAATTTTTTGCCCGCCTGGTGACGGCCGTAAAAAATGTGAACCTCACGTACACCCGGACGGAGGGCACCTCCCTGCCAGGCTATATTGGGAATTCCAATATTTTGGGTCAGGACTTGCAGGCCCGCACACCAGGTCTGGCATTTGTGTTCGGACAGCAATTGCCCGGCAGCGAATTTGCCCGGCAGGCCGGTACGCAAGGATGGCTTACGCGCGACAGCACTTTGAATACCTTTTTCCAGAGAAGCCTCAGCCAGACGCTGAACGGATCGGCCACTGTGGAACCCATCAAAAACCTGCGTATTCAGCTCAGCGCCAACCGACAATTCACCACCGGCCGCCAGGCGCTCTACAGATTTGATCCTGCGGTGGATGGCTACCGGGAGATTAACGCCATTCAAACCGGCAATTTCACCACCACATTTTTCACGCTCCCCACAGCCTTCATCCGCGAAAAAAACAATTCTTCCGAAGTCTTTCTGACCATGCTGCGCAACCGGGAAGCCGTATCCCAAAGACTGGGACGCGAAAATCCGAACTCCGGCACTTCCTCCTCCTTATATCCCAACTACTCCAAAGGCTACAATCCCATGCAGCAGGATGTGCTTCTGTACAGTTTCCTCACGGCCTATACAGGCAAAGCGCCGGATCAATTCGATTTCAACCTCTTCCCCATGATTCCCGGTATCAATTGGACCGCTACCTACGACGGTCTGAAGAACATCGGCATTCTAAAGAAACTCCTGAAAAATTTCTCGATTTCCCACGGTTACCGCAGCACTTACAACGTTTCCAACTTCCTCACCAACCAGGCCTTTATGGAAAACCCCCTCACCCCGGGCTTCACAGACAAGCTGGATACCAACCAGAATTTCCAACCCCGGTACATCATTCAGGCGGTCACCATCCAGGAGGCCTTCACGCCCTTGATCAATTTTGACATGACCTGGTTCAACAGCATCACGTCAAAATTTGAAATAAAAAAATCCCGCAATCTGAGCCTCAATTTCCAGAATGGCCAGTTGACAGAAGTAGCTACGGAAGAATACGTGCTGGGCGCCGGATATAAAGTGCCCAAAGTCAAATTGCCGATTTTCATTGCCGGCAAGCAGCCGGAAAGCGATGTGACCTTGCGTCTGGATGTGGGCGTGCGAAACAACAAGACCACGGTGCGCAAAGCCGCCGACAATCCTGAAAACGCCCAGCAGACGGCCACAGCCGGCCAGCAGAACATCACCATTAAATTCTTTGCAGAATACGCTTTAACGAAAAACTTCAGCGTGCGCTTTTACTTTGACAGAATTCAAAACAATCCCTTCGTGGCCAATCAGTTCCGTACGGTCAACACCAATACGGGACTCAGCCTGCGCTTCACGCTCACGCCCGGCGCTTTTTGATGATATTGGGCGCCAGGTTTTCGTAGGTGGTTTGGATGAACTTCTCTAAAAAAAAGGATTGTATTACTTCGTAAAACAGCTCCCCTCAGCTTGTTCCGGAAAAAAATTTCCCCCTCCCGCAGCGAAATTAGCGTCCTAAGTATCGGAAAAAGTACCAACTATCAGAAGCCGCTTTCTCAAGCTGGCGTACTTTGGGAGTTTCCCAAAGACAAATGCGATTTTATTTACCGCCCAGTTGCTCTTGTATCAGGCCCACAAATTCTTCCAACTTCGGAAGAATTAGAATGCGCGTCCTGCGGTTCAGGGCTTTATTTTCCGGGGTGTCGTTGGGGGCCACCGGCACATATTCGCCGCGCCCGGCGGCAATCATGCGTTCAGGCGCAATTTTGAACTCGTTTTGCAACATGCGCACAAGAGATGTGGCGCGCTTCACGCTCAAATCCCAGTTGTCCATGAGCGGCGGACGGCGGAAGGGCACATTATCCGTGTGGCCTTCCACAAGCACTTCCAGCTTTGGATGATCATTGAGCACAAGGGCCACTTTCCGGAGCACCTCCTGGGCCTCAGGTTTAATAGCATAACTGCCGGACTTGAACAAAAATTTATCAGAGATGGATATAAAAATCACCCCTTTCTCCACATTAATTTCAATGTCCTTGTCGTAAATACCCACAGCGCGCTTGAGGCTGGTGACCAGGGCCAATGTCACGGAGTCCTTGCGGGAAAGGGCTTCATGCAAGGCTTTGATCTGCAAATCTTTTTCGCGGATTTTCTGCAACGAAGCCTGGAGATTTTCGGCTTCCTGACGGCTGAGGTGTGTGAGGTCGCTCACTTTCTGGAGCAACTCACTGTTCATGCTTCTTAAGTTTTTCAATTCTTCCTCGTACTGCTTTTCAGCGCGTCGGGATAATTCGAGGCATTTTTCCAGTTCTTTTTCCGTCAGGCCAAGCTTGAGCCGCGTATCTTGAAGGGCGCTTTCAGTTGTTTTAAACTGGGATTCCAGCGCTTTGTATTTTTTACTTGAAACGCAGGCGCTCAGCGACAAAATGGAAAGTAATACACAGGAAGTACGGAGGGTATTCATAATCAATTATGTGCTTGTTATAAGTTTCAAAAAGCGTTCCAAAATCCGAAGCGCGGAATATTAACCCTTTGACTTCCGCCCGACTCAGGCCAGGACTTCTTGCACTTTGAGGGCTGCTTCTTCCAGTTCGGTGGCTGCCAGCACTTGAAGACCGCTCTCTTCCAGTATTTTTTTCGCTTCTTCGGCATTGGTGCCTTGCAGGCGCACAATGATGGGCACATGAATGCTGCCAATGTTGCGGTAGGCATCCACAATACCCTGAGCCACCCGGTCGCAGCGAACGATACCTCCAAAAATATTGACCAGTATGGCTTTGACATGGGGGTCCTTAAGAATGATGCGGAAGGCATTTTCCACACGCCGGGCATCGGCGGTGCCACCGACGTCCAGAAAATTGGCCGGCTCTCCTCCGGAAAGTTTGATCATATCCATGGTGGCCATGGCCAGTCCGGCGCCGTTCACCATACATCCCACGTTGCCATCCAGTTTAATGAAGTTCAAATTGAACTGGCCCGCTTCCACTTCCATGGGGTCCTCTTCCAGGATATCGCGCATGGAAGCAATTTCAGGACGCCGTTCCAGAGCGTTGTCATCGATGCTGACTTTGGCATCCACCGCGATGATGGAGCCATCGGCGGCTTTCAGAGCCGGGTTGATTTCAAACAGAGCGGCATCGGTGCCGATGTAAGCCTCGTACAAGGATTTTATGAAAACGGTCATATTTTTAAAGGCGGTTCCGGAAAGCCCCAGATTAAAGGCTATCCGACGGCACTGATAGGCCTGAAGACCCACGGAAGGATCCACAAATTCACGAAAAATGAGGTGGGGGGTTTTTTCGGCCACTTCTTCAATATTCACGCCACCTTCGGGTGAATATACAATAACATTGCGGCTGCGTTGCCTGTCCAGCAAAATACTGATATAAAACTCCTTCGGCTCTTCAGGTCCTGGCAGGTAGGCATCTTCCGCCACAAAGACCTTGTGCACGGTTTTACCCTCCGGGCCTGTTTGGAGGGTCACCAGCTTTCGGCCCAGCATGGCTCCGGCAATACGTTGCACATCCTCGAGCGTTTTGGCTAAGGCCACGCCCCGTTGTTCGGTGCCTTCAATTTTGCCTTTTCCCCGACCTCCAGCATGGATTTGAGCTTTCACTACCCACACGGGAGTCTGCGTTTCGGCCTGCAAGCGCCGGGCAGCTTCCACAGCTTGTTCCGGAGTTTCGGCCACATACCCGCGCTGCACCCGCACACCAAACCCCGAGAGCAAAGATTTTCCCTGATATTCGTGTAAATTCATACAAATTGAATGCGGCAAAAATAATGGACGTATCCGCATCTGAGGGGTTCCAAAAGAGCCAGGGGGCCGACGGCATGTTTTAATTTCCTAATTTTGAAGCGTGAAAGGCGTTTTTCGTTATTTGGCCGGGGTTTCAGTGGCCTTTGGAGTTTTTTTTTCATCCTGCAAAAATGATGTGGACCTTACCGCGCCTTACAAGGTGGTGACTGTGGTGTATGGCCTGCTTAACCAAAAAGACAGCGCGCAGTATATCCGGGTTCAGAAAGCTTACCTGGCCAATGGCAATGCTCTGGTGTATGCCCAGATTGCGGATTCTATTTACTTCAAACCATCGGATCTTACGGTGCGGCTGGTGCGCCTGAATGCTTCCGGACAGCCGGCAGATTCAGTGACTTTGACCGTGGCATCTAATATTCCTAAAGACAGCGGCTTTTTTGCCACAACGGGACACTATGTGTTCACCACCTCTGCGCCCCTCGTGGAAGAAGCCTCATATCAGTTGCGCATTTACAATCAAAAATCTGGAGAGGTGATAACAGCCCGCACGCCTTTAGTCTATTACAAAGATGAATTTTTCAAAACGCCGGGGGCCGGTACGGTGAATTTCAACAGCCCGCTCGGTACTGGCTACACCCTTCGTTTTTATAGAGTTAACAACGGAGTGATTTATCAGCCCATCATTGTGTTTCACTTCACAAGGGTCAACCTGACCACGGGCCAGTCTAAGCCTGACAGCGTGACCTGGACCTTAGGGGTGATGCAGAATTATGACCTGGCCAAAGACTTGTTAGAATACAATTTGCCGCAAAACAGTTTTTACCGCTTTATTGCCACACAATTCCAGCCAGACCCCAATGAGAAACGGGTTATCGGCTGGTTGACTTTCAAGTGCTGGGCCGGCCCCATCGACCTGGACACTTATATTGAGGTGAACCGGCCCAGCATTGGCCTCATTCAGGAAAAACCTGTGTACACCAACCTGCAAAATGCTTACGGTATCTTTTCTTCGCGCACCTGGTTTGTGAAAACCTTTGTCCCCCTCAGCGAAGCATCCAAAGATACCCTGATTCTTGGTACCTATACAAAAAATCTCAATTTCAGCAGAAACTAAGCTAAAACATGCAGCAGGATTTTTTACATGGTCAATGTAAAACCGCCTGTTGGAAAAAATCTAACTTTATTTTTTTTAATTAAGATCCATCCCTGCTCGAATTAGGGATTTATTGAAAAGGGTGCCCGAAAGATTTTCAGAGTTCAAAAAAGTAAAATCCACACTTGCACACACAGGAAACTGTCATTCTTTCGGGCAGACAAAAAAATTGCCGTAATTTTGCTCTGTCGCATCCGTAGTTCAATTGGATAGAACACCGGATTCCGGTTCCGTAGGTTGGGGGTTCGAGTCCCTCCGGATGCACCAGGTTCAGAAAGGGGAGAGCTTTTCGTAAATCTCGTGGTATTTCTGAATTCCTCTCTGAAGATCGAAATATTTTTGGGCTGCAGATAAAGTTTGAGCCTTCATAGCTTGTTTGTGGGGCTCAAAAAGTTGTGCTACAGCGCGGAAAGTCGTCTCGGAAAAATCCTTAACCAGGAGGCCACAGCCCGTTTTCTGAATAATTTTTTCCACATCGCCCACGCCGGAATTGGCAATCACAGGCAATCCGGCGGCCAGCATTTCTCCCATTTTCACCGGGGAAGAAGCCTTTTTGGAAAAAGTAGGAAACACAAAAAAAAGGCCGGCATCGGCCGCCTGTAAGTAATGGGGCATTTCCTCCCGCGTTGCGGACCGCAGGCGCACATGACGCAGGTCCACACCGGCCTTTTCGGCCGCCTGCAAGGCCAGATGGTGCTCCCCTTGATTTAAAATCAAAAAAATACTGCCCGGGTGCAGGTTCTCAAAAACGCGGAAAAACCGCATCATCTCCACCGGCAAGTACCAGGTGCCCAAGGATCCGGCGTACACGAGCACCGGGGCCGTCTCCGGAATCTCCAGCTCCCGCCGCAGCCTCTGCCGGCTGAAACGGGGTTCGGAAAAAAACGCCATATCGGCTGCACAAGGAATGACGGTGATTTTTTCGCGGCTCACCTGCATATCTCGGACCATGACCTCCGCGCCCGCCTCCGTGAGGCTTACTATGTGGGCCGATCGCCTAAGAAATTTTTTTTCCATCCATTTAAAGTATCGATAAATGGCGGTGTACAGCGGGTGCCCTGAAGGCCAAAGGCCGCTCTCGCGACGCTCGTCCGCGTAAAAACCCCGCATATCAAAGAGGAAAGGCAGGCGGTGTGCCCGGCGCAGCCCCGCGAAGGCTGTAATGTAGCTGCGGCAATGTATCACCGTGGGGTGGAACGTTTGAATAAGATCGCGGCAGCTGCGTTCGAGCAAAAAAATATCATACAGAGTGGAAAGAACAGACGGTTTTTTGTGATATTGAAGTGGTGTCCACCCGATACCGGCGGCTTCCAAGGTCTCCTGCACAGGGCTCAAAAGGTCAGGATTCCGTTTTTTTTCGAAGGAAACAATGTGGATGGCATGCTGCCGGCTGAGGCCCAGAAAGTAGGGCATAATCTGAGACCGACCGAGGGGATCGGTGAGGCCGTCATACGACAGAAACAACACACGTGCCATATCCTTTACGATGCTCTCCCGGTCTCTATGCAAGTTGGAAACCCAGGCTGCGCACGCCGTCAAAAATCGGATTTTTTCTGGAGCCGCTCCCGTATTATCCCTTAGCCAAAGGAAAATGCAGGGTGAAAGAACTGCCCTCCCCCACCCGGCTCTCCACATCAATACGGCCCCCGTGCAGCTGGATTATCCTGCGCACATAGTATAAACCCAGGCCAAATCCTTTCACCTGTTGTACATCACCGGCCACCCCACGGACAAATTTGTTAAAAATCTGACGGCGCAAGCGTTTAGGAATGCCTATTCCTTTATCGCGAATACGTATGCTCAGGAATTTATTTCCCGTATTAAAAGTCTCGACGGAAATCTCAGGAATTTCTTTAGAATATTTGAGTGCATTTTCCAACACATTGTAAATGACATTTCTAAAGTGCTCCCGGTCGGCCAAAAGGGTATCCTTTTCGGCCCTCAGATGCACGGTTAAAGTGCCTTTGCGCTCCTCCACGCGCACGCGCAGGTTTTCGGCGGCGCGCTCGATGTAATCATGGGCCTGAAATACACTCTTGCGCAAAATGGGCTTTTCAGCGTCCAGGATGGCGGTTTCCAGAATTTTTTCAGCGTGCAGTTTCAGCCGTCGGGCTTCTTCCGCAATGATTCCCGCATAGCGCTGAACGCGTTCAGACTGAACGATGTTTTTGGGGTTGGCCAAGGTTTCGGCCGAGAGAAGGATGGTGGATAAAGGTGTCTTAAACTCATGGGTCATATTGTTTACGAAATCGGCTTTCATTTCGGACAATTTTTTTTGTTTTAATACCACAAGAAGCACGTAGATGAAAAATATCACAAAGACGGCCACCACCACCGAAGCAAATGTGAGCACCTGTATCTGACTGAAAATGTATTTGTTTTTATCCGGGAAATACACACCGATTTTGTGGCTGTCGCGGGGCAGTTCATGGATAGGAAAATCTTTTTTGTTGATGATGAGATTCTCAAAAAAGTTGGGGGCCTCCGCGCTGCCCGGAAGTTGATATTCGCGCCATATGATGGAATCGGCAAAACAGTCGTACATGACAAAGGCATAACCGGCCTCGATGCCATAACGCGAGAATTCGAGCCGGAGAATATTTTCCAAAAACAAATGACTGACCGTATCGGCCACATTGATGGTGAAATAATCGGATGTCACCTGCTGCACCGCCTCCACGCTGGGAAGAGGCTCTCCACTCTCTTTATGGATGCGGTCGGCCACGGAGATAAGGGCCAGGCTTACCTTATCGTTAAAAGCAGTGGCGCTGAAATCATAGGCTTTTTTGAGATAATAGGCCTGCACCAGCAGGAGCGCCGTAATGCAAAATGCCCCAAATACAAGAATAAAACGAATATTCCGCGTTTTCATGAGGTCCTTCGCTGCAGGCGCAATCCTTTTCTTATAAATTCCCAGAATTCACGCCGCATGTGAGGTTGCGTTATCAGCCCCCACAGCACCGAACGCAAAGTTTGGGGTGAGCCGGTTTCGGATGCGTTCTTTTCCAAGGAAGGAGATGACGGGGGGGCGGGAAAGAAAATTTCTGACTCTAGAGCTGTGCGGTCAGCTTTCTCGAAGTGGGCGAGCGCTTTTTGTTCCCAGCCCAATTTTTCGAGAAGAAGTCCTAAATTATTATGCAACACGGCATCCTCAGGGTCCAGCGCAAGGGCTCTCTCATAATCTTCAACCGCCGCTTGGGTGTGGCCTAATTTCTCTTTCAGATAGGCCCTGCAAGCTAAAGGAAAAGGGTTTTGGGGCGCCAAGGCCACAGCTCTGTCGAAATCCATGAAGGCGAGGGCATACTTTCGAAGGTGGAAGTAGATGGTGCCCCGTTCTGTGAGATAGTCCACGTTGTCCGGTTCTAATTCCAAGGCACAATCTGCGGCCTGCAGCGCAGCGTCGTGCCGCTGCATGGAACACAAAATGCGGCTGCGTTCATGCCAGTTACGGGCATCCGGCTTGGCCTCCGATTGAAGCCATTGTAATGCCTCTTCCAGCTGTCCTGCACGGATCAACTTATACAAGGGAGAAAAGCGTTGTGATGCATCCATATGGGGAGAAAAACCATTTGCCGGCCTCTCAGTTCACAAATAATTTTTCAATGCGCACCAAAGGACCGGCACAGGATTGGCCATGGCAACTGGCACAAACACCAATGACTTGATTGTGCGCCGAAGCCCATTCTTTTTTTTGGTCTAATTTTAAGTTAAACGTTCGGGCGGCCTGAATGAAGTCATGGGCAAAATCTGTGTAATGAGCGCCTTTTATTTCAGGGTCGGTCGGCGTGGCCGAAAGAAGTGCTTCCACCTCTGAGGGCCAGGGTTCAGGTTTTTCATTTTTTAATATCCGCGCTTTATTTTTTTCTCCAAATTCTGCCAGCCGGCGCATCAATAAAGCCAACTCCGAGGAGCCGTTGGGATTCAAAGAATCTGCCTGCCCTCCGGAAGCGGGTAGGGAATCTTGTTCTGTTTTGGAGCTTTGCCGCCCGGGATGGCAATTCCAGAAGAAGGTTTGTACGCAGAGAAACGAAATGAGACCAGCGGGGAGAAAAAGCCCAAGTATGGATTTAATTTCGCGAAAATGCATGTGATTCGGGGTCGGTTGCGTTGCAAAATTGGCAAATTTGCTTTTGTAGTTGGTGTTATTTGTTTTTCGGGCTGTCAGAGTGACGCCCTGAAAGTGGCGCGCGTTTTTATCAGTCATATCCTCCGCTTTGAATACTCCAAAGCAGCAGTGTATGCGGATGACAGCACAGCCTGGCGCCTTAGGAAAGCGGAAGAAGAATTAGATACTTCCTGGGCCCTCCTCAAAGAATCCCGGAAATACCAGCAAAAATTCTCCATCCAAAGGCCCATGACCGATAACCGTGGCATCCAACTCAAATGGTGCTGCCATGCTGATGGCACCGAAGACAGTCTGTTCCTGTATTTTTTCAAAGGTCGGTGGCGTGTGAAATGGACCTTTTACCAACCTTCCCTTTCGGAAGAAAAAGACACCATCTATAAGGTGGAATATATTTATTGATGATTTGTGGAGGTCCGCCTGCGGAATAGCCCATCGTAGAATAGAAGGCCCTCCTTACCTTTGTTAAAATCCCCTCTTTCATGGTCACCGATAATCTGTCCGACATTTTGGTTCTTAAAACCTTTGCAGGATTGGAGGATGTACTGATGAAAGAATGTGAGGAGGCAGGTCTCGGTCCTGCGGAAAAAGGCGTGCGGGCTGTGTATATTCCCCATCGGAAAGATTCGGTCATACGGGCAAACATGGCCTTGCGCACGGCGCTGCGCGTGCTGGTGCCGCTGGGCCAATTCCACATCCAGACGGCCGATGATATCTACGAAGGCGCCCGCCAGGTGCGGTGGTCCTTGTTTATGAAAACGGAAAGCCGCTTCCGGGTGCAAAGTTCCGTCCATTCTTCGCTCCTCAAGCACACGGGCTACGCTGTATTAAGGCTCAAAGATGCCATCTGCGACCAGGTGCGCGAAGTGCGCGGATTCCGGCCCACAGTGGACAAGGTGGCTCCTGACTGGATTGTGGATTTGCATATCCATGAGAATGTAGTGCACCTTTCCTTAGATACCAGTGGCCCTCCCCTTTTTAAACGTGGCTGGCGCCGGCGGAATGGAGAAGCCCCCCTGAACGAGGTGTTGGCGGCGGCTTTGATACGGCTTGCAGGATGGAAAGACGAGGAAGAGGATTTTTTTGACCTTATGTGTGGCAGCGGGACCCTGGTGATAGAGGCCGCCGATATAGCCTCCGGCAAAGCCCCCGGTCTTCATGGCAGACCTTATTCATTCATGGGTTATCCGGGATTTGACATCCGATTTCATCAAAAAGTGAAGCGGGATCTGGCTTCGCACCGTAAAGAAATAAAAGTAAAAATTTGGGGTTCGGATGCCGATAAAGAAGCCCTGGCTGCGGCCCGAATCAATGCAGCTTCAGCCGGCCATTCCGACACCATTTTCCTTAAAAAAACCGATTTCCGCAAATTGGACTTTCAACCTACTGGGCTATTGCTCCTCAATCCTCCTTACAACAAAAGAATAGAAACGCCCGGCATAGCCCGGCTCTACCAGGAGCTGGGGCGATTCCTGAAACACCAGTGCCACGGCGCACGGGCCGGCATTTTCAGCGGGTATTCGGAGGCCTTGAAACGCCTTGGCTTAAAGCCCTCCAAGACCCACAAACTTTTCAACGGGGATATTCCCTGCACCTTGGCTTTGTTCGAGTTGTTTGAAGGCCGTCGCAATGAATATTTAAAGCTCCAGCACGAGCAGCGGCTTGTTTAAGTTGCGGGCCAATTTGACGCTGAAAGCCGGATGCACAATGCGCTGAAAAAAATTTCTGTGTCGGTGGGCCACCACCACCAGGTCGGCTTCCAGTTCGGACACCGTTTCTTCTATTCCTAAAATTCGGTCTTCCGAGAAATAATTTTGGAAGGCAACATTCAATCCAGAAAAGTGGCGCCGGGCCCAATTTAAAGCTGAATTCACTTTATCCTGAGGCAAATCCTCTTCGATCCCAGCCACATATAACAATGTAATTTGGGATTTGAAATTTTGACACAATTTCAGGAAAAAAGCGGGGAGCTGATGGGGCAAATGCTCCAAATCTGTAGCTATTAAAATATTTTTAAAGGACTGAAAAACAGCCTCCTTGGGAATCACAAGAAGGGGCGTGCGGCTGTGGTGTATGAGTCCCTGCGTGGTGGAGCCGAACAAAACGGCCTGGGCGGATCCGGCGCCTGTGGGCCCACACACGATCAGATCAAAGTGTTCATCCTGGGCTTGGGCCACAATTTCTTCCACCACAGAACCTATGCGCAGATGGTAAGAATCGGCCTTGTAACGGGCCGCCCATTCGGATAAGCTCTTTTCATTCTGCCGGCGCAGTTCTTCAAAAAGAGCAGCGCTGAAAGTGGGATCGGCTTCCACGGAAGCCACCAGCAAGGGTTGAATGAACACCAATTCCAGGCGCGCCCCCAGGCGCGCCGCCAGACCCGAGGCATAGGAGGCAGCCGCAACGGAGGCTTCAGAAAAATCCACGGCACAGAGTATTTTCATATTTAAATGTTTGTGTTCATGAAGGGAATCCAAAGATAGGAACACGAACATGTTTCAGAACTTTTCTATTTTATTATTACCAGGCCCGCTCCTTTCTGAGCGATTCCATTTCCCCTCTTAGAATAACTTTGCAACCATTGGTCTCGATAAACATCTTAAAAAAAATGTCCTTTACGAGTTCTTTTTTTTCCTTCCTCAAATGGGCAGGTATTTGTTTGATCCTGCCCTGGATAACCAAACCTTTGGCCCTGTGTGCACAGGCTCCGGACCTCAGCACATTCCATAAAATTCAAGTGCTGGTGAAAAACATGACGGAAAAAAATCAGTTTTACGAAACCGAAAAAGAACTCCAACACATCCCCGGTTTTGTTAAATTAGACTGTCAGGATTTTCCTCCCCAATACCTGATTGTGTACAGCCAATCCCCATTGGATAAATCCAATATTAAGAAAGCTTTTGAGAAAGCCGGAATTGAAGTTTTTGAAATATGTGAGAACGAACGCGAATTAGAATCCGCCATCTATCGGTTTCAGTATTCAGGCCATAAATAAATTCGGGGATGATGTCTTCATCAGTTTTTTCCAATTTTTTCCTTCTTTCAATAATTTTCTTTCAAAGCCTGCGCATCGGCTTCGGGCAAACTTTCACCAGCAACGCCGGCGGCGCCATTCCGGATAATGGGACCGCCTGCTTTGATTTATCCGTAAATGGGGTAGGCAATCTCAATATGTCCTACGGACTGGTGAGTGTGTGCCTGGACATTACGCACACATTTACGGCTGACCTGGACATCTACTTAATCACGCCGTGGGGGGTGAGTATTGAACTAAGTACCGACAACGGCGGAGCCGGGGATAATTATCAAGGTACCTGCTTTCAGATGGGCTTTAATTCCATCATCACAGGTTTTGCGCCGTTCATCGGCACCTACCAGCCGGAGGGCAACCTGAATGCTGCCAACACAGGCAACAACGGAAACGGGATCTGGCAGCTGTGCATCACCGATGACAACCCCGGCGAAACAGGCGCATTGAACTGGTGGAGCCTGACCTTTGGCAACAACCCGCCCGGCCAACCGGCGCCGCCCCCCTGCATTGGCAACCCGCCCGCCGGAAACACCTGTGCCTCTAGCACCCCAATCTGTGATTTTAACGGCTACTGTGGTAATACTTCCGGAAGTTACACTTCGAATTCTTGGTCTCAACTCTCCAGCGCCTTCTGCGGGTCACTGGAAAACAATTCCTTTCTCCTTTTTGTGGCCACTCAACCCACCGTTTCCTTCACGGTGTGGGTGAGCAACTGTAGTGGGAATGGGATTCAATTCATGTTTTTTTCAGCCAATAATTGTTCAGGGCCGGTTCAAAATTTCGGTTGTTACAATCAAATTCAACCCAATCAATCGCCTTTTACGGTCACTGGTACCGGCTTCACTCCAGGTCAGCAATACTATCTTATGATAGACGGTTATGCCGGAGCCGTATGTAATTACGTCATTGGCAACGGACAGGGTGTGGCCCTTCCTGTGAATGCCAGCGCTGCCAACACCATCTTATGCGAAGGTGGCTCCACCACGCTCACGGCTGCCGGCGGAAACGGAACCTATAATTGGACGCCGGCCACGGGTTTGAGCGCTACAACAGGGGCTACCGTCACAGCCTCTCCCACCACTACCACAACGTACACTGTGTCGTCTCCATCCCTCAATCCTTTTTGTCCAGCTTTTGAAGACGAAGTAACCATCACCGTGAACCCCGTGCCCCCGCCGCCGACTGTTTCGTCCAACTCGCCTGTGTGCGTCGCGATGGGTCAAAATATTCAATTGAATGCCACCCCGCCCCCCGGCGGTCCCTATAACTACTACTGGACAGGGCCCAACGGCTTTAGTTCCTCCCAGCAAAATCCAACCATCCCGGCTTCCGGGAGCAACCAAAGCGGCACTTACAACGGGTACACCATTGCCAACGGATGCACATCCCAGGTGGCCAGCACCAATGTGCTGGTGGATATGCTGAGCGCCACAGCCACAGTCAACAATGTGACCTGTCATGGCCTTGCGAACGGCACAGCGACACTGACCGGCCAGAATGGTCAGGGGCAGTTGGGATATCTATGGATGCCTGGATTTGTATTCAATCAAAATTTAGGACCCGTAGGGCCAGGAACCTACACTGGTTATGTTATTGACCAGCAGGCCTGTACCTCGCAAGTGCAGGTGACCATCACCCAGCCTCCGCCTTTGAATGCCACAAGCAATATAACACCTGTCACCTGCCATGGCCTTGCCAATGGATCGGCCACCATCACGGCCACCGGGGGCACAGGCACCTATTCCTACGCGTGGACGCCATCCGGAGGACCCGGCAATACTTCCTCCAATCTGGCTGCCAACAATTACACTGTCACAGTCACAGATCAGAATAACTGTACAACCTCCGTGAATTTTTCCATCACCCAGCCTCCGCCGCTTCAATTAACGCCCGGCACGGTGACCCCTGTGTCCTGTTTTGGTGGCTCCAATGGTGCCGCCAGCGTCACAGCCACGGGTGGCACAGGGGCCTATCAATACAGCTGGTCGCCCGCAGGAGGCAACCAGGCTTCGGCCAGTAATCTTCCGGCCAACAACTACACCGTGACCGTCACCGATGCCAATAACTGCCAGACCTCCATTCCCATCAACATCACACAACCTCCCCCATTGACAGCTGTCATAAGCGCCCTCACGCAAGTCGGCTGTTTTGGCGCCAACACTGGCTCTGCCACCGTGAGTGCCTCCGGTGGCACGGGTTCCTATGCCTATTCGTGGGCTCCGGCCGGCGGCAACCAGCCCACGGCTTCGGGTCTTTCGGCCAATACCTACACGGTGACCGTCACGGATCAAAACGGTTGTCAGACCCAAGCCTCTGCCACCATTACCCAACCACCGCCCTTAACGGTCAGCGTCACAACTCAAAATGCGGCCTGTAATGGATCTCCAACAGGATCGGCGACTTCCCAGGTGAACGGAGGCACACCGCAATACAGTTACAACTGGAGCAACGGCGGAGGTACCAACCCCAACTTAGTCAATGTGCCGGCCAACACCTATGTGCTCACCGTCACCGATGCCAACGGCTGCACAGCCACAGCCACAGCCAACATCGGACAACCCAGCCCCCTGCAAGCCACTTTGAGCAGCATCACCAATGTGACCTGCCACAACGGCTCGAATGGCGGCGCCACAGTGACGGCCTCAGGCGGCCCCGGAGGTTTCAACTATCTGTGGCAGCCCGGCGGCCTCACGGGGCCCACCCAGTCCGGACTGTCTCCCAACACTTACACCATTTGGGTGTATGACAACCTCAACTGCGACACGGTGGTCCTCACCCTCCAATTAGCCAATCCGGCCCCTGTTCAATTAACACTCAGTGCTTCAGATTCGACCCTTTGCAACGGGCAGAGCGCTACATTGACGGCATCCGGCGTGGCCACATGCCAATGGTCGCCTACCGCTTCGCTGAACACTGCCACAGGCCTTCAGGTGACAGCTACGCCGGCCGTTTCCACAATGTATGTGGCTACGGGCGCCGATGCCAATGGCTGCTCTGCAACCGATTCCCTTCTGATTACGGTGTTTCCCCAACCGACGGCTCAAATAAACGCACCCACCCAAGTGTGCCAGGGAGCGGCTTTTTCTCTTTCTGCCAACAGCTCTTCCATCCCGGCACCTGGCATTCTATCCGATTATGAATGGGATCTCAATGGCGATGGAAACCCTGATAATCAAGATGTAACTCTGACTCATAGCTTTTCTGCCACGGGAAGTCAAACTCTGAGCCTTTGGGTCACATCCGCCGATGGCTGCACCGACCAGGCCACCGCCGTGGTTTTTGTGAATCCTACCCCAGTGGCAGACTTTAGCTTTACCGCGGGATGTCAGTCCCTTCCTGCTTCTTTTACTAATACCAGCACGCCGGCGGCTTCTATTACTTCCGTCCTTTGGAATTTCGGGGACGGCAATACCGGCAGCGGCAACAATCCCTCCCATACTTATGCCTCCCCTGGCCAATATAATGTAACGCTCGTGGTGGGTACTGCAGCAGGCTGCGCTGACACCCTAACTCAGGCTCTTAACATCTGGCTCAACCCCATCATTTCCTTCATAGCGGAAGTACAATGCTTTAATGCGGTCATTTTTAAAGCCTCTGCCGATTCGGGCAATATTGGCACTTTCGACTGGAATTTCGGCGACGGCCAATCCGCTCAAGGGGATTCGCTGATGTATGTGTACGACCAACCGGGCGTTTACAACGTGACGCTCACCGGAACGGAATTGAATGGCTGCACGGCGGAATTATCACAAACGGTCACCGTAGAGGCCACCTTATCCTTGGACCAGTTTGAGATTCCTAATGTGATCACGCCCAATGGAGACGGACTGAATGATATTTTGGATATTGGAGGAACATTTGGGGCATGTCAGGATTATCAAGTTCAGATTTTTAACCGATGGGGGCAGTTGGTTTATGAATATCAAAAAGGAGCCCAGGGATTTTCAGGTCAAACCAAATCCGGGGTGGCCTTGCATCCGGGCACCTATTTCCTTGTGATGCGCAGCGGAGCCATTCAAAAAAATTCTACGCTCACCCTTCTTCGCCCATAAGCTATTTTTAATTTTGCCCTGTCATGTATTATACCAGGGCGGCCGGCGCAGGGCTTCTTGTCATTCTGATGATGTGGTCGTCCGGAATCAAAACCTGGGCGTGGCTCTGGTTCACCAGCCATCGGGAAAATATCGCTGCCCGCCATTGCCGCTGGCGCAACCAGCCACGCAACACATGCCAGGGCGCATGCTACTTCAGAGCTTGGGCGACGGCCTTAGAGAAGTCCGGAAATTCAGCCTCCGAGCAACCTTTCCCATCCTGGGTTAAAATTCAGGAGCAACCGGCTGTTTCAGTTGTACAGCAAGACTATTTTATGGCGACTCTCAGCCGAAAGCTGAAGCCATTGGAGAGAGAACCTCTCATTTTTCCCCCACCCTTCCTAGGCCTCACCACTCCTCCTCCTGAACTGCGCTCCTGAGATTGTTTTTTCTGTGTCCCAATTGCAGGATACAAAATCTCTTCGTTTTGTCAAATTTTAACAGTCAGGAATTTATGCGCATTCATTTCATTCTTCTTCATTTTCTTTTTTTCAGTCCCGCCTCACTGCTGGCATGTGGCCCCTGCGGCTGCTCAGGAGGAACACCATATCTGGGCATTCTGCCTCAATTTCGAAGTCATTTTGTAGGAATAAGGTACAACTTTCAGTCCATCCGCTTCAACCACAGTGGTTTAAAGGAAAGACTACAGTTCCACAGCACCGAGGTGTGGGGACGTTTTTATGTGCATCCAAGGATCCAGATGCTGATGCAGGTTCCATTTCAAGCCATACAAACCAGAACTGGCACAGGTCCTCACCAGTGGATCAACCAGGGGATGGGAGATCTTCGGCTGATGCTGAATGGCCTTGTGCTGCAGACGCCCGACACGTCCCAAAAAACCTGGCGCCATGCCTTGTTGCTGGGAGCGGGCCTGAAAGCCCCAACAGGCACCTATAACGCGGTACGTGAAGGTCAAGTGCTCGCCCCCTCCTTACAGTTGGGATCCGGCAGTTGGGATTGGATTTCCTCAGCCATGTACACTGTCCGGCACAGTCGTTTGGGCTTGAATGTAAGCTGGCTGACCTTGTGGCGACAGCCCAATCCCCTTCGATATAAGCTATCGGATCAACACCAGGTGGCGGCTTCTTTATTCGGATGGTTAAAAAGAAAATCTCTGGACATTCTTCCCCAAGGAGGGGTTCTTTGGGAACATCTGACTTCGGAAAAATCTCAAGGAATTCCTGTGAGCCTGACGGGTGGTAATACGGGTCTGCTGACAGCCGGTTGTGATCTCTACTGGAAGCGCCTCTTCATCAGCGCTGTGGGCATGTGGCCCCTGGTGCATCAAATCCAGGGCGGAACCTTGAAACCTGGAATGCGCGTTTGGACTTCCCTGACTTTTTTGTTTTAACCACCCATTAGGTACAAATTTCTTATCCAAAATTCCTCAAACACAACATCATCAAAAAACCAAACCATGAAAATCACACATTTTTCAATTCTTCCTTTCGCTATTGCTTTACTGTCCGTGGGTTGCAAAAAGAAAGAAACCCTTCCCAAAGTGACCATCACCATCGAATCGCCCGTTCCAAATGCCATGTTTAGCGGAGGCGACACCGTAATGATACATGCGCATATCACAGCCGACAAGGATATTCATGGATGGGCCCTGACCATTAGCCGGGTGGCCAACAACGCCACGGTATTTGACATCCACGACCACACGCATGGAAGGGATTACTACATAGACACTTTCTGGGTGAACAATGTGACCATGCACAGCGACATGCTTCTGAAACTGACGGCTGAATTGGACCACGACGGCAACACCGAATCCAAGACCGTCAATTTTCACTGTCATCCCATGTGACAAAGCCCCAGGCTTCCGAATTTAAAGGAAAAGAGCGCTCTATGAGCGCTCTTTTTGTTGGAAGCCCTTGCTGAAAAGTTCTGCATTTCTAGAATAACTCGTGGACATTCAATAATTCCAGGCGCACCTGCCCTTCCCATCGAAAAAAGAGAGAAAGCTCACGGGGGCTTGTGGCAATACTTTCCGGTTTTATAGGGTGGGCTTTTCCCTGGATTCGGGCCACGTTCCCATAGGAGTAGCCCTGGAGGTAGCTCGCCACCGTCCGATTCACTTCCTCTAACATAGAGCCATAATTCCACACCAACCGGCGGGCCAGAATTTGGCGCAGAGGAAATTTGAGCACAACGCTCAGGGATTTGGCTAAGGCATCTTTTGTCTTAAGCGTGTAATCCAAATTTTTCAAATACAAAAAATTTCGAAGGGTATCCAACGCAGGCTGTCCTCCCAGATACAGCGTGCCGGGCAGGTCGCCGCCCATCCTTACACGGGCCACCATCAGGCGCTCGTTGCCCCGGAGTCGGACATCTTCCACAAAAATTTTTTTGTTTTTTCCAATTTGAATGATGGTGTCCTGCAGATTGCTTTTAAGAATTTGATCCAATTTGTCCCAAGTCAAAGAAACCGGAACATACAAACGGGTGTGGGGCAACAGTTTTTTTTCAATAACGGCGCCGGGAAGAGGCGTTTTTTGAAGGGGCGGAGGATCCTCCCCAAAACGAATGCGCATGCCTGTCTCCAGGGCGGTTTGCAGGTTCAAGGCTTGAAGGTCGCACTGCAAGGGACTCACCAAAATTTTTCGCGGCTCCAGCATCAGCCAGGCTTTATATTTTTCATCCACCGCCACCGGCTCAAAAAGCCGGCTCCAGCTTTTGGACAATTCTTCGTACAGGCCCGATCTTTTCAACACAAAATCATCCACCAGGCGGCAGAGCTTCGGCAAATTATCATCCAAAGCCCGGCGCACAAGAAAACTGATATTGAATTTTATAATCCCGGAACCGAGATAGGGTTTTTGGATAAAGTCATACCCTCCCGGCGCCGATTCGGAGCGAAGGCGCCATTCTGGCAAAAGGGTGAGGCGCGCATTAACCCTCACACGGGCTTCAAAGGAGGTTTCGCCTGTGAGAGGCGGACAAATAGCACAAGCCTTGTAGCGATAAGCGGCTTCGACGCGCACGGTGGGTTCCACCTGAATAAACTCACCATAGCCGCGAATCTTGGTGGGCGCAGTGCGGACGACACGCAATTTCAAATCATCTTCGTCGGGCTGGTCAAAGCTGTTGTCTTCGTACACCACCTCACCCAAGGCTTTATCCAAGGCCTGGGCGGCTTTGTCGTAGGGCATGGTTAAACGCAAACTCACAACCGACAAGGGCGGCGGACTTCCCTCCAAGGGGGGCAGCTCTTCCTCAAATACTGGTATCAGAGCCTTTCCACGACAGCCCCATAAAAGGAGCACAGGTAATACGATTGGGAGAATTCTATTAAGGAGCTTCATGCAGGCGCATTAAATTCCAGATGGCCAAAAGGCAGGCATTGAACCATGTGGTGCCAATACTCTGGATACGACTTCCGCACCACATCTTCCCCCAACACCATCACCTGTCCCAGGCGCAAGGCCAAGGGCGCCAGAGCCATAGCCACTCGGTGATCCCCATGGCTGTCGAAAGTCAGGGGAAAGGGGGCCGAACGCAAGCCCTTAGAAAAAATGCGAAGGCTATCCGGGGAAGACCTCTCCCAAGCCAATCCGACCTTTCCCAATTCATGGAGCATCGCTTCCGGACGATCACTTTCTTTGTACTTTAAGCGTTCTATACCTGTATATTCGCCTTCTAAGCCCAAGGCCGCCAAAGTGGCAGTCAGCGCCGGAAAAAGATCCGGATGATCGGTGAAATCAAAGTCTAAGGAGTCCAGCTCTGGCGGCCCTGCTTTTCTGATCCGGATACCCTCCTCCGCAAATTGAGTATGCACTCCCAATACATCAAAAATGTCCGGCGTCGCAGCATCGCCTTGCACCGAGAATGGGTGCAGGTTGGTCAACACAAGGTCGGCCTCCTCTGACAAGGCCACCGCCTCATACCAAAAAGCCGCGGCAGACCAATCCCCTTCCACAGGCACAGGCCCTTCCCCCACCGCAATACCAGGACTCACTTTCACAACAAGGTCTTCCTCGGTGGATTCCGGCAATTCCACGGTCAGGTGGTAATACTGCATCACCGCCGCTGTCATTCGTATGTAAGGCCAAGAGGCAAAGCCTCCGGGGCATTCAATCTCAAGCCCCTGAGGCAGCCGGCTTCCCAGCATCATCAGGGCCGAAACATACTGGCTGCTTTCCTGCCCGTTCAACACCACCCGCCCGCCGGACAAAATGCCCGGTTCCACTTCCACAGGCAAAAAACCGCCTTCTCCCAGATAGCGGATCCGGGCCCCCATCTGCTTTAGAGCTTCCACAAGTGTCCTTACAGGACGCTGGCAAAGTCGCGCACTACCAGTAATACGAACAGGAGTCTCCCGGGATGTGGCCCACGCCAAAAGAAAGCGGGCGCAGGCGCCGGAATCCCCACAATTCCATACAGATTGGTCAGGATTCTGGAGGATTTCAGCCAAAATTTTTAAGTCCTCCACTGCGCCGCCGGCGCTGAAATCTGCCGGCAAATGGTGCATGGCACGCACCATCCAATGCCGTTGCAATAGGCTTTTGGAAACAGGAAGTGCAATCTTTCCCTTCAGAATGGGCGCTTGAATGGTAATTTTCATGATGGGTCAAAGGGCTGCAGGGCAGTAATAATGTTCTGCTTTTCTAACCCGACATTCCAAACGCCCTGCCCAATTTTTCTCAACAATGTACAATGGATCCGGCCGCTCTGGTTTTTTTTATCCCGCAACATATAGGGTATCAGATGGTCTGGATTAGGCATTTTGGGGAGAACGCTTCCAAATATCCGGAACAAAACTTTTTGGACATGCTGGGCGGCGTCTTCAGCCAGATCCGCGTAGGCCACACTCAGCACCGTTTCGGCCGCCATACCCAGAGCCACGCATACCCCATGGGGTTCCGGCCTTCCTTTGGCCATGAAATGACTTTCCAAAGCGTGGCCCACCGTGTGCCCAAAATTGAGCACCCGTCGCGGTCCCGCTTCTTCAGGGTCCTGTTCTGTAATGGCCAGTTTAATTTTTTGCGATTCCTGAAGGAGGTCCGGCCGATCCTTCAATAATTGGATATCCTTGAGCTCAGCCAGCGCAGCAAAGTGGTTTTCATCGGCCACCAGCCCGTGCTTCAGCATTTCGGCCACACCTTCCAGAAAGTGCACAGGACGCAGAGAATGCAAAAAACGCACATCACACCACACGCCTAATGGATCTTTAAACAGTCCGGCCATATTTTTAAAACCCTCAAGATTCACGGCAGTCTTCCCACCCAAGGCGGCATCCACCATGGCCAGCAAGGTCGTGGGCACATAGATGCATGGGATGCCGCGCATAAAGAGCGCCGCCGCCAATCCACCCACATCACACAAAGACCCGCCGCCCACCACCACCAGGGCGCTCTTGCGGTTCAGCCCCAGCCGTAGCATGTGCCTGAGCAGAGCGCCCAGGCTTTCCCAGTTTTTACCGGCTTCTCCGGCCGGATGCGCCAGAATAATAAACGGCCTTCCCGGCCAGAATTCCATTACTGGCAACACATACGAAGCGCCCTCCTCCACAAGCACGCCGATACGATCGCGTGGGCCCAGTCTTTTTTCTATCCAGCTTTTCAGGCCGTCCCACGTAGCGGCCTCCCACACCACTTGGGTCCTACCCGGCATCATGCAACAAGCTAGACCACCCGCTTTTTTTCAGCGGCTTTCACCGCTTCCCACAGTTGGTCCATCTCCTTCAAGGAAAGCCCGTCTAATCCGCCATTCTGAGCCTGGGCCAAGGCCTCCATTGCCCCAAAGCGGTGTATAAATTTCCGGTTGGCTTTTTCTAGAGCATCTTCCGCATTCAGTTTCAAAAACCGGCCATAATTCACGAGGGCAAACAACAAATCACCAAATTCTTCTTCCACTTTTTCCGGCTCCCCCATCTCCGCTGCTTTCAATTCCTGAATTTCCTCCTCCACCTTGGCCCACACCTGCTCCCGCGTCTCCCAGTCAAAGCCCACTCCGGCAGCCTTGTCCTGTATCCTCTGAGCTTTCACAAGCGCCGGCAGCGCCGCTGGCACACCCTCCAGCACCCCGCGCCCCCCTTTCTGACGGAGCTTTATTTTTTCCCAGTTTTGCTTCACTGCTTCGGCATCCCTGGCTTCCACAGCCCCATAAATATGGGGATGCCTGTCAATCAGCTTCTGGCATAAGCGGTCAATGACCTCGCGCATGTCAAAGCGGCCCCGCTCCTTCCCTATGCGCGCGTAAAACACAATGTGCAAAAGCAGATCGCCCAGTTCCTTACGCAGTTCCTCATCATCCTCCTGCAGAATGGCTTCCCCCAGTTCATACACCTCTTCAATGGTCAGATGACGTAAGCTTTGCAAAGTCTGCTCACGGTCCCAGGGGCAACGCTCCCGCAGGGTATCCATGATGTGCAGGAGTCGGCCGAAGGCTGCGGACGCCTCCGGATATCGGTCATCCGGCAATTCAGAAAAATGCACGCGCCTTCTCTCTTGTGCCCGGGAAGGGACTCGAACCCCCACAGTGTTGCCACCAACGGATTTTGAGTCCGTCGCGTCTACCAATTCCGCCACCCGGGCGCGGCCTCAAAAGTACAAAAGCCCGGCCACATTTTTTTTAAAAGTTTTGGGCGTGCCCCCGGCGCAAGCGCCGGGGTCGGCGTGGCTCCGGGGTCCGCTGCCGCTCCCGTGCGCCAGCCTTCGGCCGGGCCTCAGGCTTCTGCACCGCCCCGGGCCTGTGGCCCCAAGGCGCCCTCCGCCTGCCTCACGCAAGTTTTTTTAAAAAAACGAGATCTGCGCCCAACCTTCCCCAGACAGTCAGTTGGAAAACCCTCACATATTCAAAGCGCCCAGCCCACTGGCGGCCAGGCTGGCTTCTTTCAGAGCTTCGCTGAAGGTGGGATGCGCGTGGCAAATGCGCCCGATATCCTCCGCTGCCGCTTTAAATTCCATAGCCAGTGCAGCCTCCCCAATCAAGTCAGCGGCGCGCGGTCCAATGATATGCACCCCCAGTATTTCATCAGATTGCGCATCGGCCAGCACCTTCACAAAGCCTTCCGTGTCCATGCTGGCCCGGGCCCGGCCGCTGGCCATGAAAGGAAACTGGCCGCTGCGGTAGGCCCTACCCTGGGCCTTCAATTGCTCCTCGCTGTAGCCCACCGAAGCCACCTCAGGCCAGGTGTACACCACGTTGGGGATCAATGGATAATGGATGTGCGGTTTCTGTCCCGCAATGCGCTCAGCCACCGCCACGCCCTCCTCCTCAGCCTTGTGTGCCAGCATGGCACCCCGGACCACATCCCCAATAGCCCAGATATGCGGCACTTTCGTACGGCATTCCTCATCCACGGGCACAAAACCTTTTTCATCCAGAGACAGGCCGGCCGCCTCCAGATTCAGGCCTTGCGTATAAGGCCGGCGGCCCACGGCCACCAGGCAGTAATCCCCCTCAAAAGTCACTTCCTGGCCTTGCGGATCCAAAGCTTTCACCTGCACCTTGTCCACATTGGAATAGGCCGCTTGAAGCACTTTATGACTCAGGAAAAACTCCATGCCCAGCTTACGCGACACCTTTTGAAGCTCTTTCCCGAGCGCCCTGTCAAAAGCTCCAATGAGCGTATCCGTGTACTCGATCACCTGCACGCGGGAGCCCAGCCGGGCATACACGGTGCCCAATTCCATGCCGATCACGCCCCCGCCGATCACCAGCAAAGTGTGGGGCACTTCCTTTAAAGATAAGGCCTCCGTACTGGTAATAATCCGCTTTTTGTCTATGTCCACACCCGGAATGGAAGAAGGCTTAGACCCCGTGGCGATGATGACGTGGGCCGCTTCCACAATTTGGGAATCCCCTTGCCCCTCCACGCGCACCTGATGCGGCGAAGCAAAAGAGCCCACGCCATGCAGCACCGTGATCTTATTTTTCTTCATCAGCATCTCCACGCCCCGGCAATTATCTTCCACCACTTTCGCCTTGCGGGCTATCATCTGTGCAAAATCCAGCTCCGGAGGGGGAATTTTTATGCCATGGGCCTGAAAACGATGGACGGCATTATGGTAATGCTCAGAGGAATCCAGAAGCGCCTTGCTGGGAATGCAGCCCACATTCAGGCAGGTGCCGCCCAAAGTGGGATATTTTTCCACCAGGGCCACTTTTTTTCCTAATTGGGCAGCCCGGATGGCCGCGATATACCCGCCGGGCCCCGAGCCTATCACTACCACATCAAAATTTTCCATGAAATGTATAAAATCCACGCCAAAAGTAAAGCCCCTTGGATAGTTTCAACAGGAAAATATACAATTTTGTACATATGAATCCGCCCCCTGCAGAAGAAAGGCGCTGTCTGGAATGCGGCGAGCCCCTGAGCGGCAGGGCCGATAAAAAATTCTGTAACGATATGTGCCGGAGCGCCCACAACAACCGCCAAATCACCGGCGCCCGGACACCCGCCGTGCGGCATATCCACCGGATTCTCCTGCGCAACCGTCAGATTCTGGAACACTTTTTAGGCAATCTCGAAACCCGACGCATTCCCGGACGCCTGCTCCGCGAGCGGGGCTTTGATTTTCTGTATCATACCCATATCTATGAAACCGCTAAACAGGCCCGCTACTTTTTTGTATTCGAATTTGGATATCTGCCTTTGCCCAACGACTGGTATTTTCTGGTGCGCCGCAAAGTTTCCGCACCGTCCTGAAGCGCCGGGTTGCCGGAAGGCTTCAAAATCCCAAGAACAAGAATTTGAATATTTTAAAAATACATTCCATGGCACCATATCCTTCATGTAAATTTTTTCAGCCCACGCCGAAGAATGCGTCCCCGAATCGTCCGTCCATCCAAGAATAGCTATGCCTTCTTCAAGCCCTATGGCGTGGAATGTAAATTCACGAAAGAACCGGGCAAGACCACTTTAGGCGATTGCCTCAAACTCCCGCCCCGAGTGTATCCTATCGGGCGACTGGACGCAGACAGCGAAGGGCTTTTGATACTTTCGGACGATCGCCGGTTCAACCAGGCTCTATTGAATCCCCGGGCGGCCCTGCCAAAAACGTATCTTGCGCTTGTGGAGGGGCAACCTTCTGAAGAAAAACTGGAGGCCTTGCGCAGAGGGGTCCGCATCAAAATTAAGGGCAGAGGGTATTACACGACTCTCCCTTGCCGGGCGGAGCTCACAACAGCCCCGGTGTGGTTGCCGCCCCGTTGTCCGCCCCCCGCCGTGCGCCCTGGAAAAACTTATAGTTGGTTACAGATTGTGGTGCGGGAAGGAAAGAACAGACAAGTGCGCCGCATGACGGCCGCTATAGGGCATCCTACCCTTCGGCTCATACGGGTGAGTGTGGGCAGACTTTCTCTTGAAGGAATGAAACCGGGGGAACTGCGCCCTTTATCCGCCAGAGAAATACAGCAACTCTTGTTTTCCTTTGCGGATTCATGACACCCCCACGCGCTTTGGTCACCGGATCCACTCGGGGCATTGGCCAGGCTATTGCCGCCTCTCTGGAAGAGTCCGGCAGCATGGTCATTCGTCACGGCCGGACTTTTAAGGGCTCTGAGGCTCCCAAAAGCCAGATGTGGTTGTGCGATTTTTCGGATCCCACTGCCGCCTGTGCCCAATGGAAATTATGGCTTGAACAAAACGACCCGCCGGATCTCCTAGTCCACAACGCGGGGCATTTTGAAGCGGATACCGCCTGGGAACCAAAAGCCTGGGATATTTGTATGAACGTCAATTTTCATACTCCTTCGCGGCTCACGCAACTTCTCCTTAAAAATCTGGAGCGGCCCCTCACCGTGGTCAATATTTTGTCGGTGGCGGCCCTTCAACCAAGACCCGATGCCTACTCTTATTCGGAAAGCAAAAGTCTTCTAATGCGTTGGATGCATGCCCTTCAAAAGCAAGCGTCGCAACCTCTTCGCATCATCAACGTATATCCGGGCCCAGTGCTCACCGATGCCTGGAAGAAAGCTTCTAACCGGCCTGTGGCCATGCTGCAGCCTATGGATGTGGCCCGACAGGTTCTCAGATTGCTGCTGAAGCCCCAGGTCTCCAGAACCGCTGAATTAATCTTAACAGCTGGATGAGCCGCAACAAACTGCGCCGTTTTGAGGAGAATGCCCGGATGCCGCATGTGGTACAGCCGGATTTTGTCCAGCTTTCAGGGATGGAATCTTTTTATTTGAAAGACCATTGGCAGGAATTTTTTCCGGCAGGTGGCGGGCCGGTGACTTTAGAACTGGGCTGTGGTGCCGGTGAATATACCCTGGCAATGGCCCGGCTTTTCCCGGATCGGCGATTTATTGGAATAGATAAAAAAGGCGCACGCCTCTGGCGCGGGGCGCGAATTTCCCTTGAAGAAAAACTGGGTAATGTGGCTTTTCTTCGCCTTCAGGGACATTTAATAGACCGCGTTTTTGGCCCCAGGGACCAAGTACATGAAATTTGGCTGCCCTTTCCAGATCCCCAGCCCGGGCTCTCCCGTGCCCGAAAGCGGCTCACGCACCCGGCTTTCTTGGAAAGGTACAGAAAATTTTGCCATCCCGATGCGGTCCTTCACTTAAAAACGGATAATTCGGACTTGATGGCCTTCACTTTAGAGGTCATAAAACAACAACAGCTCGGACTGTTTGAATATTACTCCGATGTGCACAGACAGCTGCCTGAAGATCACCTGCTGCGGCAAGTGATCACTAAGTATGAAGCACAATTCCTCAGCGCAGGCCGGATTATCCAATATGTTCAATTTTCATTATTCCCTCAAAATCATTGAGGACTTCCAACCAACGACGCACGGCTCCTGATAAATCGGCTCAGCTTGTACACTTGTGTTTCGTGTTTACTCACAAAAGGATTGTTCTCATCCCACACATAACCCGCCAAAATACTGCTGAGCTGCCGTTTCACCTCCGGATTGGGATCCGGCGCAAAAAAAACATCCTGCAACGCCCCATCATACCAAGCTTTCACATAGGTTCGAAAGGTATGAACCCCTTTTTGCACATAGGCCACATATTCGGTGTCCCAGTCCACAGTCTCTCCTTTTAGCTGACGCGCTGCCAGGCGGGCCGCCAGGGCTGCCGTTTCGGTGGCGAACATCACACCGGAGGAGAAGACCGGATCAAGAAATTCTACGCTGTTCCCCACGATTGCGAAACCTGGCCCATACATATCGCTGGTGGTGGCAGAGTAAGCTTCGATAACGCGAGGCTCCCAAAGAAATTCGGTTCCACGAAAGCGATCGCGGTAGTTGGGGTCTTCCTCAAGAATGGCACGCAGGGCTTCTTCCGGATCTTCCCCAAACTGGTTGATGAATCCGGGATCTCCCACCACCCCCACAGAAGTAATTCCATTATTGAAAGGGATCACCCAAATCCACACGTCCGTCCGGTGAACGACAAAGGAAATCATCCAACCTTCGCGGCCCCGGGGACGTTTTTCATCCCTGCAGTGCACAAACAAAGCCTTACGGGGGGGCAAGGGTGACGTGCGCTCCAGACCCAGAAGCCTGGGGATCACACGCCCATAACCGCTGGCATCTACAATGAAACGGGCTTTAATTTTCCTTGAAACTCCGTCTGGTCCCTCCACGGTGGTCAGCGATTCCGTTCCTTCCCACTCAATATTTTTAACAGCGGTGCCGAAAGAAATGGGAATACCCCGGTTTTGCACCTCCTGCGCCAACACATGGTCGAACTCGGCCCTGGGCACCTGCCAGGTCCAAGACCAGCCTTCCGTGAAACGATCGCTGAAATCAAATTCACACCACACATCGCCTTTCTTAAAGCGGGCGCCAAACTTTTTCTGCCAGTTATACCGGTGTAAGACCGGAAGAAAGCCGGCCTCCTCAAAATGATCCATGACTCTGGGTATAAGACTCTCTCCAATGACGAAACGGGGAAAACATTCCTTCTCTACGACCTGAACCCTGAGGTCATGTTTGTTCAAAATTGCGGCTGCCACCGACCCGGAAGGTCCGGCACCAATGACCAGTACGTCTGCCGATTCCACAAATAAATCTTTAGTTTATTTGCCCCGAAAATAAACCAAGTCTGATGAATGATGAGCGATTCGGATAAAATAATTCTGTCCCTGGAAACATTCCGAGATATCGTCTTGGGGGGAGGCACAATTCATCTGTCTGAACCGGTGTGGAAACGCGTCGAAGGAAGTTATCGCTTTCTGGCGGAATTCAACAAGGGTAAGGTGATTTATGGCATCAACACCGGCTTTGGCCCCATGGCGCCGTACCGTATCAATCAGCGTCATCAAAAAGAACTGCAATATAATCTGATCCGCAGCCACGCCTCGGGCGGCGGTGCAGCGCTGTCCCCGGAAGAATGCCGGGCCACTCTCGTGGTGCGCCTGGTGACCCTGGCCCAAGGCCAATCCGGAATTCATCCGGAAGCGTTGCGATTGATGCAACACTTAGTCAACCAAGAGGCAGCGCCGGTGATTTTTGAAATTGGAGGCGTAGGCGCCAGCGGCGATTTGGTTCAGCTGGCCCATGTGGCCTTGGGGCTCATCGGTGAAGGCGACATGTACTACCAAAAAGTCCGTCTTCCAGCCAGTGATGTCTTAGGACAATTGTCCCTTAAACCTATGGAAGTGCATATCCGCGAAGGCTTGGCCATTATGAACGGTACGGCTTGCATGACCGCTCTGGCTTTGCTGAATATCCTGCACGCCCGCCATCAGCTTTACCTGGCCTCTGTGGCTTCTGCCCTGCTCAATGAAGCGGTGCGAT
Source organism: Flavobacteriales bacterium (assembly GCA_025055575.1). Lineage (GTDB taxonomy): Bacteria > Bacteroidota > Bacteroidia > CAIKAF01 > CAIKAF01 > JANWWQ01. The sequence goes on along the minus strand of JANWWP010000030.1, from coordinate 24,520 downwards.
GTTATACAGATCACTTTTCAGAACCTTTGGCCGAAGCCCGGCCCCATCCTGGCCAGTTGCGGATAGCCGCCTTCATGCGGAGTTTTTTGAAGGATTCCGGACTCACAAGGCTACGCCATCAGCATCTTTATGAAAAAGAGTCTTTTGGCAGTATCCTAAAAGATAAAATCCAGGAATATTATTCCCTGCGATGTGTCCCTCAGATTCTCGGGCCTGTGCTGGAAGCTGTCGAAACCGCCACAGAAGTGCTCCTGCGCGAAGCCCATTCGGTGAATGATAATCCTGTGGTGGATGCCATCCGGCAGGATGTGTTTCATGGCGGCAACTTCCATGGGGATTATGTGGCTTATGAAATGGACAAACTCCGTATCGGTCTCACCAAACTGGGTCTTTTGGCTGAGCGCCAGTTAAATTTTGTCATGAATCCCAAGCTGAATAATGGGTTTCCACCTTTTGCCAATCTGGGGCGGCCCGGGCTCAATTTTGGACTGCAAGGCATTCAGTTCACGGCCGTCAGCTCTGCCGCGGAAAACCAAACCTTGGCCAATCCTATGAGCATTCATAGTATTCCCAACAACAATGACAACCAGGATATTGTGAGCATGGGCGCCAATGCCGCCTTGCTCACACGCCGTGTAATTGCCAACAACTACAGGATTCTAGCGGTGCTGCACATGGCCCTGTTGCAAATATTTAATGATGCATCCCTGCGTCAGGCCTCCGCATCCCACAGCCGCCAATGGATACAGGGAATGGAAAGGCAGGGATTCACCGCTTTTCGTGACGATAGGGCCCGTTTTGCAGATATACAACGCCTCGAAGATATTTTCAAAACGTCCATAGGGCAGCCCCAGAAAGTTTTTCCTTGTTCAGGACTCCTGTTTCCGGATTAGTCCACACGCATTTTCGCCACGGGTCACCTAAAAATATAAACACACCAACACCCGCCGACCTAAGAACTTTCGTGGGTCCCCTTAACCACAACCCGCCGATAGAAACCTTGGTAAGCGCAAAAAATCCGAACTGTGTCCTTATCATCGAATAATTCCGGAACACAGGAAGGCCATTCTATAAAAATCTTTTCATAAGGCTCCTCTAGAATTTCCGCAAGACCTGCCTCCAAAGCCTCCTCCAGACTTCCAATGCGGTACAGGTCCAAATGAGCAAAGGCCTTGCCTGCAGAATTGTGGTACAGATGGGCCAAGGCAAAAGTGGGACTTGTCACAGGTTCCTCCACTCCCAGACACCGCATAAAAGCCTGTATCAGCGTGGTTTTCCCTGATCCGGGGGGGCCTTCCAGAAGAAAAAGTCGGGTTTCAGGAAAGGTTTGAAGAATCTTTTCAGCGGCCGGCTGACAATCTTCAGGAGTGGCAAGATGGAATTCCAATCCGGTAAATTTTTTCTTGGAAACCGCTAGGGTTTTCGAATTTTTAATTGACTGTAGGGGATTTCATACTGCCACAAGCTGCGGCCTTTGGCATCTAAATGCTCCAGATACAGTACACGGTTTTGTTTGGGACCGCGGATACTGAGACGGCTAAAATTATTGGTCTGTACTAATGAGCCGGGCACGCGAAGGGGATTGTTTTTTTCCTGTGGCGAGGTGATCTCATGAAGGGTGGACGTGACAGGAGAGCAGGTTAGTTCATACAAGGGATACTCCAGCAAAGTGGTGTCTTTTAAAAGTTCGGAGAAATGGCGGTCCCCGCTCAGGATGATCAGGCCCTCGATGCGTTGACGCCGCACCTCCCGAAATAACCGGTTAAACTCTCCGGCGTAGCTTCTGTAACATTCCTTAGCCTCCGTGTTGTTGATCATTTGATTGCCACACACCACAAATTTCCAGGCTTTTTCGCAGGTTACAAGGCTCTCCACGAGCCATTGTACCTGCTTTTCGCCCAGAAAAGGCCTTTCTGCATCTTTTAAATTGTTGGGCGCACGAAACCAACGGTCGTCCAAAAGGAAAAACGCTGCGTCCGCATATTCAAAGGTGGTGAAAATACCAGCATCGGCCCAGGAATTCGGAGGGTTGCCCCAGTGATCACGGAACAATTCCAACGCATCCCTGCGAAGAGGAAAACTGTGGTCGGCATCGTTCGGGCCAAAATCATGGTCATCCCAAATGGCATAAGTAGGCCGTGCGGCCAAAAGACGCGCCATAAGGGGGTGGGTGAAGGTGTGATAATACCTGTAGCGCATGCCCGAACGGCTGCTCCAGTCGGCTTCGCGATAGTAAAAATTGTCTCCCAGCAGCAAATTGAAATCCGCTGGTGTGGAGGCCATGGTTCCAATTATGGAGGAATCCTGGCCATAAGGTTTTCCTGGACGGTCAAAGGGCCGGTCGTTGAGGTAGAAACAAGAACCGGCAAGAAAAGTAAAATCCGGCGGATCCCCCGGGGACCATCGGGCATACACCCGGGGGGTTGTCACGGTGACTTCCGGCCCTAAGGGTTTACCTTCCAAATAAAATTTCAGGATGTAGGTTTGACCGGGCCATAAATTTTCTGCCGCCACCTTCAGGATATGTGGCTCCTGCACCGGTATCACGCGCCAGGTAAAAGAAGGCAACTCGGGCTGAATGGTCACTTTCAGATTATTCTGCACTTCCGGCGGCAAAGGTTTTTCAAAACCATAGATAATTACTGCTTCACGATGCGCCACATGGCCTTTCACCGGCCCCCATACCAATTTTTGGCCTTGGGTTAGAAGCGCAGAAAAAATTAAAAACAAAAAAGGCCCTCGAATGTCTAAAGTCCACATCATGCCGTCAATAATACAAGACGCCCCAAATTTGTACGTTAAATTTGTTCGGAATTATTGTATGAATATTTTGTTTAGAAGAGTTCTTTTAATTGTTATAAGTTGGATGGTGCTGCTCGCCGGCCATGCATGGGGACAAAAGGAAGCCGTAGACGCCGTGCTGGTCACAGCTTCAGGGGACACCGTGAAAGCCCAGGTGAAACCTGATCGGGCCGAAAGACTCAGCAGCTACATTCAGGTCCTGGACCCGGCCACAGGCACTTTTAAACGAAAAACACCCAAAGACTATAAGTATTTTAAGATAGGCAACGACGAATACTTCGCACGAAAAGACAAAGAAGGCAATCCCGTTTTCATGCTGGCGGTGGTGAAAGGCGAAGTGTCCCTCTACCGGCATACCTACCGACGGAAAAAAGGCAGTGGCTACGAAACCGAAGAAACAGACTACTTTGAAAAGAAAAATCAGACGCCCCTGGCTGTGCCCTCTGGCAGTAAATTCCGGGAAACCGTGGCCGCGTACTTCGCCGATCACCCTGAAATTCCGGAAAAAATCCGTAATAAGCAATACACCGAAGCCAACACTGAAGATATTGCCCTGGATTACAACGACTGGGTGAAAGCCGGGCGTCCCCGTCGCGGACCTACGCTTTCCCAAGGCGGGCCGGCACTGGTACAGGATATTTATGAACCTAACGCTCCGGACATTGCCTTGGAACTCCCCCTTTTTGGAACCTACAATTTTGTCAACTATCCTAATCTTTTGAATACGGTGTACCGCAGCGATAATCCGGGTTTCGGTTTTGATGTGGGGGTGGGTATGAAGGCCAGGCTCAAGAAAGGGTTTGTTTTCAGAGGAGGATTTAATTTCCGGAACAAAGGCTTTAAAGCGACAGGAGAAAATGTCCCTGTGCAGGTAGTGGGCGATTCCAGCCAGGCGTATTTACTTTTTTTCCGGGAAACCGCCCGCCTTTATTACCCTGGCATTTACATAAATTTTGGGCATGAATGGAAACATTTTTTTCTAAGCGGCGGCCTCAATCTTTCCTTCTTCAGTTTTTATCGCGGAAGCTACCAGGCTGAATTGTACAATAGTTTAGGCCAGATCGTGGGCATTGCCGATGAAAAATCGGCCCGTTCCTCTTTTCTAATCCACGAACTCATTTCCACCCCCCAGAGGCCCCGCAATTTCAATGCGCAGGCCGATGTGCAGTTTATGTTTGGTGGCAATTTTAAAGTGGGCTCGCACCTGGCGCTCAAACCCAACCTCCAATACACCGTGCCGTTAATTCCGTTGTATTATTCTGACCAGTATGTTAGTTATGGCAACAACCAGCAGGCTATGTTGAACGTGAGCGGCTATCAGATTAAGTTGGGGTTGATTGCCGAATTTGGATTTAAGTGATAACATCAAAAAATTTCTCGGCAATGGTTTAGGGCTTGGGAGCCTCCATCATGCCAGGAGTATGAGATGAAGGATGATTTAACAGACCGGAGGCTTTGACGAATAGTTCATCCAGTTTTTGGGGATCCTTGATAAAAAGCCACCGAAGGGTCTTTTCATAAGCCTCCGAAGAACATCCGCAGGAGTGCAGAGCCGCTTCCTTCAACTCGGCCCAGGAATACCGGGCGTCTGTCCACCCAGCCTGGAATGCTGTGTGAGCACGGGCCATGGCCGTCAGGCAGGCCGCCATCCGCTCTTCGGGGCATGGGCGGGCCCGATCCTCACTTTGGCAGCTTACGGCTATAAAGCAAAGAAAGACCAGATTCCAGAATTTTTCCACTTATTGGAGCGTGAATTGTTCCACCCCAGCCAGTTCGCCGTCAATAAAAACTTCCACTCGAAACGTTCCGGGAGTGAACACTTCCTGGTCATAATCTACTTCTAAAGCCACTTCCGAACGCGCATAGTCAAAATTCACGGAACGACTGAACGGAATTTCCCGGCCTTCGCGCGTTTTAAATTTTCTCATGCTTTCGTTCACATCGGTCATCACATATCCCTGGGGCGAAAGAATGCGCACATAAGCCGTTCGCGGGCCGGGCGAAGCAAGTGGGTTTTCCTGAACCACCATGCGTATGTTGAGACGATCGGCCTTGGAGGCCTTATCCACTTCCTTTTGCCGGCCGCTGGCGCGCACCTGCAAAGCCGTGATACGTAAATTTCTTAAACGCAAGGCGCCGGCTCTTTCCACTTTTTCGGTCAAGCTGGATTTTTCTTCTCTCAGCTTATCCACTTTGACGGCCAGTTCGGTGTTCTCATAGCGCAGTTTTTTGTTTTCTGCCATAAGCGAATCAATCTGGGCCAGATACTGGTCTTTCATGCGTCGGAGGTCGGCATAGCGGGCTTTCAAAACACTGTAATCCTTATTTTGCTCAATCAGACGGGATATTTCTTTTTTCTGTTTTTCGATTTTGGAATTGGCTTCCTGGAGCAGTTGATCTAATTCTTCAGAGCGGCCTTTGTAGCGATTAAGGTCTTCTGTAATGGCCAACACTTCTCTTTCCAGCTCGGCCTTACGGAAAGCCACTGTGTCGCAGCGACTCTGAATCACCTGGGTCTCTTGGCGCACTTCAGCCACGGTACGGCTCAGGCGGTAGTTAAAAAAAACGCTCACGATCAAAGCAGCCAATAAGAGAACCGTTATAACGCGGCCCATACGAAACGATGGAGAAGCCTCACCACTCATGCTGCAAAAATAACGGGGCGGGCTTCCAATTATTCTTCCAAGGGTGTGGAGGGCGTCTCATACAATAATACCTCCCGCAGTTTGGATCGATCCCCAAATTTCTCGCGTCTTGGTATCTCGTAGGCCGATGACAAAATGTGTTTGTACCGTGTGCGATCTTTAAGAACCGCTATGGCTTCCCGCACGTCTCCGTCGTGCCGGAGGCGATAGGCGGTACGTCCGGAATTGTAATAGTAGCGGCTGACGATTTCTTCAGCCAACAACGGCCTAATTTCCGAAGCAAACTTTTTTAACTCCGCTTCCTTTTCTTTCCGGAAAGCATTTTTTAAAGTGTTTAACCCGCTCTGAATCTCTGTCGGATGGTCCATGTCAGCCATGGATTTTTCAAGCTGGGCAAATGCCTGATCCAGGGTGGGCGAAAAAGAACCCGTCCGTTCCATGACGAAGCGGCAGAAAGCCTCATACTCTGCATCGGTGAGTTCAAACGACTCAGGAGAGGCGATGGAAGGATGTTCTTTCCTGTATTTGTTGGCAAAAAAGAAAATCAGGTTGGACCGCACCAAATCCTGCACAATATCATGGATGAGCGGATCGGCCACTTCGATATCCGGCATCACCCCACCCCCATCATACACAGTGCGCCCAGCCTGAGTTTTAAAAGCTCTTTGCAAGGAATCGCTGATTCGGCGGCCTTTGTCGCCCGAAGTTTTCAAACTGTAGTCTATGGCTTGAATGCACCGGCCACTGGGGGTGTAGTATTTGGAAGTGGTCACCTTCAGCTGCCCGTTGTATTTTATGGGACGGGTAATTTGAACAAGACCTTTGCCAAAGGTCCGATTCCCCAAAACCACCGCGCGGTCGTAATCCTGGAATGTACCCGCCACAATCTCCGAAGCAGATGCCGACCTGCCGTCCACCAGAACAGCTATTGGAATTTCCTTGTCCAAGGGAGCATTCAGGGTCCGGAAAGATTTGTTCCACTCTTTCACCTTTCCCTTTGTAAAGACGACTTCTTTCCCTTTATCCAGAAACAGGTTGCACAGGTTCACAGCTTCGTGCAGAAGGCCGCCGGGATTGCCGCGGAGGTCCAGGATCACGCCCTCGGGTCGGGTATTTTCCCGAAGTTTCAGAAAAGCGGCTTTAACATCCGCTGCGGCGTTGGGCATAAAATGCTCCAGCCGGATGTAAGCCATATTTTCCACAAGGGTAGAGTAGGAAACATTTTTTAGTTTAATTTCTTCCCGCAGAGGGCGGAAAGTGAGTTCCTCCTTATCGCGCAACACTTTAAGCACGACTTCCGTTTTGGGCGCCCCCTTCACAAGCCGCATCACTTCTTCGCCGCTCCGGCCTTTCACAGGCCTGCCGTTCACCTCCAGCAACACATCGCCGGGCATTAGGCCGGCTTTCTGGGCCGGAGAGTTTTCGTAAATTTCCATCAGCGTGATTTGCTGATCAATCTGGCGAAATGAGGCTCCGATGCCACCGTAGGTACCGGACTGTTCAAAACGCGCATCTTCAATCTGGCTTTCCGGAAAAAAGTGGGTATATGGATCTAAAGACGACAACATGGCATCCAGACCGGTTTTCATGAGCTCCCCGGGCTTCAGTTCATCCACATAATAGGTGTTCACTTCCTTGTACACCGATGTGAATATTTCCATGTTTTTGGTGACCTCAAAAAAATCATCCGAGGTCTTTAGAATCCACGATGTGGCTACGGAGGCAAAGAGGACTCCAGAAAGAAATATGGGAAGTTTTTTCATGCGGAAGGTTTCATTTGAGTGGTAAAGAAGATTGCCGTGCCCCAGAACCTGAAGCCGGTGGTACAGGATCATAGCCCCATCCCCCGCCAGGACGGCACGACCAAAGGCGCTTCAAAGAAAGCCGGAGCGCTTTAAAAAATGGGTGGATTTTAAAGGCTTCCAGTGCATATTGCGAGCAGGTGGGCGTGAAACGGCACGACGGGGCCAGCCAGGGAGACAGGGCCACCTGGTAGATGCGAATGAGCACCATCATGATTTTGTTAATCCAGCGCAGGTAGTTCGGTTTGATTGATCCAATCAAAAATACAGCACAAATGTTCACACAAATCCCTGAAACCGGGCTTGGTGTGACCTGTGAAACGCAGCACCAGCGCCAGGTCTTGGCGGAGCAAACGCTGTCTGTGCAGACGAAAACCTTCCCGCATGAGCCGTTTAATGCGGTTGCGGTCCACGGCCCGTGGCCAGTGTCGGCGGCTCACCACGAACGCGGCCCTGGGATACATGGACCCCTCTCCGCCGGCGCGCCTCAAAATGGCCGCATGGCACATAAGCACGCCACACTTTTTGCGCACGCCCTTTTTCAATACTTCCTCTATTTCGGAAGAACGTCGAAGCCGGCTGTGTTTCGACAATCCAAAAAAAGAAGCGGGTCGTGACACAGGCAGATGCCTTGGTCGGGGGGCGCCGGTCACTTTTTGGCGTTGACCTTCTGCAAAAATTTATCAATCGCAGTCGTCATGGAAGGCGACTCCGGTGTGGGGGCATACACCTGCACTTCCAGGTTGTGTTCTTCCGCGGCTTTTTTTACATTAGGGCCAAAGGTGCCGATAATTTTATTTTGCTGTTTAAAGTTAGGAAAATTGTGGAATAAAGATTCAATTCCCACCGGACTAAAAAAGACCAGCATGTCATACCAGACATCGGTGAGGTCCGAGAGATCGCTGAATCTGGTGTGGTACAGGATCGCTTGGGAGTATTGAATTTTAAGCTTGTCCAGAAGGTTCGTAATGGAGTCTTGCAATTTATCGCCAATGGCGATCAACATTTTGTCATTTTTATGCTTCTTGAGGATGTCGGCCAGGTCCTCGATCTGCGATTTGCCGTGAAATATTTTGCGCTTCCGGTACACGATGTATTTCTGAAGATACAGTGCCACCGCTTCGCTGGCGCAAAAATATTTGTGTTCATCGGGCACTGTGATCCTCAGTTCTTTACACAACCGAAAAAAATTATCCACCCCATGTCGGCTGGTGAAAATGGTGGCCTGATGCTCCAGAATTTGGATCCTTTGTTTGCGAAATTCCATCAGGTCCACGCCTTCCACTTGGATGAAAGGTCGAAAATCTATCTTGACATTGTATTTTTTGATTAATTCGGCGTAAGGATTTTTTTCTGATTCCGGCTTGGGCTGGGAGATCAGAATGCTCTTTATCTTCATAGGTGGGGCCAAATCTGTGGAAACGAGACCGCTGATGCCCGAACAGCCAACAGCGGCAAAATTTCCAGGGTGCAAAGGTAGTAAAGGTTATACAAGAGATTAGGTTTTTTTTCGGAGGCCAGAAATCGGCCTATTGTCCAGGCCGGCGCCAGAAGCAGTATCAGCTGCCCATCGGGGAGGAGAATATTTGAAGGTGACAATTCCACCAGCGCCAGCGCCATCCAAAATAAACCGCCGGATCCCATCACCACCACACCCTGCGCAGAATATAACACGTGGCGCACAGCCATGGTGCTATGATCCATCAATGCGCCCCAAAAACGAATCAGGCTATGCTTCAGAAAAACAAATGCAACTACCGCGGCACCTGCCAGAAAGCCCCGCCCCAGAAAGACGCCCGCAGAAAATTCATCCCGAAATACAGCCGATGGGAACACGAAAGCCAATCCTGCCACCAGACAAAAAACAATGAAAAGAATTGGCATTCCGGGGAAAAGAAATTTGTCCCGCATCAAATCTTCCACAGGTCGGCCGGAAAAAAAAGATTTGAAAAAAGTCCGGAAACGCATAAAATCAACCACCCTCAAAAGCCCCGTAACCAACAAAACCCCGAGAATAACCAGACTCACGGGCACATCCGGTCCGACAGGCCGGGGTGCATGACCGCCAATGCCACGCGTTCTGTAAAGGGGACTGAGCAAATCAGGCCGCCATTGCGGTGCGGCGGTCGATTGCAGAGTAAAGGCCGGAAGTTTTTTGGATAGTATGGAATCTGTCAGGTGTACCCAAAAGGGCGGTTCCGGAGAAGGTTCAAAAGGTGTGAGGAGGGCCGGTGGGCACGACATACTGTCCGAGGCCTCCGGCCGGAATGGGCTCTGCAAAGAATCTGCGTTGGGGCTTTGGGCCATTTCAGGGCGCTCAGGTTTGAATCACCCCCACATTAAAGCGCCGGGTAATGGGCGCATGTTCTGCCGCCTGAAGGCTCAGGGAGATCCAACGCCGCGTTTCGGCCGGATCAATGATTTCGTCCACCCAAAGGCGCGCTGCGGCATAATAAGCCGACGTGGTGGCATCGTATTTTTTTTGAATCTCCGATAACAACGATTGTTCTTCTTCGGGTGTGAGGGCCGCTCCTTTTTTCTTTTCTGCGTTGGTCTTTTGTATCTGAAGCAAAGTGTTGGCGGCCTGGGCCCCGCCCATCACGGCTATTTTAGCCGTAGGCCAGGCATAGATAAACCGCGGGTCAAAAGCTTTTCCGCACATGGCATAATTGGCCGCTCCGTAAGAATTACCGATCACTATCGTAATTTTGGGCACCACCGAGTTGGACACCGCATTCACCATTTTGGCGCCGTCCTTAATTATGCCTCCATGCTCGGACCGACTGCCCACCATGAATCCTGTGGCATCCTGAAAAAATACCAGGGGGATTTTTTTTTGGTTACAATTCATGATGAATCGGGCTGCCTTATCCGCCGAATCGCTGTAAATCACGCCACCCATCTGCATTTCGCCCTTGCCCGAACGCACAATCTGCCTCTGATTGGCCACAATGCCTACAGCCCAGCCATCAATGCGGGCATAGGCACACACAATCGTCTTTCCATACAAGGCTTTATACTCCTCCAGGCTGCCTTCATCTACAAGGCATTTGAGAAGATTTCTTATGTCATAAGGTTTATCCGAGGAAAAATAGCCGTACACGTGCGTAACCGGCCATTCAGGATCGCGTGGTTTTTCGCGGCTAAACCCGGCGGTATCGGGGCGGCCAAGTTTCTCCACAATGTGGCGTATTCGGTTCAAACAATCGATGTCGTCTGTGCACTTATAATCTGTAACCCCGCTGATTTCACAATGGGTGGTGGCGCCGCCCAGAGTTTCATTATCCACGACCTCCCCGATGGCCGAACGCACAAGGAAGGATCCAGCCAAAAACACGCTGCCGGTCTTGTCCACGATGAGCGCCTCGTCAGAGAGTATGGGTAAATAAGCGCCGCCGGCCACACAACTGCCCATAATGGCCGCAATTTGGGGGATGCCCATGGCCGACATTACGGAATTGTTGCGAAAAATCCTACCGAAGTGCTCTTTGTCCGGGAAAATTTCATCCTGCATCGGCAGATACACTCCGGCGCTGTCCACCAAATAGATGATGGGCAACCGGTTTTCCATGGCCACTTCCTGCGCCCGCAGATTTTTTTTGCCGGTCATCGGAAACCAGGCTCCGGCTTTCACAGAAGCGTCGTTGGCCACGATCACGCACAAGCGACCACACACCTCGCCCAATCCCGTCACCACCCCGGCGGCCGGACATCCGCCATGCTCCTTGTACATCTCATAAGCGGCAAATGTGCCGAACTCATAAAAACGAGTGTCCGGGTCGATGAGACGTTCTATCCGCTCCCGGGCTGTTAATTTTCCTTGCTGACGCAATTTTTCCAACTTTTCCTTGCCCCCGCCCTGATGGATGCTTTTAGCCTTCTGACGCACTTCGCTTGTGAGCAGGCGCAGGCGGTCTTCATTCAGATTAAACTCAGCCGAATTCATGCCGCACAAAAGTAGCCAGCCCCACTTTTAGAAAGCAGAAAGACCATTTGAGCGCAGAAGCTCCAACCTCGCGCGCGAGTTGCGGATTTGTAGATACTTTTAAGCCCATGCACAAAAGCCTCCACAAAGCTCACCCCTGGCATGGGGTGGACCCCCGCTGCCAACCCCCCGACCTTGTGGACTGTGTCATTGAAATTTCCAGAGGGTCGCGCACCAAATATGAAGTAGATAAAATTTCCGGCCTCCTGAGGCTGGATAGAGTACTGTTTTCTTCCTTTCACTATCCGGTGAATTATGGCTTCGTACCGAAAACCCTGGCTGATGACCACGATCCGCTGGATATTTTGGTGTTGTCGCTGGCGGATATTTTGCCCCTGAGCCTTGTTACTGCCCGGATTATTGGCGTTATGCGTATGGAAGACAATGGCCTGCCGGATGATAAACTTCTGGCCGTGGCTGTGGGCGACCCAAGCGTGAGCCACATCCGTAGCCTGAAGGAATTGCCGGATCATTGGCTGCGTGAAGTGCAAAACTTTTTTGAAGAATATAAAAAACTGGAAAACAAAAAAACACTTGTGGAGGGCTTTTTGCAGGCCGAGGACGCATGGGCCATTCTCCAGCGCAGCTTCGTAAGCTACGAAAAACACTTCGCTTCCGTAGAAAAGGGAACCTAATTTTTAAAACAACATATTTTGCTTTACTTTGAGCCCCCTTTAAAAGATGAAAAAGCTGGAACTGGAGTTTCCCCTGCGATCCTCAGTGCGCATACTCTACGGAAAACTAGCCACCGCCAATGGTCTTCAGGAATGGTTTGCCGATAAGGTGGACCAAAAAAAAGATATTTTCACTTTCTCCTGGGAAGATGACACGCGCAGCGCTCAACTCATAAGTCATAAAGACAATGAATATGTGCGCTTCAAATGGACGGATGACCCCCTCAAGGAAAGCTATTTCGAATTTAAAATCCGCGTGGATGAACTGACTGGCGATGTGGCTTTGATGGTGACGGATTTTTGCGAGGAAGAAGAAGCGGAGGACACCCGCCGCCTCTGGGAGCATCAAATCCATTACCTGAGGCACATCATCGGCTCCTGATGGCTAGCGCCGTGCAAAGAATTGCTTTGTATCCAGGCACTTTCGATCCCGTCACCCTGGGCCATGAAGCCATTGTAAAACGGGCTCTGCCTCTGTTCGACCGCATTGTGGTGGCCATCGGTTACAACGCTAAAAAGCCCGACAGTTACTTCTCTTTGGAACAGCGTCTGGATATGCTGCAACGTGTCTTTGGGGCTTTACCCCAGGTGGAAGTGCGCCACTATTCGGGACTCACCACCGATTTTTGCCATCAGGTGGGCGCCCGTTTTATTCTTCGCGGTCTTAGGTCTTCGGCTGATTTTTCCTATGAACGCAATATCGCCCAGGCCAACAACACATTGGCCCCGGAAATAGAAACCGTTTTCATTATCAGTTCTCCGGGGCTTTCCAATATCAATTCCTCTATCGTCCGTGACATACACCGCAACGGAGGACCCATTTCCGCCTTTTTGCCGGAGGCCTTGCACGCCTTATTTAAGTGACCCGATCAGAATATTCGGCAGGGTTTTTCGTATAATTTACAAAAGTGGGATGAGATTTTCTTTTCTCCTTACCGTCTTTCTTATTGGTCCAGGAAGCCTGAGCCTGACTTCCCGCGCCCAAAGCCGTGTTCTCGTGCAGGGCTGTAACCGATGCCCGGGAGGGCTCCGGCTGGAATTCCCGGCCGAATACCTGGCTTTCAGCTTGGATTCAGCCCTCACGTGCCCGCCCAGAGAGACCTATGAATGGAATTTCTTTACAAAAGACACCATCCCGGCAAGGCTTCGATGCGGAGCGCTGTATCAAACCTTCATCCTGCATTCTGCAGCCCTTATTCAAATTGCCTACCTGAATCCGGAAGTAGGTTTTGACATCCAGGTGATCGACCCCCTCAATCAAAAACTCAGGAAAATAATCCTGGGGTTTGATTCACTGTATTTAAACCAAATGGACCAAATCAGGATGGGGAAAGCCCTTGAGCTGGCCAGAGATTTTGAAAGCGCATGGACGCCCCTGGTCCAGGACGAGCCTTTTTTGCGGGAATTTTTAAGGTATTCCCTGGCGCACTTTTTTTTGGCCACAGGAACTTTATCAAAAAACGAATTGTACCGGCGGTATCTGGACCAAAAACCCATATTATGGAAAAACGAAGCCTACGGCCAGTTCTTCAGGGATTTTTTCGAAGATGCCCTGGTGGAAGCGCTGACGCGTCGCCGATATCAAAACCTTGAACATTGGCTTAAGTCCGGGGGATCCTGGAAGGCTGTGGATTCGGCCGTGGCCACCTTGTCTTATATGTCGGATAGCCTGTTGCGCTATCCTGCTCTGGCTTTGGCATTGGTGAAATTGTCCACGGAAAAAGTATGGAAAGACAAACCTTTGTATTTGTACCTGACAGAGTTAAAAAAGTATCTTCCTGAACAACCCGCAGCCGAACATTTCTGGAAGACCTGTCATGACAGACTCCATCCGCCCCCATCTGAAATATTTGAACAGTTTACTCAGGCGGCTTTGATAGGCCCGGAAAACAAAAAAACAACCCTTTCAGCCCTTTCCGACGGCCGTCCCCTTTTGATTTATTTTTTAGACCCTTCGGCCCCTTCCGTGCTGGAAGAGATCCTGCTGCTTCAGGGCTTGGAAAAAAGCTTAAAAAATAAAATTCAAATAATTCTGGTTTTTTTAGGCTACATGCCCCAGATTCAAAGAGAAGTTGAAAAAATCTCATCCGGGAAATGGGCTGTGCTGAGGCCCGAAAGTTTTGACCTGCTTAAATGGATGTCCCGGGGGCGCGAGCGTTTCTGGGCGCTGTATGACGGCGCTTTGCGCTTTCTCACTGAGGATTTGCCACCCTTGCAAGGGCCTGTGGAGGAGGCGCTGAAAACCCGCCTTAAACTACATTGAAGAAGGCTTGTTTGGTGGGACAGAATTTAGAATTTTGCGGCCCGTGCAACTGGATTTTCAAAACACGGCTACGGCCTTTGCGCACCGCAGCGATGCCGATCTTCAAAGAGCGCTTTGGATGTTCCGCTTGATTGCTTCGCCGGCCCTGGTGAATGCTGGCGAAAAATTAGTGCATTTCGGACTGCGCATGCGCCTTCCTTTGAAACCTTTGGTGCGGGCCACATTGTTCCGTCAGTTCGCCGGGGGGGAGACCGTGGAAGAATGCATCCCCCGTATCGAAGAACTTTGGCGACACAAAGTCGCCACCATCCTGGACTATTCCGTGGAGGGCCAGAGCACCCGCGCCGATTTTGATACGACCGTTCAAGAAATCCGCAAAACCATCGATCTGGCCCATCGCCATCCTGCCATACCTTTCAGCGTTTTTAAAATGAGCGGGCTCACCTCCCCGCATGTACTGGAACGCCAGGGCTCTCCCGCCGAATTTGAGGCTCTGCGCCAGCGCGTGTTGGATATCTGCCAACACGCACACAACCGCCAGGTACCCGTTTTTATTGATGCAGAAGAAAGCTGGGTTCAGGAAACCATTGACGGCCTTGCCGAAGAAATGATGCAGCGCTTCAACCGGGAAAGACCTTTGGTTTTTACAACCTTGCAATTTTACAGAAAAGATCGGTTGAAGTATTTGGAACAACTTATCCAAAAAAGTTATGCCGGAAATTTTTGGCTGGGCATCAAACTGGTGCGGGGGGCCTATCTGGAAAAAGAAAGCGCCCGGGCCCGCCAACTCCACTACCCCAATCCGCTTCAAAATTCCAAGGAAGAAACCGACGCCGATTTCAATCATGCGCTGGATGTGTGCCTCCAGCATCTGGAACGCATCCACATCTGTGCCGGCACGCACAACGAGGAGTCCACACTGTATCTTGTGCAAAAAATGCAGCAGGCCGGCCTGGCCCCGGACGATCCACGGATTTGGTTCAGCCAGCTTCTGGGCATGAGCGATCATATCAGTTTTAATCTGGCCGCGGCCGGCTATAACGTGGCCAAATACATGCCTTATGCCCCTGTGGAATCTCTGATACCTTATTTGGTGCGTCGGGCCCGGGAAAATACTTCCGTGCAAGGGCAGACCGGTCGGGAGCTGCGTCTGCTCCGGCAGGAACTCCGGCGTCGCCGCCAGGTGCGACGCACACCCGCAAACTAGGTTGTTCCGTTTCACATATTTCTCCCCAACCCCCGGATGCCGGACGCCTTGTAACTTCGGACCCGTGCAATATGGCCCCCACCTTATCCAGATATGGCGCCTTGCGCGCAAGTATCTGCTGGTGCGCTACAAAAATTCTGTTTTGGGAATCTTTTGGTCCCTCCTGAATCCTTTAATCCTTTTTCTGATTTTTTCTTTCATTTTCGGACAGGCCTTTCCAAATGTACCCAACTACCGACTTTTCGCCCTCAGCGGCATCCTGCTGTGGAACTTCTTCCCCGGAACCACCCTTCAGCTCATCCAGGTGTGGCCCGATAACGCCCCTCTGCTCCGAAGTTATCCCATCCATCCTTTGGTATTTTCATTGGCAGCCTTGGTTTCTTCCTTAAGCCACTTTTTTTTAATTCTGATTCCTTTCACCCTGCTGATGGCCTCTTTGGGGTGGTCCCCCGCTCTGCCCGCCCTCGCTCTCCTTCCGGGTATTTTTTTGCTGGCTCTTTTTACTTTGGGTCTGGGACTTTTCTTAGGCGCGCTCAATGTTTTTTTCCGGGATGTGGCCCTGCTTTGGAACACTTTGATTCCGGCGCTCTTCTACTTTACCCCGGTGGTGTATCCCCCGGAACTGGTGCCCGCTCATTTGCGCAGCGTTTTGTGGTTCAACCCTTTAGCCTGGTTTATTCTGCCCTTGCGGGGCGCTCTGGCAGAAGGCCAGTGGCCGACTCAGGACCAATGGACGGGTATGGTGGTCCTGGCCCTGGGCTCCTGTTTCGCAGGAAGTCTGTTTTTTACGCGATTGCGCCGCTACTTCATCGCATTTTTGTGACTCTGTGGAGGCCAGGACCTTGCTTTCATTCCAGGATGTCCAGTTTTCCTACCTGATTCCGGCTGGCCAGGCCACTTCCTTTAAGGAGGCTGTTCATGAAGCCCTCCGAGGCCGATACTTTATCAAAAAGCCTGTACTCAAAGGTATCACATTCTCACTGCAGCAAGGGGAACGGGTGGGCATTGTCGGCCGAAACGGCAGCGGCAAAACCACTTTGCTCCGTCTGGCCTGCGGCATTGCCCTGCCGGAACATGGCCTCATCCGGCGCCTTGGAACGCTGGCTCCCGTACTGTCCCTGGGCGCAGGACTGGAGCCGGAATTGAGCGGTTTAGAAAACATTCTTTTGCTGTACGCCCTGGCCGGAGGCGATCCCAAAATGGAAAAGGAAGTGATGCACAGCGTGGTGGAATTTTCCGAATTGTCAGAGCAGGTCTTAAAAATGCAGGTGAAGCGCTACTCCAGCGGCATGATGGCCCGCCTTTCCTTTGGGGTGGCCATGGCCCTGAATCCGGATTTGCTGGTGGTGGATGAAGCCTTAGCTGTGGGAGACGCCGGTTTTCAGCAAAAATGTTATGCCGCCATCCAGGAGTTTTGTTCCATGGGCGGAAGCCTCCTGCTGGTGTCGCACGCCGCCGAAGAGGTGCAGCGTATGTGTCATAGAGTTTTGTGGTTGGAGGAGGGGGAACTCAAAGCCGACGGACCCGCCCTCGCCGTTTTGAAACAGTATCAAAATGCCCTGGGGCTCTGATATTTAAAATGCTGGCCACACCGGGCAGAAAAACCGTTTTAAAGACCTCAAACCAACTTTTTCAAAAAGCGCTTCACAAGCGACATCGGTAGCTTATTGTAGGGCGGATACCGCTGCGGCAAATCCGGGAAGAACTGGCGCTTCATCACCGCTCTTGCATGGCTGAAAGTTTCAAAAGAAAAGGGGCCGTGATACCGGCCCATGCCGGCAGGCCCGATGCCCCCGAAAGGCAGACGGTGGTTGGCCAAATGCATCAGGCATTCATTGACGCAGGCCCCGCCGCTTTGGGTATTCTGCAACAGAAAATCCGAAAATTTTTCCTGCCGCGTGAACACGTACAAAGCCAAAGGTGCTGGACGCTGACGAATAAAATCCAACGCTTCTTGGGCCTCCTTATATGTGTAGATCGGCAACACCGGTCCAAAAATCTCTTCGGTCATCACGGGGGCATCCGTGGGGCAATCGGCCAGAAGGGAAGGTTCTATTTGCAGGGTCTCTTCCTTCACCCGGCCGCCCATCAATAAGCGACCCTGGCCCAAAAATTCCCTGAGCCGTTCAAAATGCCGCCGGCTGACAATGCGCGGATAATCCGGATGATGCAGAGGTTCGGGCGGATATTGTTTCCGCACGGATTTTTTTAACTCTTCCACAAAAGCCTCTTGCACCGTCTCATGTACCAGCAAATAATCCGGCGCCACACAGGTTTGTCCGGCGTTCACGGTTTTGCCCCATACGATGCGCATGGCTGCCACTTTCAGATCGGCATCGCGGTGCACCACGCAGGGCGACTTCCCCCCCAGCTCCAAGGTGACGGGCGTCAGATGGCGCGCGGCAGCTTCGTACACCAGCTTACCCACGGCTGTGCTGCCTGTGAAAAAAATGTAGTCCCATGCCAGTTCCAACAACGACCGGGCTGTGTCCACCCCGCCGTTCACCACGCGCACCAGTTCTTCCGGAAAGTTGTCGTGCAGCAAGCGTTCCATCAAGGCTGCAGTGGCCGGGGCAAATTCCGACGGTTTGGCCACCACGGTATTGCCAGCCGCCAAGGCCCCCACCACCGGGGTGAGGGTCAGTTGCAGGGGATAATTCCAAGGCGCCAGCACCAACACCTGGCCATAGGGTTGATAGTGTATCTCGCTTCGGCTGATAGCAAAAAACAGCGGCGTGTCCACCCGCCGGGGGCGTACCAGATGCCGCAGATTATGCAGGAAATATTCAATTTCCTTCAGCACGATGAGCGTCTCTGTGCCGTAGGCTTCAAAAGCGCTTTTTCCCAAATCTTCGTACAAGGCTTTGGCTATGGCATCCACATTCTTTTCCACAACCACTTCGAGCGTTTTCAAATGCCGCAGCCGTGTTTCCACCGGCAAGGTGGCCCCGGATGCAAAATGACGGCGCTGGCGGCTCCATAAGTCGCTGAGGGAAGAAGCAACAGCCGGTTCTGACCTCTGCATGGCTTTCCTTGTTTCAGTAGGGTATCCCCAGTTTTTTAAAAATAAAATGCATCAGCCAGGCCGGGCCAATCAAAAGAAACTGAAGGTCTTTTAAAAAAGAAGGCTTTTTCCCCTCAATCTTGTGCCCTATAAATTGAAAAATCCAGGCCACAACAAACACCCCCAAAGCCACAAGCGGCAAAGGCAAGAGCCTATGGCTCAGAAGAAATTGATGAAGCCCCAGACACACCCCGAGACAAAGAGCCCCAAAAAGGAGCATGCCCAGCGCCAGTGAAAAACTGAGCCGGACATAATACAACAACACCAGCCCCAGGGCTATCATCGCCAGATTCAAAGAAGTACCCACACTTTTAAGAGGCACCGACGGAAATTGAACCGACCACAGGAAGGCTGTCACCGACCAAAAAATGAGCGGCACACAAACCCAGTGGATCAATTTATTGGTGGGGTTTTGATGGCTTTCGCCATATTCGGCCAGAAGAGCATCTATTTTTCTCATAGCTGCGTAAAGGATTTTGGTAAAGTTACATGGATTCCGTGTTAAATTATTCTAAACTGAACAAATGTAGCAACAAATCCCTCGGCATGCCGAATAAATTTGAGGGGTTATTATATGAGAAACCCGGAAGCGCTTAAAATTGGCTTATTCCTAGGGTACTTGTTCCCCTTTTTGACGTCCTCAGGCCAGCCACTGGCCGCTTTTAAAACCCCGTCCTTCATCCGTCAGGACAGTATTGAAATCGTGCGCGACCGCTGGGGCGTGCCCCACATTTATGCCCCCACCGATGCCGAAGTAGCCTATGGTTTGGGCTGGGCCCAATGCGAGGACGACTTCAAAACCGTTCAGGAAATGCTTCTCATCCTGAAAGGTCTCAATGGTTTATACCGCGGCCTCGAAGGCGCCAAAACCGATTATGTGGTGCAACTGCTGCGTGTGAAAGAATGGGTGGCCCAAAACTGGAACACCGCCCTGCCGGAGAGCGACAAAAAATTCCTGGAGGGTTTTGCGGCCGCCATCAACCGCTTTGCCCAGCTTCACCCTAAGGAAATACTGGTCAAAAAAGCCTTCCCTGCCAAGCCCACCGATGTGCTGGAAGGCTTTATCCTGGGCATGGCCTTCCTCAGCAGCCTGCCCGAAGCCTTCACCCGGGTGCTCGAAAATCAGGCCCCGCCCCTCTCAGAGATCCGACCGATGGGCAGCAACGCCATCGCCGTCCATCGAAGCAAAACGGTGGAGGACGAAACGTTCATAGCCATCAACAGCCATCAGCCTCTGGAAGGGCCTTTCAGCTGGTACGAAGCCCATCTGGTGAGCCGCGAAGGCCTCAACATTCTCGGCGGCTCTTTTCCGGGCGCCTGCGTCATTGGCCACGGCGCCAACGAACATGTGGCCTGGGCCCACACCATCGCTTACCCCGACAATTACGACATCTACCGCCTGCACATGCACCCCCGGCGGCGCCATTGGTACCGCCTGGACGATGGATGGAAAAAACTGGAAGTCTGGAGCATTCCCCTGACGGTGAAACTAAAAGGCGGACTGCGTTTGAAGGTCTGGAAAAAAGCCTACGCCAGCGTGCACGGCCCTGTGTTTAAAAATGCGAGCGGCTGGTATGCCCTGCGCTTTCCATCCCTTTTCTGCGTGAATCCGCCCGGCCAGTGGCTTCGCATGAACAAAGCCCGCTCCTGGAACGAGTTCAAACGCGCCCTGGAGATGCAGCAGCTGTCCAGTTTCAACGTGGTTTTTGCCAGCCGCGACACCATCGCTTTCGTACATAACGTGCTCATTCCCAGGAGAAACCCCGCCTACGAATGGAAAAAAACCCTCCCCGGCGACACCTCCGCCACGCTGTGGAATCCCGTCTTCCTGCCGGTGGATTCTCTGCCCCTCGTCGTGAATCCCCGTTGCGGCTATCTGTTCAACGCCAACAACTCTCCTTTCCGGGTTTCCGACAGCGCCGATAATCCCCGGCCCGAGAAATTTCCGGCCTATGCCGGCTTTCAGACCAAACACTTCAACCGCAGCTACCGGCTGGAACACTTGTTAAAATTATATCCCAAGCTCACATGGGACGATTTTAAACGCATCAAGTACGACACCGAGTATCCGCACGACAGCCTTATTTTCCTTGCGGATGCCCGCAAGCTGTTTCAGCTGGATCCCGCCAAATATCCCCATCTGGCCGATGTGATCCGGCTTTTGAAAACCTGGCAATGGGACCGCTGCGGCGACACCAGCAGCCCCGGGGCCAGCCTTTTTGCTCTGGGATACAAGCGTTTCCTGGAAAAATTCGGCCCCTATTACTTCAATGACGAACCCTACAGGGACGTGGATGAATCCTGGTTTGTGGAATCGCTGGAGTATGCACGGGATCATCTGCTGCGCCACTTCGGCACGGTGGAGGTGCCGCTCGGCCGGCTGCAACGCCTCCGCCGCGGCGATCGCGACCTGCCCCTTCCCGGCTTGCCGGATATGCTGGTGGCGGCCTATTGCGATCCCACACCCGATGGCACCCTCAAGCCCTGGGCCGGCGACAGCTACATTATGATGGCGCGCTTCGGCCCTCAGGGTCCTTCTTTGGAAACCGTCCATGCCTTCGGCGCTTCCGCCCGGCCCGAAAGCCCTCATTACACCGATCAGATGGACCTCTTCGCCACCTTCCGTCTCAAGCCCATGACGCTCCGGCGCACAGAAGTGCTTAAGACCGCTGAAAGGGCCTACCATCCCCAGTAATCCTTAGCCCCTGAATGGCCGCCATAAGGGTCCATCCAGCCCGTGGTCCCTGTCGATAAGAGCGGCGCCGGGTCCACACAAGCCGAGCCTGTTGAATTCCCGGCTGGGGGGCCGACCGCAGGGATCGCGCTTCAAAGGACGTATTTATTTCTTTGAACTTTTTTTGAACTGTTGCTCATAGATGTCTATCCATTCGCTCACACGCATTTTCTGCATCAGTTCGCCAATTAAAGAATACGGAATTTCTTCAGGTTTTTTAAACCGGATGCAACTTTTTCCCATATCCGGCGCGCGGTGGTACCGCTTTTTAAATTCAGAAACAAACCAATCGTGCAGCGCAGGACTGGCATACAAACCCATGTGGTACAGGTTGATGGAGTGCTTCTGAGAGGCAATACCCGCAAACGGCAGGGGTTCGCTGGGCTTGCAATGATAACCGGCCGGATACAGGGCATGGGGCACCACATAGCCCAACCCCCCGTAACTGATGGCGGCTTCGAAGCCCGGCGGCAGATGACGCACGATCACTTCGTGCAACTTCAAAAAGGCTTCTTTCCTGTCTTCCGGCACCTGATCAAAAATGTCCTGGAGGGTTTGGGCTTTTGTTTTCATGAACTAAATGTATTAAAACTGTTTGGATTGGGCCTTAACTTCCAAAATTAGCTTGGGTGCGGAAGTTCTCATAAGGCCGGGCCAGGAGGAGTCGCCCACCCGCACCAGGGCTCCATACGCCGCCGAGGCATAAGGAAAATGATCTCGGCGCCAAACCCACGTGGGTCCCCTTCCCTGCCGCGCCCCGCAGCGTCCCGCACCGTAGGCCGGTCCGAATGAAACATCCAACAAGAAAGGCGCACGCAACCGCTCTTTGATTTCTGAGGAGAGAATCCCAAAATTGGAAAAGAAAATCATGGAAGGCAAAATAGAAAATGGAAAGGTATGGTGGTGAAGCATATTTCTGACTGGATAATTTTAATTTAATGCGTATATTTGTGCGTATGTGTAATGTTGCAAATATGACATAATCGTCTTTAACGGGCTGACCAAACCTAAGTCGGACAATGCTGAACACCGACTCTAAATAAGTAAGTAAGCACAGGGTAGCCGAAAACTGGATAGAGTAGGCAATGCAAAACTAACTTTATGAAAAATCTGTTTACCATTACAGTTTCTCTGATAATTTCAAATCTTTTATTCGGACAGACAACAAAATGGGTAGAAGCCGTGTACTTGAAAAACGGCAGCGTAATTCGCGGTATTATAATTGAGCAAGTCCCTAACAAAACAATTAAAATACAGACCAGGGATAAAAGCGTCTTTGTTTTCAGCATGGATGAAGTGGATAAAATTGTGAAAGAGGAAATCACAGAAGAGGGGCAAACAGGCACATCTTCCGACAACGCCTCAAAAAAAGAAAGTGGTTTTTCTAACATCACTGAGGTAGGGGGCATTTTCGGAGTTGGCAACTCAGTTTTGATCTATCCCAATTCTAATGAAGAAAGATTTCCAAACGAAACAAAACTTTTTTCAATTACGACGATTAACGGGTATCAGATAAAGCGTCGTGCTTTCATTGGTTTTGGCGCGGGGGCCGAGGTGGGCAAATACGCAATAAATGTTCCGCTATTTCTGGATGTACGCCATTATTTTTTAAAAAAGGGAGTTACGCCTTTCTTGGCATATGGCGCTGGTTACGCTTTTAGGCTAAAGACATCGCAAGAAGAAAATAATACAAAAGACGGGGCATTAGCCTACACGGTGGCTGGTGTGCGAATTTTTATCTCTCAAAACACATCGTGGGTTTTGAGTTTTGGTTATCGATTACAGCATAGCTCCCGGAAGATACCTGCACCATACTTTTACGGTGAAGTACTCGAAAATATGCATAAAATTTCTCATTTCTTGACTTTGCGGACTGGTTTTACATTTTAAGAAAAAGGTAAGAAAGCGGATAAAATAGGGTTAAACGAAATTTTTTAAACCAAAATTGTCATTAAAGAAAATTTCTAATGCCAGTCATTAGAGATTTTTGTTGTAAAGGGTTGATAATAAGACTTCTAAATTCGTATTTTAGCCCATTTTTTAACGCTATTTTGCGTAAGAAAATCTTACCGGGGAATGGATTTTAAAATTGAGTTCACCTACATCATTGCCGCACGCCTGTATGCCCCTATACAACAAATGCTTGCCGCTCACAAGACCTGGATGGTGGTGGGGAACGGCATTGAGATAGCCGAAAGAATGTATTAGAGTCCTTATGGGGACCGCCCAAAACAGGCTGTGATGGTGCGCCAGTATTTACCTGTAATGCCAAAAAAATAAGCAAAACACTCAAGCTGCTTGACGAGGAAGGGAGATACACGTAGTGTCAGTTCTGTTGTTTCATCACCAACGTGACCCTGCCCCCTCAGTTGGTGTGGGAAAACTACCGAATGCGTGCCGATGCAGAGAATCGCATCCAGGAACGCAAATATGACTCTGGAGCCGGCAGCTTCAACTTAAAAGACTTCTATGCCAAAAAAGCCGCGCTGAACTTTGTGATGATGGCCTACAATTTCTTCAACTTTTTCCGTAAGGTTGTGATCATTACCAAAGTCCATGAGTAAATGAAGGCACTACGAAACAGGGTGTTTGGCTTTGGGGGGTATATTGCCCAAAAAGGCAGTCGGCGCATACTCAAACTGGCATGGGCTATGAAGAGAAGAGAAAGGTTCACCGGCCTTTGGACGAACACTAACAACATCAACGCTCCCCCCGTATTCGTTTTCTTATGACAATTTTGGGATCAATAAAATTTTGATATTGGGAAACAGTAAAAAGTCTCAAAAAACACCTTATCTTCAACCCGATAAGTTTAAAGATCATTCCATAGTAACTTAACATTTTAAAATTCAAAAAACTTATGAAAAGAGTTGTAGATCTAAGTCATACAGACGTTAAACAATTCTTTCTTAAGGAAGAAAGTTATTACAATTTTGACCTTCCGAAGTATTTTGTTTTTGAAAATTTATTACAAAAAGTCATAGATTATTTTGATCAAAAAGAATTTTCAAATTTTTACCCTAAGCCTGCGAGAAAAAAAATTATAACTAGAAAGCAATCGCCTGCCGGGTATGAAGATGTAAATTACAAATTCTTAAGTAATAAGGACGGAAAGTTCGCATGGCGACCTTTTCAGCTAATTCATCCTGAACTCTATGTTTCATTAGTAAACATTATCACGGAGCCATCAAATTGGAATGCTGTTGTGGAATGCTTCAAACAGTTCCAAAGTAATCCAAATATCAGATGTTCCAGCATTCCTTTGCGTTCACAGGGCCCTCAGTCAGATAAAGCGACTTCCGTTAGTCAATGGTGGCTAGAAGTAGAACAGCAATCCTTAGAGT
>JANWWP010000029.1 GCA_025055575.1 Flavobacteriales bacterium | reverse complement strand
TCGGATGGTCCACAAATTGAGGCCAACATAGCTTATATTTTGGATAATTATCAGACCGTTTTTGGAACGCCCTACAAGATTGTGCGCATCCCCATGCCACCCAGCGCTTCTGGCAACTGGCCCAGCAATGGCGCATCCTACCGCACTTACACCAACGCCGTTTTTGTGAACGGGGCTATTATTATTCCCAGCTACCGGCAGGAATATGATACCACGGCCCACCGCATCTACCGTGAACAACTTCCTGGTTATACCCTTAAATTCATTGACTGCGACAACCAGGGCGCCAATATCATTAGCAATGGCGGAGCAATCCATTGCATCACCAACGCCGTAGGGGTGAAGGATCCCCTCTGGATTTCGCACAAACGTCTGGAGGATGCCTATGAAGGCTCCGGCCCCTTCCAGGTGAATGCCAAAATCCGCCATAGGAGCGGTATTCAGCAGGCTACTGTATATTGGCGCACCGATACCACCCAACCGTATCAGGCCGTGCCTATGACCCTCACCAGCGCCCAGGACCATATATGGACAGGCTACATTCCTGACCAACCGGGGGATACATACGTGTACTACTACATACAGGCCGAGGCCCAAAGCGGTAAAATACAAAAGCGGCCTATGCCGGCGCCTTCCGGGTGGTGGCGTTTTAAGGTGATGAAATCCACAGGCACGGAGGCTATTCCAGAAGTCTTTTCTCAAACGGCATTCCCCAATCCCTCCGATGGCCTCGTTTGCATTCCGGTTCATGCGCTGGCTTCCATGCACGGAATCCTGGAACTCCTGGACTTGAATGGCCGGCAGGTGCGCCTGATCCATAAAGGAAACTTTGCCCAGGGTTTATATAGGTATTACACGGACGTTTCTGACTTAGGTGCCGGCACCTACCTGTTGCGTTTAATCACCGAACGTGGGGCCGCCACTCAGAAGTTGCTCGTGCGCTGATGGAATGCGTCAGAATTTCAGGCACTCAGCCGGGTCCCAAAAGAGTTTGTGAAAGTCCTTTACATGGTCTTTTTCCACACGGATGCCCTCGGCTTCTAATCGTTCTTCCATGCTTTGACCCGGAAAGTGGTGTTTTCCGCTGAGCATGCCGTTGCGGTTTACAACTCTATGTGCCGGCACATCAGGCTGGCTGTGGCTGGCATTCATAGCATAGCCCACCATGCGGGCCGATCGGCCTGAACCCAGAAAGCGCGCAATGGCGCCATAGGTGGTCACCCGACCCGGCGGCACCAGCCGAACCACATCCCAGACGCGTTCAAAAAAAGCCTGGGAATTGAGCCTTGGATTCCTATTGCTTCGGGCGGGGTTCATTTCAGAAGTTCAATTAATTCCTCCTCAAAACTAAGTGTGCTCAGACTGTTGCGGAGCCTATCTGTGATAATGGGAATCGACAAGGGCGTAGGTCTATCCGTGCTTTTATGTACTCTTTTCAGGGTACGGATGGCATGGAAAAAACGGTAAATTCTGGCTTCTTCTATGCCTGTAAGGGCTTCGTCGAAGGCCTGGCGCAGAAGTAAATTTTGGGGATCGTGTTCAGAAAGAACGTCAAAAATGAGGCCTGATGAAGCCTGAAGGTGTCGGCTTTTTTTCTCTCTGCCCGGATAACCTGAAAAAACCAGCCCAGCAATTCGGGCAATATCCCGAAATCTGCGCCGGGCCAGTTCCACAGCGTTCACACTTTGAAGCAGATGTTCCCGAAGACCTGAAGTGGAAAAAAGGCCGGCCTGACAAAGCTCTTCCCAGGGCAACCATTTATCCGAACAAATTTCCAGGCCATAGTCGTTCATGGCAATGGACAGTTTGACGGGCATCAAACGGCCTATCCGGAGAGCCAGAATTGCGCCGATGGCTTCATGGGCCACCCGACCTTCGAAAGGATAAATAAGAAGATGATGCCCCAGGCGGGTGGAGAATTGTTCAATCAGATACGTGCCGTTCTCTGGCAAGGCGGACAGATCTGCCTGAATGGCCAATAAGGGTTTGAGACTTTCCAGTTCAGGTTCGGAAAAATCGCCTGTGCGGGCCCTCCGGAACATTTCTAGGATAAGCTGAGCTAAATGGGATGATAAGGGCAGGCGCCCGCCCATCCAGCTGGGAACGATCGCTTGGTCAGCAGAAGCCGGTTCCGTGTGGACTTCTCCCTCGCGTATGCGCACCAAACGAAGGGCTTGGCCGGCAAACCAGAACACGTCTCCCACTTGGAGTCTTCCCACAAACCATTCTTCTATCTGTCCGAGTCTTTTGCCGTTTTTGAATTTTACCCACATCATGGCGTCGGATGGAATCACTCCGATATTCAGTCGGTGGCGCAGGGCCAGGCGTTTGTCTTTTGCACGGTAGGTGCCGCTGTCATATTCCAACCGACGGTAATCGGCATAGGCGGCCAAGGCTTTGCCTCCCATGGCGGCAAACCCCAGAATTCTATGAAAATCCGACCGGCTCAAGCCTTCGAAGCTTTCGGTCTGCCGCAGCGCCTGGAATAAAATTTCCGCGTCAAAACCGTCCGAAATGGCCAGGGTGGTCATGAATTGCATCAAAACATCAAAACAAGCCGAAGCAGCCGGCCGGGGTTCCACAATATTCCGATGAACAGCTAGGCGCAAGGCGGCCGCTTCTACCAGCTCCATACTGTGTGTGGGCACAAACCAAATGTGCGCCGGACGTCCAGGGGCGTGGCCGCTACGCCCCGCCCTTTGGATAAACCGGGCCACGCTTTTGGGGCTGCCTACCTGAATGACACGTTCCACCGGCAAAAAATCCACCCCCAGGTCCAGACTGCTGGTACACACTACGGCCTTCAGCCGGCCGTCCTTCAAACGGTTCTCCACCCAACGGCGGATATCACCTTCCAGGGAGCCATGGTGCAAGGCCAAGCGGCCGGCTAGGTCCGGACACACCTCCAAATACCTTTGATACCAAATTTCTGACTGGCTGCGCGTATTGGTGAAAATTAAAGTGCTTCCGGGTTGTTCGATAACTGGAAGTGTTTTTTCCAACAGTTTCAGGCCTATGTGTCCGCTTTGCGGAAGGTCGTCAATGTGGTCCGGTACCACCGGATGAATATGCAAAGGCTTATGGGAAGGCCCTTGCACATGCACCGCTTCCAGGGCTCGCCCTCCAAAGAGAGACCGGGCCGCGCCTTCCACATCTCCAAACGTCGCCGAAATACCCCAAATCATGGCCTGCGGGGCGCAGGTTTTTTGGATCCAGGCCAGGGCCAATTGAACCATCACTCCGCGCTTGGTCCCTTGCAATTCATGCCATTCATCCACCACCACCCCATCCAATGATGCCAGTATTTCCGCATAGCCCCGGCGGGACAGAATCACATGAAGGCTCTCCGGCGTAGTGACTAAAACCTTCGGAGGATGGACGAAAAGCATCCTTTTCTCCGCCGCATCAGAATCGCCGGTTCTAAGGCCCACGTTCCAGTCCAACTTCAGGTCCATCAAAGGCCTTTGCAAGGCTTTTTGAATTTCCTGACCCAGCGCACGCAGGGGCGTGATCCACAACAAACGCAGGCCCTTGCGTTGAAGACCGTCAGCTTGAGAAAGCCAGCGGTTCACAAAACCCAACCATACGGCATAAGTCTTTCCGCTGCCCGTGGAAGCGCTGAGAAGACCATGTGTACCCCTAAAAATCTGCCGCCAGCAATCCTTTTGAAAAGGAGCGGGCTGCCAATCCTGGGATCTAAACCAGTCCTCGATGGGTTTTTTTATCCTGAATTTAGGCGTCACATGGATGAGCAGAAAAGTTTTTCAAAAAGTTTTGTGTAGGCTCCCAATGCATTAAACTATTAACAACAATCAGACAAAGAGCCAGTTTTACCCGAATATGTGGTTGTTTGAGAAGAAGTTTCAGAATAAAGGATAAGAATTCGATGTGAAATTTTTTTCAAAGGGGACTTTGGACCCAAATAATTAGTCAAAAACTATGAAATGGACGTCTTTTAAGATTTTTTAGATCCTAAAAATTGTCAGAAAATGGAATGCATGCGCATGGCGTCCAAAAGGAGCGACCTCAAGTATTTTGGAGCGGAATATTTTCTGGGGCCTCGTGCGCAGTTTTTTTCTCCACACTCTCATACGCTTCCAACACTTTACGCACCAAAGGATGGCGCACCACATCCGAACGGTCGAAAAAGACGCATCCGATACCGGGAATATCCTTCAGCAACCGGAGGGCTTCGGGCAGACCGGAGCGTTGGCGTGGGGGAAGATCCACTTGGGTGAGGTCCCCTGTGATAATAAAACGCGCGTTCTGTCCCATGCGTGTCAGAAACATTTTCATTTGGGTGTGGGTGGCGTTCTGGGCTTCGTCCAGAATCACAAAAGCATTGTCCAGGGTGCGGCCCCGCATATAAGCCAAAGGGGCAATCTGGATGAGGCCGTTTTCCATCAGGTAGCGCAGTTTTTCCTGGGGAATCATATCCCTAAGGGCATCGTAGAGCGGTTGCAAGTAGGGATCCAGCTTGTCTTTTAAATCCCCGGGAAGAAATCCGAGATTTTCTCCAGCTTCCACAGCGGGCCGCGTCAGAATGATGCGCCGCACTTCTTTGTTGCGCATGGCTTTCACAGCCAATGCTACCGCTGTGTAGGTTTTGCCTGTACCCGAAGGTCCGATGGCAAAAACGAGGTCATGGCGGTAAGCGGCCTCCACCAGTTTTTTTTGATTCAAGGTACGGGCTTTAACCTGCAGACCATCGTTGCCTGTAACGATGAGGTCGCCGGGCGCTTTTTCTTGTTCTTTAGATGTGGTTTTTTCCACGGTTGAGGCCTCAGAGGAAGTTTCCTGCCTGAGGAGGTGGTCCAGGTCATGAGGGGTTAATACACCTCTTTGTTCCAGGTGTATCAACGCTCTATGAAGAAGATTGGCAAATTTTTCCACATCTCCGGGCTGACCTAATACTTTGAGGTTGTCTCCGCGCGCTGTGATCCGAAGCCGCGGAAATGTATCGCGCAGAAAGCGCAAATTGGCATCCTGCGGACCAAAAAAATTGACCGGATTTAAAGCATCAATTAAAAAGAGACGTTCTTGTTCCAAATTCTGCTGAAATTTAAAAAATTAAGCAAAGCCTGAGTTTTGAATTGGGCCGTATTGGCAAATTTTTTCTGAATTCGTTCATTGAATTCCGGATCGGTTTAAAACACAGCGCAGCCCCACAGGCTGGTGGTCGCTGTCTTGAAATCCCAAATCCAGCCCTTTTACTTCCAGTAACTTAATGTTGGGGCTGAGGAGAAAGAAATCAATAACATTCACCGGTGTGTGCCCGGGACGATAAGGTTCCTGAAGGCTGCGGTTGGTGGGCACCTCCGTTTGAAATGCCCAATGCCAGCCTTCAGCCGGAAAAATTTCAGGTACGGAAGTGGTGGGTTTCAAATGCGGATTATGGGACGAGGGCTCATACCCGGGTGGGTTTTGATTCCAGTCTCCGCCGGCGATGATGTAGTGTCCCTGAGCATATTCCCTTAGAAAAATCTGGCGCAGGCTGTCCATTTGGTTTTGTTTCACATCCCCATCGTCGTAGGCGGAAAGATGAAGATTATAGACTATCAAATCTTTCCCGTTACCAACAGGAAAACGCCACTCCAGCAAACAACGGTCCAGCATGAACAGGCCGGTGGGCCAGGTGGCATCCGGCTTCAGGGCAATGCGCGTGGCCAGTGCCGGACGATGCCGGGCCAGGGACATGAGGCCGGCCACCACCCGTCCGTAGGGCTGGGTTATAGGTTGGGGCACAAACCAGGCGTCGTAATTTTTAGCAAAGCTGAATACCCGACCCGGCATAGCCTGACTGATACGTTCGACCTGGTCTGTGTAAAAGCTGCGTCGGCTATGGACATCCACTTCCTGAAGCAGCAAAAAATCCACGCTGTCCATCTGGCCGAGGAAGCGACAAATATTGTCCAAATAATTCCGGGCCAGCTCCAAGGAAGGCCGCACCATCCTTCCGCCATCAAAGAAAAAATCTGTTTCAGCGCCCAGGCCACCGTAACCGATATTCCAAATGAGAGCAGTCAGGGTATCAGGCAGCTCGGTATCTGCAGGTACCATGCCTCTGTCTTCAATAAATACTATTTCTCTTGGCTTGGGTTGATAATCCTTCCAGGTGGCATAGGCCAAAAAGGCTCCAAAAATCAGGATTATTAACAAAAGCAACAGGGCTCCATAAATCCATATTTTTTTCATTTTTAAGAAAACTTATTTCAAATATTATTCTGATTTTCAAAATCCTGTCAGGCGAATCACATCACGGCATTAATCCATTAATCTAAAAGTAAAGCATTCAGACTTTTTTCCAAACGTGTAAAAATAACAAAGAAGCATGTTGTTGTAGAATTCTAATTTCACATAACCCCTGCGGTTTGCAGCGGCCATTAAGTTGCGTCCTCTTACGATGTGGCTTGTTTCGGAGCCCGAACCAGACACCAGAAAGTGGATATTATCTTTTTTAAGGTATTGCAAACCATGATCGTGGCCGCTGACATACACCGATCCGGGATGTTTTTTTAGCGCAGAGAGCAGGGTGTCGCGCCACCTTTGGTAGTGGCGGTGGGTCAAGTCCTGGATATAACCGGCACGCCGCATCAAGACGTACGCCGTTCCTAATAGAGGCATGGGAATCCAACCCCAGCGGAAATGTTCGGCCAGGGGAAAGACATGGGCTTGCCAGGGATAAGCGCCTCCGTGCGGGCCCCGGCTCAGCAAAGGATGATGCCCCACCAACACCACCCGCGAACCCCATAAATGGGCCAGTGTATCTTTTAAATTTTTTAGGAAATCATCTTCGGTTTCTAACCCACAACTATGCATAGGGCGTTCAGTTTCATGCAGCCACCACTGGGTGTCTAAGGCCACCAGCGCCAGCCCTGGATTAGGCCTCAGGACATAAGGCCCGGGACAGCCACTGTCGGGAAGGTAAACATTGCCCCGTTCGCTCTTTTTTTCTATCCATGCTTCCTGGCGCAAGCGCGCCGGCCAGCCCTCAGGTCCACCGCGCTGCCAATCGTGGTTGCCGGCCAACCACAGGACGGTGCCCGGAAAACTTTCGTACAAGGCCACTTGCCGTGCTAAGATTTCTTCCTGCCGGGATCGTTCTGAGTGTCCCTCCGAGGCGAGGCCCTGAGGGTATACATTGTCACCTAAAAACACCAGCATGCTATGGGATGAAGCACGGGTTAGCTGGGCCTTTAATGAATCAAAAAGCGCCTTCGCTGGTCCCTGGGGCAGGCGTCCGGCGTCGCCGAGGAGCCAAATTGAATAAACGGGCGGATCTTTCGGAGGAGGAAAGGATTTTAGGCTTTTGGCATGCCACATTCTGCCGACTGAACAGCCTTCCCAAATGAGAGCCGACAGGAAGCCTATTCCAATAAGCCTAAAAAGCATTCTCGATTTAGGAACAAAAAAACAACCCATTCGGATTTCAAAGGGATTTTTTGAAGGTTTCAATTCAAAAGAAATCTCATCTGAAAAAGCTTTCGAGGTGTCAAAATTTTAGAGAGCGTTCCCTTCTTAAATTTGCTTTAAAAAAATTAAATCATGTACAGGTTATACCTTTTCTTAAAACTGACAGCACTGTGGGCAGGGTGCATGCACCTGTCCGTGAGGAGTTCCATACATCTTTTTGGCCAGTCGACCTATGTCGTAGATTTTGAAAACATGGTGCCCCCCGGCCAAGACTATCTGAACGGTTCTGAGCAGCCTTTTGGTACCACTTACTCCTTCAGCACACCCCAAGGGCTTATTGTTTTTCCAAATGTATATGATACCCTTTACGGAGGTTTTTGGGTGCAGGGGTGGGCCCTGAGCCGAAGGGTCGATTCCAGCACCGCTACGGTTCAAAATGTGTATGGGGTGAAAGCCTACAGTGGAAATGGCGGGTCCCAGGGGTTCGCCGTAGGCTTGGGTATGGCCCGGTTGCGCACCCATGCATTGAGCCCCGGCGCCCGTATCAAAAGCCTGTATCTCACCAACACCACCTGGAATTACGAAGCCATGCGCCAAGGGCTGGGCGTCTCTAAAAAATTTGGTGGTCAGGACGGCACCGATCCGGATTTTTTTAAAGTGGTGGTGAAGCGCTATGTGGCCGGCGCCTTGCAAGGGGATTCTGCCGAATTGTACCTGGCCGATTTTCGTTTTCCGGGCGCCTCAGCACAAGATTACATATTAAACACCTGGGAAAAGCTGGACCTGAATTTGCCGGCTCCCATGGATAGCCTTCTTTTTATTCTGCGCAGCAGCGACGTGGGTCTGATGGGCATGAATACGCCGCCCTATTTTGCAGTGGACGATGTGGAGATTGAAGGTTCCACGGTTGGCCTGGAGGAAGAACAAGGGCGTCCTCTCTTTTGTGTACGGGCGATGCCAGACGGCCGCCTCTGGGCGGAGTTTCTCAAACCTGGGGCACAATTTAAGGTATTCGATGCCGGCGGGCGCCTTGTATTAAACTCCAAGGCCCAAAGCTCTTTTTTTGTTTCCGAAAAAATACTTTCTTCAGGTTTATATATTGCTGAATGCGAAGGAATTCGTTTAAAATTCGTGGTGCCCTGACAAAATTAAAACTTTTTCTAAAAGCCGGGAAATTTCCGCCTTGGATTTTTCCTTAATTTTTTATAAAATTATCCAATAGATATGCGTCCAGGTACATTCTTTCCTGCCCCACTGTGGACCTCACCTGCATCGGACGCTGAGGCGATGGGCACTGATGTATTTATAGCGCTGACGCCAAGACTTAGCTTAAACAAATCTTAGTTTAATGTTCAACACCTTAGGCCGTGCATCCATGTGCCTTGGAGCCCCCGTCGGTCTTAAAAAAAATCTAGAAAAAGACAGGTCCACAGGAATCGTGAAGGAAGGAATTCAAAATTATTTGGGGTTAAAAAAATCAACTTTTATTGAGAAGTAATCCAGAGAAAATAATCCTGGTGAAGTAAGTCCTGAAAAAAATCTTAAGGGAAAAACCTTAGTTAAAAAAAGCCGGATCCTATGTTTTAACGGTTCTGCGTATTGCTTGGCGCCAACCTTCTAACAACTGCTGTGCTTCAGAGGCTGGCATGGCGGGCTGAAAAATTTCCAACCCATTATCCTGCATGGGAAGTGTTTGATGGATGCCTTCGGCGGCCATACGGGCTGCGCCGAAGGCGGTCATTTCCTGCATGGCTGGCCTTTTCACAGGGATTTGAAGAAGGCCGGCCAAAAACTGCATGAGAAATGAATTGGCTGTGGCACCCCCATCCACCGACAAATCTTGTAAAGGAAAACCGGCATCTTTTTGCATGCAGTCCAAAATATCCCAGGTTTGGTAGGCCATGGACTCCAGGGCAGCCCGGACAATGTGGGCACGGGTGGTGCCCCGCGTGAGACCCGAGATCAGGCCCCGCGCCTCCATATCCCAGTAAGGCGCGCCCAAGCCGGCGAAAGCCGGCACCATATATACCCCTCCGTTGTCGTTCACCGACCGGGCCAAAACCTCGGACTCCCCGGCGTGCTTAATGAGATTAAGTCCATCGCGCAGCCACTGAATGGCCGCGCCGGCAATAAATACGCTTCCTTCCAGAGCATAGGTGACATCGGCGCCCTTCTGCCAGGCGACCGTAGTGAGCAGGCCAAAGCGTGAAGACACCGGCCGCTGGCCTGTGTTCATGAGCATAAAGCAACCGGTGCCAAAAGTATTTTTTACCATGCCCGGCCGCGTGGCTCCGTGGCCAAAAAGGGCCGCTTGCTGGTCGCCGGCCACACCTGTGATGGGTATAGACCGGCCCAGAAAATCCGGGTGGATGAATCCGGAAAACCCGATGCTGGGGATAATCTCTGGCAGCCAAGCGCGCTGCATACCCAAGCGCCTCAGCAGAACATCATCCCAATCCTTTGTGTGAAGATTGAAAAGCAGGGTGCGGGCGGCATTGGATATATCGGTGGCATACACCTGACCGCGCGTCAAATGCCAGAGCAACCAGGCATCCACGGTGCCAAACCTCAAGGTGTTGCGGTTTGCGGCTTCTGAGACGGCCCCAGCATGGTGCAAAAGCCAATGCATTTTGGTGGCTGAGAAATAGGCATCCGCCACCAGGCCTGTATTTTCCCTGATGTAAGGCTCCAGACCTTCGGACTTCAGTGCATTGCATATTTCGACCGTGCGTCGGTCCTGCCACACGATGGCTTTGTGAAGGGATCGGCCCGTCCGGCCATCCCAGGCCACTACCGTTTCGCGTTGATTGGTAATTCCGGCAGCTGCAATATGAGAGGCTTCCACCCCGGCACTCCTGAGGGCTTCCTTCAGAGTGGAAAATTGGCAATCCAAAATTTCTTCAGGATCGTGTTCCACCCAGCCGGGTTGCGGAAAATATTGGGTCAGTTCTTTCTGAGCCATGCCCGCCAGGCGGCCATCCTGTGAAAATACCAAGGTGCGGCAACTGGTGGTGCCGGCGTCGAGCGCCAAATAGCAGGTGGCCATGCAGGAAATTATCAGGGGGTCCGACTGGTTTTGGAGCGGGGTGGAGCCGTTTGCGGGGGACTGCCTTTGTCCAGCAGGGTTTGCAACAGTTCGCGCAGCTCGGCCATCTTGAAACGGTCGAATACGCCTTCCTCCTTGGAATAATTCAAGGCGCGTTCGGTCATTTTATAGGCCATTTCATTGTCCCCTGTTTTCTGGAGCAGCATGGCGTACACCGCCGTGTTTTCATAATGCGGAGAGAGCAAAATGCTCTGCGCGGCCCAGGAAAGAGCGGTTTCCAAATACGATTTTTCTGAAATATTTAAAGCAAAATTGAGGGCATGTTCGTACAATAGGCGTGGGTTGTTTCCATACAGATCCCCCACGCACTGGACAGCAAAGCGGGCATACTGGGGATAATCCTTCACGCGCAGATAGTATTCGGTTTTATACCCATTTTCGATGAGTTTTCTTTGCTTCTCTCCGAGGTTGGTTTCGGTGGCGGCGATGGTCTTCATGTAGAGGTCCAAGGCCCGCCGGAAAAGCACATCATCTTCCGCAAGGACGGCTTTTTCCTTATCTAATTGAAAAATTCGTACGGCATGTTCCTTCACTTCTCCCGGACCAAACTTTTCAACAAAAAGCCGGATATTATTGTAAAATATATCGAAGTATTTGTCGTCGGTGCTGGAGGTGAGTTCTTTGAGAAATTTCCAGCCAGTGGGCGTGGCCAGCTGGGCAGGTGTGCGCGATTCAATGTAGCGTCGCATGACTTTCATTTTCAGGGCGCGCTCATTCCGGTATTCCAAAAAACGGGCATAATCCTCAAAAAAATCATCGGGCAGGTTGCTTTCTGTTTCAAATTTGCCATACATCTCCACCATCAGGGCGCCAAAATCGCGCCCGGCTTTGGCGAGGCGGATCATGGTATTTTTCTCAAAAAATCCGGCGTCCTGATACAAAGAGCTTTCGTCTTTTGGATTCAGGAATAGATAGGCCGGCACCTGTTGGATTCGTTTGGTGCCGCAAAAAGAGCTTCCGAATTCATCATCGCAGTTCATTTTAATGCATACAAAATACCGTTCGTAAAAATCTCTGACTTCCGGTTCTTTAAAAATGATTTCTTCCATTTGGTCACAGGGTCCGCACACATTTCTTCGGAAGTAAACAAAAAGGCCCTTCTTCTTCCTCCGGGCTTCCTGCAAGGCCTGG
The DNA here is from genome assembly GCA_025055575.1 of Flavobacteriales bacterium. GTDB lineage: Bacteria > Bacteroidota > Bacteroidia > CAIKAF01 > CAIKAF01 > JANWWQ01. The sequence goes on along the minus strand of JANWWP010000029.1, from coordinate 51,630 downwards.
TAGTAGTTTTTATCGGAAAAAAGTGGCTTGCCTTTGGCAGGAGCGGTCATTTTGAACGGAAGGCTTCCAAAATGGGCACAAGGCACGTGTTTTGGAAATATGGAGAAATTCAGAAAAAAACAAATAAGCAGAATATGGGTCATTTTTTTAGAGCATTGATTTCAGGCTGGGCAAGCCGGCTTGCCACGATGCTTTCCAGTTCGGCCACATTGCGGGCATTGCGCATAATTGGGCCGTCCATGTAAGGCAGGCAACGGGTATAATCCGGTGTCAGACAAAAACGAACATCTTCTTCCAGATTTAATGCGGCCAACCTTTTACGATGGGAAGATTCTTCAAGAAAATCATAAAAATTGCTGCCGGCGGCCTGATAGATAGCCACTGAAGCCATGGCGGCGTCGCTGTCCAGGGCATAGGAAAAGCCATTGTCCAGAAGGCGCCGGGTGAGCGCCCCGGCAAAAAGGGTATCCTCCAGGTTGAAACGGTTTTTCCAACCGGCGCATAGAATCATAGTGTCCATCTGAAGTTGGCTCAAGGCCTCAGAAAGGGCGCTGATATTTAGAAAAGAGCCGATGAGGATAAGGTCTGAGTCAGCGGCCGCCTCAATAGCCTGGGTACCGTTGGTGGTGGTGATCACAAGGGTTTTTCCCCGGATTTCCGGTTTCATGTAGTCTTTTGGGGAATTTCCGTAGGCAAACCCCTCCACGATGCTTCCCCCTCTTTCAGCGGCTAAGAGACAGTTTTCGTCTCCTTTATAAAAAAATGTGTCTTCTATCTCCGAAACCGGAATGACCGCCTCAATTCCATGTTCAAACGCTGTGCAAATGGCGCTGGTGGCCCGCAGGATATCCACCACCACAGTAATGCTTTCGCGCGCGGCATACAGAGGATAGAGCGCCGGCGTAAAACAAACTTTGACGATGGGCATAAGCAAGAAGGATAGACGAAATTAAAACAGGGAAAAATTTCAGATATGTTTTTCAGCATGATAGGAGGAGCGCACCAAGGGTCCGCTCTCCACATGGCTGAATCCGCGTTCCAGACCGGCCTCACGCAGCCGGGCAAACATATCCGGATGGACAAATTCCTGCACAGGTAAATGCTTGGGCGATGGCTGGAGGTATTGCCCGATGGTCATGATGCGCACACCTACCATCCGGAGATCATCCATGGTTTCGAGGATTTCGTCATAGGTTTCTCCCAAACCCAGCATGATACCAGACTTGGTGATGAGCCCTGCATCGGATAAACGCTTCAAAACCTCCAAGCTGCGGTCATAACGCGCCTGAACGCGCACCCAACGGGTGAGGCGGCGCACGGTTTCCAGGTTATGGGATACGATTTCGGGGGCCACCTCGATGATGCGCTGTAGATTCTCCCACTTACCTTGAAAATCCGGAATCAGAGTTTCCAGGGTGACTCCGGGATTGAGCTTACGTACCACCGTCACGGTTTTGGCCCAGATGTCAGCCCCCCCGTCGGGAAGGTCATCCCGGTCCACAGAAGTGATCACCACATGTTTGAGCCCCATGAGCTTTACGCTTTTCGCGACGCGGAGAGGTTCATAAGGATCCACAGCTTCGGGCTTTCCAGTGGCCACGTTGCAAAAACCGCAGGACCGCGTGCAGACGTTCCCAAGAATCATGAAGGTGGCCGTTCCGGCGCCCCAGCATTCTCCCATGTTGGGACAATTACCACTTTCGCAAATGGTGTGCAGGCGGTGTTCTGTGACGATCTGGCGTACCTGTCTGTAGGTGTCGCCCACCGGAAGCTTCACGCGCAACCAGGAAGGTTTAGGTTGGCGTAGGGGCGCTGCGGCAGTTTCACTCATTCCGAGCGCAAATGTAATATATTCTGGTGGCCTTGAAGGGAAGCAAGAAATTCTGCCACGTTCACGCCGTCGGCGTAGTCGCCAGGCTCCGGAAACTGGGCTTTTCCAGGGGAAACAGCTCCTGGCACCCAGGGCGCAGCGCTCACAACAGCCTGAATATTGGATGTGTGGCTCTCCAGAAATGAAAAGACCTTTGTGTGGTTTTCATACGTTGTGTAATGGACCACCGACACCGGAGCCAGGGTATTTTCGGATGGGACCAGAAGAAGTGGCCCTGCCGCGTAGTGAGGAATTCGGTTTAATAAAAGCAGGGTTTTTTGATAGTCGTAATTGTTTTTGAACCGATGGTGCTGCAGGAATTCATCCTTGTATGCTTCCAACGTCTCTGCTAAATGCCCGAAATCGTAGTCTTTGGGCACCAGCAGCATGGTGACATTACGACAGCCCAGTCCAAAATGGGCCACCATATCCAAAGCCAGGCCTTCCAGTTCCTTATGGTTTTCCAGTCCTGTGAGCACTGCCACGGATTGCCTGTGGCCCCGGACAATCCTGGGATAGGCACGAAAATAGTGGTCGAGGGTGCGGGCCGTATCGGCATTTCCTGTGACGATCACCCCGTCAAAATCTTTCAGCGGGGTGGTGGCTTCGCTGAATTGTTCTTTCCAGGAGGGCTCCAGTTGGCTCAGTTCTTGAAGCAAGAAAGACAACAATGCCTTGTCACGGGATGCATATTTTATCAAAGCCCTGTGGCCCGACATGAGAACGTAAAAAATATCGGCGAATCCCACCGCCGGGATATTACCGGCCAAAACCAAAGCCACATTACCCACTTTTTTAGGGACGCCAAAGCCCGACGGATTGGAGGCGGCCCACCGGTTTAAAGCTTCTTCGGATAAAAACCAGGCCAGACCCTTAAAAGAAAATCGTATCCAGCGTTCTGTGAACCAAGGATTATCAGCCATAGCTTGGTCGAAGGCCACCTGAACTTTATTAGGGATTGGCCCAACAGCCCAGGTTTCTAAAATTTTACCAAGGGTTTTAAAACTGTTCAAGCGTTCCTCAAAACCCAGCCCACCCATTTCTGTTTCTTAATTTTGAGCAAAATTCTGAATGGCTATCTACATCACAGATGCCTGCATCAATTGCGGCGCTTGCGAACCCGAGTGCCCCAATAACGCTATATATGAAGGGGGTGTGCCGTGGCGCATGGCCGACGGCACCTCGCTCACGGGCATGTATACTCTCATGGACGGTCGCCAGGTGGATGCGGAAGCAAAAAATGAGCCCCTCAGTCAGGATGTGTATTACATCGTTTCGGATAAATGCACCGAGTGCGTGGGATTTCATGATGAACCCCAGTGTGCTGCGGTGTGTCCGGTGGATTGCTGCCTTCCGGACCCCAATGTCCGGGAAACCCAGGAGGAACTTTTTGAAAAAAAGGCGCGGCTCCATTTGTAAAAACTTAGGAAATTTCCTGATTGAGCAGTCTTTTAACGCCTTTCGTACATCCGGCTGTAGTATTCGCGATAGGCACCGGAAACCACCGCATTTAGCCATGCTTCATTATCGAGATACCACTGAAGCGTGCGCCGGAGACCTTCTTCCATGTGGACCGACGGGCGCCAGCCCAGTTCCTTTTCCACTTTCGAAGGATTGATGGCATAGCGTACATCATGGCCGGGCCGGTCTTTCACAAATGTGATTAAAGTCTCAGAATCTTTATGACCAAAAGGATTCAGAGCATCATATAGCCGGCACAATTTCCGCACCAGATCGAGATTGCGCCATTCATTTCGGCCTCCTATAAGGTAGGTTTGGCCTTCCTGCCCTTTCTCCAGGAGAAGTTCAATGGCCCGGGCATGATCTTCCACATAGAGCCAGTCCCGCACGTTCTCGCCTGTACCGTACACCGGGAGCGGCTTTCGTTGGGTGAGATTGTGGATGCACAGCGGAATAAGTTTTTCAGGAAACTGATAAGGACCGTAATTATTGGAACAATTGCTGATAATATAAGGCAAGCCGTAGGTGTTGCCATATGCCCTGACCAGGTGGTCTGAGGCAGCTTTGGAAGCAGAATAGGGGCTCTGCGGATCGTAGGGGGATTCTTCATGGAAATACCCACTGTTGCCTAAGGAGCCGTACACCTCGTCGGTGGAAATGTGATAAAACAGGCGGCCTTCAAAATGGCCGCGCCAAAATTCTAAAGCCACGTTCATTAAGGTGGCTGTGCCCATGACATTGGTTTGCAAAAAAGCATCCGGCGCTTCTATGGAACGATCCACATGCGATTCGGCAGCCAGATGCACCACCGCCTCGGGCTGCCAGCGCCCGAAAACTTCCTTTACGGCTTGGGCATCGCAGATATCGGCATGAACAAAATGATAATTCGGTTTCTCCTGCACATCTTTCAAATTCGCCAGATTACCTGCGTAGGTGAGTTTGTCCAGGTTAATGATGTGTCTGTCTGGGTAGGCATTAACAAACCGGCGCACAACGTGCGACCCGATAAAGCCGGCCCCCCCTGTCACCAGTATCACCCGTGGGGAACGCCTCATTTTTTGAACCGGAAATTTTTATTCCAATGGCCGAACCTGTCCATTTTCCAGAATATAGCGCTGACCAGATTCAGGGCACACAGCCACACCCTCAGCGTTGAAATGCAGCCTGTGCCCGAAAGCGCTCATCCAGCCCCCATGTCGGGCCGGATTGCCATATACCAGTTCGTAAGGCTTCACGTCTTTGGTGACCACAGCGCCCGCGCCCACAAAGCAATATTCTCCCAAAGTGATCCCGCACACAATAGTGGCATTGGCCCCGATGCTGGCCCCTTTTTTCACAAGGGTGGTCTGGTAGGCATTTCTGCGATTGACACTGCTGCGCGGATTGATGACGTTGGTGAATACCATGCTGGGTCCCAGAAAAACATCGTCTTCGCAAATGACCCCGGTGTACACCGACACATTATTCTGGATTTTCACATTTCGTCCAAGGCGCACCTGGGGCGAAATCACCACATTCTGACCAATATTGCAACCTTCTCCGATTTCGCAGGGCGCCATGATGTGCGAAAAATGCCAGATTTTTGTTCCGGCTCCAATCACTGCGCCCTCATCCACATAAGAGCTTTCATGAACAAAATAATTTTTTTCCTCCATATCTGCACAAAAGTAAACCGGACCCACTTATTCGGGGTACTGCTGGCCGTGTGGCTGGACCTTTGCTGTGCCGCCTGCACCCGAGAGGGGGAGAGCCGGCGGTACGTTGTAGCGGACATCCTTATTCTGGACAGGAAAGGTTATGAAAAACGCCTGCACCGATTGGAAGATCCCAAACTTCTTCAGCGCCTCACCCGTCTCACTTTGAGCGAGAAGGCCAACGTATTATGCCCTGTGGATAAATTGATTCGCCTCACCGATGACGAGGGGCGCGTCCTGACGCTTCCCTTGAGTTTGTGTCCCCAAATGGAACACGTGTACACCTGGCGCGAGGGCCGATGGGGGCGCTGGCGGATAGATCCGCGGGTTCTGCCCCTCCTGGATTCACTTTACGCTTCAAATCCTTAGCATGAAGCCGCCGGGCGCGCCTATTTTTGTGCCTATTGCATGGGCATAAATTCCACCTGGCGTAATCTGGGACGGCTGCGGCAAATCATTGCCATTCTGGTCAAGTATGGTTTTGAAGATATTGTGGCCAACAGCACCCTGCGCAACTTTGTGCCCGAAAATCTGCGTCTGCGCTGGCTCCGTCAGGATAAACCGGCCCTGCAGTACACCCGCTGGGAACGGATCCGCATGGCGGCCGAAGAACTGGGGCCCACTTTCGTGAAAATGGCCCAGGTGCTCAGCAACCGGCCCGACATCATTCCGGAGCCTTTGGTCAAGGAATTTGAGAAACTACAAGACAGGGTGCCGCCTTTTTCCAGTGAAGAGGCCATGTCTATCCTGGAGTATGAAACAGGAAAACCCCTGAACGAAATTTTTGAGGAATTTAATCCCACGCCCATGGCGTCTGCCTCCATCGGCCAGGTGCATAAAGCCCGGCTGATAGGCGGAAGGGACGTGGTGGTGAAAATTCAAAGACCGGGAATCCGCGAGATGGTGGAGCGTGACCTGGCCCTCCTGCATGAAATCGTGCGCCGTACCGACCGGTATTTAAAGAAACAAGGCATCCTGAACGCTCCGGACATTGTATCGGCTTTTGAAAAAAGCATCCTGAAAGAGTTGGATTACCAAAACGAAGCGCGCAATATGGTGCGCTTCCGTGAACTCTACAGAGACTATTCCAATTTTTACATCCCTAAACCTTACAGGGACATCAGTACCGAGAAAGTGTTGGTGATTGAGTTTGTGGAGGGTTGCAAATTCACCGATGTTAAGCGCATGAAATCCTGGGGGGTGGACCCGAAAAAAGTCGTGGAAAACGGCTTCAACATCTATTTGACCCAGATTTTTGAATTCGGCATTTTCCATGCGGATCCGCATCCTGGCAACGTCTTAGTGCGGGCAGACGGCACCATTTGCCTGCTGGATTTTGGGATGGTCGGCATGCTCTCGCGCCGGGACCGCCACGCGTTTGCCAACGTGTTTGTGGCCATGGCTTCCAACGATGCCCGCATGATGGCCAACAATCTCAAAAGATTGGCCATCGAGGATGAAATCAACGACATGCGCCAGTTTGAAAGCGAACTGCAGGAATTGATCGACGAGTATGCCCAGCTCACGGTGAGCGAAGGCAGCCTGGCTGAACTGACCAAAGACCTGCAGCAGGTATTTAAACGCTACAAAATGGTGGTGCCTGCCGGTATTTTTCTGATCTTTAGGGCTTTGGCTATTTTAGAGGGCATTGGCCGCATCATGTATCCTGAGTTCGAAACCTACAAATTCGTGCGGCCTTATGGCGCAAAAATTCTTCAGGATCAATGGAAGCCCCGCAATGTGCTGAATGAGGTGCAGTATCGCGGCGAGCAGGTGTTCAGCTTTGTCAGCAATTTCCCCATTGAGGTCCGCGAATTTCTTAGGATCGCCCGCAAGGGCCGGTTTCACATGGAAGTGGAATTGCAGGGGTACGGTTACCTCCTCAAAAAGCTCGATTCCATCACCAATCGCCTGGTGTTCACTTTCATTATTTGTGCCCTTTTGATTGGCGCTTCCATCCTGGCCACCGTCCCCTTTCCCAAAAACCAGATTGGCCCCTACGGACTGCCTTATGTGAGTCTGTTCGGCTATGGCGTGGCCGCCGGGCTTTTTATCCTGGTAGTGTACGCCACCATCCGCAGGAGGATTTATAAGTGAATCTATTATTTGTATAATTATGTATAAATAAATTTAACGCAATTAATGATTGATAAATTTAAATATATCTTTAAATAAACAATATTATTTTCATTTTTAAGATATTGAATTAAATCTGTGAACAGTATATTATTTTTTACGAATCAATTTTTTCGCTTTAATAATTAAACAAGAAAAACTATCGAATTTTAACCAGATAATTTACCTTGCACTATCTTTGTAAAACAAAATTTATTCTGTATGAAAAAATTACAATTCTTCATCTTTATTTGCCTCCTCTCCATTTCGTCCACTTGGGGACAATCCGATCTTTTGAACAGTCCAAGGGTCATTTTTTTTGGATTGGATTTCAGGGAAGCCCGTTTGGTAGGTTCCTCCGGTTTCACCAATCCCTACCATATCAAGTCGGAATATTTTGATGCTTGGAACTATTTGATGGCCAATGAGAAAGACAAATACAACATCAAAAAATATTTTGGAAAACAGTCGGTCGAGTATGCTTTGTCAGCCGTTCAAAAAGCCAACCAAACAGTGGATCCGGAAAAGATGGTGATAAATGATCCCTATCAATTAAACACAGAAAAAATTCCCGGATTGATACAAAGTCTGGAAATAGATCCCTCTCTTAAAGGGCTGGGCCTCATCTTTATTATTGAGTATTTCAATAAATTTCAGGAGAGGGCTTCCTACTACGCTGTATTTTTTGACATTGAAAAAAAGCAGGTTGTATCTGTTTCCCGTCGTTCTGGCAAACCAGGTGGATTTGGTTTGAGAAATTATTGGGCCGGGGCCATTCTGGATGCCATGGAAAAAGGTCCAGTTAAATGATCTCATAAACAACGGGAGGAGTCCGGAGGCGGTTCCGTTGGGCCCAAACATTCAGAGCCCCCAAGTCCGGAGATTTTCAATTCTCCCGGCGCTGTTGAAATTACAACGTTTTGAAAAGAAAAATAGCTTAAACGGCCTTCTACTTTTGAGGCTGTATGATTCATTACACCATTTCGGTCAAAAGTCCGGCCACGCAATATTTGAAAATAGACATGACGTTTGAAACCGGCGGAGCAGAGGCTTTGGAGATATGCCTTCCTTTTTGGCGGCCTGGGCGGTACGAAGCCGGAAATTTTGCGGCCAATGTTAAAGATGTGGAATGCGAGGATGGCTCTGGCGCTCCCCTAAAATTGAAGAAAATCAGCCGAGACAGATGGCTCTTGAACACAGAGGGCGCCCGGCAGGTGCGGCTCAGCTATCTGTATTATGCGGCCACGCTGAATGCCGGCTCCACCTGGGTGGACGACCTGCAGGTGTACGTGAATCCCGTGAATTGCTTAATGTATTTGCCCGACAGGCGGGAGGAACCTTGCGAACTGAGGTTGGTGATTTCGGACCACTGGCGTGTGGCCACCTCCTTGCGCGAGAGAGAAAAACATGTGTTCCGCGCCCGCAGTTACGATGAACTGGCGGACAGTCCTTTGGTGGCCAGCGGCACCCTCAAAGCCACTTATTTAGAGGTGGCGGGTATTCGGTTTGATCTTTGGTTTCAGGGAGAATGCCGCCCGGATATGAACCGTCTGCGCAAAGATCTGAGCCTCCTCATCCGGGAGCAGTTGGAGTTGTTCAGAACTTTTCCGGCCGACCGCTTTCATTTTCTCTTTCAAATAATGCCCCACGCTTTCCGGCATGGCGTGGAGCACACCGCCAGCACCGTCATTGCTTTTGGGCCGGGTTATGCGCTGATGCAGGAACCCCATTATACGGATTTTCTGAGCCTTTGCTCACATGAACTTTTCCATGTCTGGAATGTGAAAACCATACGTCCCGCCGACATGCTGCCTTACGATTACAATCGGGAGAACTACAGCGAGCTGGGATACGTGTTTGAAGGATTCACCACTTACTACGGTGAGATGCTGGGCGTGCGCGCCGGCGTTTTATCAGAAAATTTTCTGCTGTCCGAGCTCAGCGGATGGATCCAGAAGCATGCGCACAATTACGGGCGGCGCTCTTATTCCGTGGCCCAGTCTGGCTTTGATACTTGGCTGGACGGCTACCGCGAAGGCGCGCCCCACCGCAAAGTCTCCATCTACAACGAAGGCGCGCTTCTGGCGCTCTGCCTGGATTTTATCATCCGCCGCAACAGCGATGGGGCACGCAGCCTGGATGATGTGATGCGCCGGATGAACGAACAATTTGGCAATTTGCGCGCCGGTTACACACGCGATGATGTGAAACGCCTTTTGGAAGCAGAGGCCGGCGAAAAACTGGACGATTTTTTCCAACAATACGTCGAAGGTCCGGGCTCGTACCTGGAAATGCTTCAGGCCCTTCTGCCCTTAGCGGGTCTTCAGGTTACACCTTTAGATAATCCCGCCGTATGCGAACGGGATTTCGGGTTTAAAGTTCAAGAATCCGGAAGCCGCACGGTGGTCACCATGACGGCTCCGGGATCCCTGGCCGAAGCCGCTGGCCTGATGCTCGGAGATGAAATCCGGGCCATCAATGGATACAAGGTAGATAACAATCTGAACGAATGGCTTAAATACTTCTCGGACGATCGGGTGGAATTGCATGTGCTTTCAGGAAATCGTCTCAAGAAAATTGGGTTGATGCGGGGACCGGATCGTTTTTATCCCTTGTTTTCCGTCATCAAGGCTGAGCGGCCTTCCCCGGAGCAGGTGAAATTTTATGAAAACTGGACCAAGCAGGCATTTTAAGCTCCAAACCCAACAGTGGGTCCCCTGGCCGGGCGCCTGGTTGGGCGCTCTTGCTTTTTCGCTTCTCACGCTGGCATGTGGATTGTGGATGGGGCTCTTTCCGACGCCTGTGATGAAACTCCTGTTCAACCTGAGCGGCGTGGATACTTTAGAAAAATCCAACTCCATGGCCCGCAGTTTCAAATACTATGTTCAACTCACAGGGGCTGCCTTGATGGCTATCAGCGCCTTTAAAACCGCCTTGCTCTACATCTGGTATAAAAAAAGACAACGGTGGGGGTTGGTCTTGTATGTCCTATTCAATTTGGGGCTGGGGGTAGGGATTCAATTTCTGGGAATTCATTATTATCCTTTTTTTTACAATCTGCTCGCCTTTCCTGTGGTAGGCATTTTTCTTCATATTTTAACCCTGCGAACGGTCGGACCTGATTAAGATTTATTCTGGAATGGAAGGGGAAGTCCGTAAAAAGGGAACAGTATGGGTAATAGATAATTACGATTCCTTCACCTACAATTTGGTCCATTATGTGCATATCTGTTGCCCTGACGACGAGATTGCGGTGTGGCGCAACGATGATAAGCGACTCGCTGGTTTGACGTCTCTTCCCTGCAGTCGGCTTGTAATTTCGCCCGGTCCCGGGCTTCCGGAAGAAGCGGGCCACTTGATGGATGTTCTACGGCTCATCCTGAACGCAGAAAAGCCGCCGGTTACGTTGGGCGTTTGCCTGGGCATGCAAGCTTTGGCTTTGGCCAACGGTGGGAGCCTATTCAACCTGGAGAGAGTGTATCATGGCGAAGCCTCGCGCATTCGGACGGTAGCAGAGGACCCTCTGTTTCGGGGGCTTCCAAAAACTTTTAATGTAGGGCGGTATCACTCCTGGGCTGTTGGCGACACCGGGCCCGACTTTTTTGTGACTGCGCGCAGCAGCGACGGGGTGGCCATGGCCATGCGCCATAAGAATAAACCTGTGTTTGCCGTCCAGTTTCATCCGGAAAGCATTCTGACACCCCGAGGACTGGACATCCTGCGCAACTGGTCCAGAATTTAAAAAAGAAATGGCAAGTTACTTATATCGCGCCGCTTCAACCTTCTATCCTTGCTACCTTCCGGTCCTGGGGAGGTTCGAAGGGAGCTGGCCGTATAAGACTTGCCGTGGCAAAGATACGCAAGTTTCAATGGATAGAAATGTTGTTTTCCGATTTGGGATTGAAATGGGTTTTTGATGAAACAATATATCGGTTTTTTGACATAAATAATTGAAATTTAGTTTTTAATCTTCATGATGGAGAAACTCCGGGAATGGAATTCCACCCCCAATGAATTCCGGTGCGTAACCAAATCAGATTGAAAAAATCTCTAAAAGTCCGGATACAGAAGATAACGCTGCCGGAGCGCTTTAAATTTTTCGAGCCCGGGCTGCCAGGAGCGCCGTATGGAATCCTCCGGGATACCCTGGAGAATTTGTTCCCGAAGTTGCGGTGTGCCGGCCAGTTTGTCAAAATAAGGTGTGAAAAAGGAACCGCCGATAGCTTTATAGGCTTCAATAATCCAACCGATTTCAATTTTTCCACGGACTTTTAATAGTTGCACGTAGGCGCTGAAATCATATCCGCGGCATAAGATCCCACTAAATTTTGGATTATCGGTCATCCCTGGAATAGGCTTTGGCGTGAAAGAGAAAGGGGCATTTTTGAAGTCAGGATGCCCCACCATGGTAAAAGGCCTCATAGTGCCGCGACCTACGCTCATCACGGTGCCTTCAAAAAGACACAGGGACGGATAGAGGAAAATGGCTTCCTGCGTGTTGAGGTTGGGAGATGGCGGCACAGGTACATGGTAGCGGGTGGCATGGGTGTATCCCAGGCAGGGTATGATATGAAGGTCACAGCGCAAACCGCCGCTCAGCCAGCCTTCCTCATTCACCATCCGGGCGTATTCGCCCACCGTCATTCCATGCACGATAGGCACGGGATGCATACCCACAAAGCTGGAGCAGGATTTTTCCAGCAGGGGGCCGTCCACATAAAATCCATTTGGATTGGGCCGGTCCAAAACTATCATAGGCAATCCGGCTTCTGCGGCGGCTTCCATAGCCAGGCTCAGGGTGGAGATGTAAGTGAAAAACCGGGCCCCCACATCCTGAATATCGAACAGGAGGATGTCAAGGCCCTGTAAGTCGGCCCGGGAAGGTTTCTTTTTTTCTCCGTAAAGAGAAATAACGGGTAAGCCGGTTTGCGGATCTGTGTAGGAGTCAATTTTTTTTCCGGCCGGCATATCGCCCCTAAAGCCATGCTCCGGTCCGAAAATTTTTTTAACAGGCACTTTCAGCGCCAGCAGGGTATCCACCAAATGTCTTCGCCCGCACAGAGAGGTAGGATTGACAATCAGGCCTACTCGGCGGTTCTGAATCCATGGAAGGTATTGGTCCAGGCGGTCGGCCCCACACACGACGGGCGTTTCCGGGTTATGGAAAGAAGCCCCGGGACTGGTATAAAACTTACCGAAAAAAAGAACACAGAAAAAAAATACTGTAATCAACCCACGGGATACCACAGAGCAAATTTGCAATTTCCCCGCCACCTTTGCGGAGAACTTTGTGTATGCTTCTGTGGATGGCGCGGCGCTGGAGCCGGTCAGGTCTGGGCCGGATGGCACGAAGCACAGTGCGCGTGGCCGCCCTGTCTGTGTTTGTGGGTACTCTTGTCATGGCTCTATCGCTTTCGGTGGTCAGGGGATTTCGTCAGGCCATCCGGCATAAGGCAGCGTTGTTTGTGGGCCATCTGGTGGTGCAGAAATATGGTCCGGACGGTGGCGACGCCCCTGTGTTCTGGGAATTTGCCAAGGAGAGCCATCGGTTGCGGCAGATTCCAGGCGTCCGGGCCGTAAACCCGGTCTTGGCCCGGCCGGCTATCCTCAAAACTCGAGAGGATTTGGCCGGCGTTTTAGTGAAGGGTGTGGATGACAACTTTGATGGAGGGGGCGTATTTTCAATACCCCAACCTGGCCATTTATCAATATCCCGTACCCTGGCTGAAAAGCTGGGGATTGACAGCGGGGCTTCCGTCAAAATGTATTTTCTTTCCCCGGATTCCCTCGGAGGGCTGCAACTCAGGTTGCCGCGCACCTACGAAGTAGCGGCTTTGTATTACACTGGCATGCAGGAGTTCGATGCCTATTTGGTATTGGCCCACAAATCGGATTTGGAACAGATCTTTTGTCCGGAGAGAAGCGGTTGCCTTTCGGCGTATGAAATTTTCTGTCAAGAAAATAAGGCGGAGGCCGTGAAGCTAAGTCTGAATACCCTATTTCCCCCGGAATTTTCCATTTTGACCACACGGGATGTGCTGCCCAATTTATTTGAATGGTTGGATTATTTAGATGTCAATATTTTCATCATCTCTTTACTGCTGATGGTGGTGGGTTGTCTTAGCCTGATGGCCGCTTTTTACACGATGGTTCTCGAACGCCGTTCGGCTTTGGGCCTGCTCAGGGCCATGGGTATGCCTTCGCACCGGCTGTCGGGGGTTTTTTTATTGCAATTTTCGGGCATTTTGGCCGTGAGTATGATTTTGGCGGATGGTCTGGCCTGGGGCTGCGTGATTCTTCAAAGCTCGTACGCCCTGGTGCCCTTGGATGCCACGAACTATTATCTGGACACCGTGCCGGTGGTCTGGGATTGGACTGGCGTTCTGGCTGTGAACGGAATGTCGATGGTGTTGTCTTTTGTGGCCATGGTTTTGCCGGCTCTCTATCTCAGGCGGTTTAGCATCAGTCAGGTGCTGAGGTTGAATTAATGGCTTCCGGCGGCTTTCATACTTTTGGGCCGGAATTTTAGGACTTTGGAATCTATTTCGCCCAAAAAAGTTTCAGAAAAACAATTGTTCGTATCGGCCGGCTCAGAGTCGGTACCCATGTTTTCCAATCCGGTTCTGGATTATTTCAGCCGCGTAAGGCCTTGGGTCCCCACCGTATTATATGTCCCTGTGATAGGGCTGTGCCTGGTGGTGTTTGCTTTCAAGAAGGGACCGTGGTTGGCGGGGCTGGGCATCGGGCTGCTGGGTCTGGTTTCCTGGTCATTTTTTGAATATGCGCTGCATCGGTGGGTCTTTCACTGGCAACCCCAATCGGCCTGGGGCCGCAGGCTGCATTTTATTGTTCACGGCGTTCATCACGACTATCCGAACGATGCGCTCAGGCTGGTGATGCCGCCGGGATTCAGCCTGCCATTGGCCATTTTGATTTTTGCCTTGTGCTGGTGGATCTGGGGTCCGCTGTGGGTTTTTGCCTATTTTCCGGGTTTTGTTCTGGGATATCTGGTTTATGACAATTTGCATTTTGCTGTGCATCATTTTAACTTTAAAAATGTTTGGTTTCAGAAACTTAAAAGACATCACATGATGCACCACTATCGGGATCCCGAACGTGGGTTTGGGTTCACCTCGCCGTTTTGGGATAAGGTGTTTGGCACAGATTATGAAACCTGAAACCTGATTTTCGGGTGTTTGAGATATTGGATTTTGGAGTGGTGCAATGTGTGCGGGTGGCACGTTCTTTGGTGCCGGCTGCCCAGATTCCGGTGTGCTTTTATCAGGTGGGCAGTCTTTTCATTGACACCGGTCCTTCCAATGCCCGGGCATGGATCAAAAATTATTTTTGGCAACCGGCGCCTCGGGCGGTTTTGCTCACCCATTTCCACGAAGACCATTCGGGCAACGCTGCTTTTTTTCATGACAGGTTTGGTGCGCCGGTGTATGGACATCCGGAAACTGGCCGGATCCTCAAGACGGGTTTTTCCATTTTGCCTTATGAGAAGATAATGTTCGGTCCTGCAGAACCGGTGCCGGTGGTGCACATGCCTGAATTTTTTGAATTCGAGGGACGGCGCTATCAGGCTATAGAAACGCCGGGCCACGCGCCGGGCCACTTGTGTTTTTATGTAAAGGAGGAAGGCTGGTTGTTTGCCGGTGACATGTACGTGGCCGAAAAAATTAAAATCTGGCGGCGCACTGAAAATCTGGCCCAGCAAATTCGTTCCCTGGAATTGCTCTGTACCCTTGACTTCGAAGCTTTGTGGTGTGGCCACAACCCCCAGCCCTCGGGAGGGCCTGCTTTGCTGAAAAAGAAGCTGGCCTATTTTCGATGGTTTTATGACCGGGCTGCAGAAGCGTATCGCAAAGGCCTGAGCGAAAAGGAAGCCATCCGGTTTATGAAACTGCGCGAAAGGCCTTTGGTGAAGCTGCTGACGTTTAACGATGTGTCTGTTGCGCACATGGTGCGTTCCGTGTATCAGAACGAAAAGGAAAAAGAAAGCCTTAGCCCAGCTGTTCTTTAATGCGGCTTTCCAGCTCCTGGGCCAGATCCGGATTGTCTTTCAGCAGTTGAATGACGGCGTCCCGGCCTTGTCCCAGCTTCGCATCGTTGTAGCTGAACCATGACCCCGATTTTTTGATGATGTTCAGTTCCACGCCCAAATCCAGAATTTCTCCGGCTTTGCTGATACCTTCTCCGAAAAGAATATCAAATTCAGTGAAACGAAAAGGCGGCGCCACTTTGTTTTTTACGACTTTCACCTTCACCCGGTTGCCCACGGCTGTGTCGCCTTCCTTGATTTGGTTGACGCGCCGGATGTCCAGCCGGAT
Source organism: Flavobacteriales bacterium (assembly GCA_025055575.1). GTDB lineage: Bacteria > Bacteroidota > Bacteroidia > CAIKAF01 > CAIKAF01 > JANWWQ01. The sequence goes on along the minus strand of JANWWP010000029.1, from coordinate 36,157 downwards.
GCTGGAGTAATATTTCAGAGCATTGCCACCGGTGGTGGTCTCTGGATTGCCGAACATGATCCCGATTTTTTCCCTCAACTGGTTGATAAAGAAACACACGCAGCGGGTTTTGCTGATGGTGGCGGTCAGCTTGCGTAAAGCCTGGCTCATCAACCGGGCCTGAAGCCCCACTTTGCTGTCACCCATCTCGCCTTCCAGCTCGCTTTTAGGAACCAAAGCCGCCACGGAGTCAATTACGATTACGTCGATAGCCCCTGAACGGATAAGATTGTCGGCAATTTCCAAGGCTTGTTCGCCGCTGTCGGGCTGGGAGATGAGCAAATTGTCCACATCCACGCCCAGCTTGCGGGCATAAGCGCTGTCGAAAGCATGTTCCGCATCAATGAACGCGGCGATACCTCCTTTGCGCTGGGCCTCCGCAATAGCATGGATGGTGAGGGTGGTTTTTCCGGAGGATTCCGGGCCGTAAATTTCCACAATACGGCCCCTCGGATAACCGCCAACCCCTAAAGCCAGATCTAGGCCAATGCTGCCGCTGGGAATCACTTCAATTTCTTCGGCGGCTTTATCGCCCAGGCGCATCACCGTGCCTTTTCCGTAAGTTTTGTCCATCCGGTCCAGCACCAGCTTCAGGGCTTCCAGTTTTTGGCTTTTTTCGTCTTTTTGTGTCATGATTTTTGTCAAAAATACCCGCCCCTAACCTACAAATTTATTTTTTCGAAATTCCTTTTTTCCACAGCTTCTTTCCAGGCGCGCCTCGGAATATCGGCGGCCGGTGCACATGCGGCAGGTTTTAGATGCAACCGCTCAGGATGCCACTGCAATGCCAGCAGGAAAAAATCCGGATTTTCAGATTCCAGGACTTCCGGAACGCCGTCTGGCATGGAAAATCCTGTCATTCGGAAACCGGCAGGGGCCGATGCAAGGGCCTGGTGGTGGGCGGAGTTCACACAGAGCTCGAGACTTTCAGAGAAAAAACGGCTGCCAGAACATCGAACCATATGTTCGCCGTCTTCCCCGTTGGGGTTTTGGGTGTGGTCCTGATAACCCGCCGTCTGAAGGTCCTGAATTAATGGTGCGCCCAAAGCTACTCCCACCAACTGAATTCCCCTGCAAATGGCCAGGGTGGGTAACCGGAGTTTTTGAGCCTGATGAAATAAACCGATTTCAAAAATATCCCTTTGATAATCGAAAGTATCCGGGGCTCCTGAATAGGCCAGGCTGCCACCATACAAAGGAGGATACATATCCACGCCGCCGGTGAAGACCAGGCCATCAAAGCTCTCTAAATCCGGGAAGAAGTTATCCTGAGCACACAGAACATGCACATCCAAATCCGGATCCTGGCGCAGCCACGCCAAATAGTTATCCAGACGTGTGGCGGTGTGGGTCAAAGCAATTTTCAACATGCTCCAAAAGCCTGGCGGTACAGTTGGGCAAAATCGGCGCGGCTGACGGGCACAGGATTATTAGGATGGGCAAAATCCTGAACGGCCAGTTCCGTGAGCGGTTCCAGGTGTTCTTCTTTCACGCCGGCGGCACGCAGGGTGGTGGGCAGGTTCAGACGTTCGTTGAGTTGCAATAGAAAATCTGGAATATCCCGGCCTGAGGAAAGACCCAGCCGTTGGGCCATGCGCTGGAATTTTTCAGGGCAATATTTCAAATTAAACGCCATGCCATAAGGCAGGTTGATGGCATTGGCCAGCCCGTGGTGCATATCCACCAGGGTGCTGAGCGGATGGCTCATGCTATGCACCACTCCCAGTCCTTTCTGGAAGGCGATGGCGCCCATTATGCTGCCGAGCAGCATAAGGGCACGGGCGGTTTCATTCTGGGGTTCGTGTACGGCTTTTTCAATATTTCCGGCGATGAGAGCCATGCCCTCTAAGGCCACACCATCGCATATGGGATGGAAGTTTCGGGCTAGAAAGGCTTCCATATTGTGGGTGAGCGCGTCCATGCCTGTGGCGGCCGTAGGGCCTGGAGGAAGGGCGTAGGTGAGGGTGGGATCTGCGAACACGCGCCGGGCCATGAGGCGGGGGGAGAACAAGATGCGCTTGCGGTGGGTATCGTCTTCGCTGATGATGGCGCTGCGGCCCACTTCGCTCCCGGTGCCGGCTGTAGTGGGCACAGTGTAAAAAGGCGGAATCGGTTCGGTGACGTACACATCGCCACCTGTCAAATCATCATAATCAAAAAGATCCCGGGTATGATGCACGGCCAACGCTACGGCCCGGGCCACGTCCAAAGCCGCCCCGCCGCCCACACCTAAAACGGCATCACAACCGGCCTCATGATAGGCCATTCGACCCTTTAACACATCCGACTTGATGGGGTTTTTGGAAATATTACAAAACACAGTGGGGCTGAGGCCATTTTCTAACAAATGTTCGTGGATTTTGTGGAAAAATTCCAGGCCCGCTACGGTGGCATCCGTGACAAGGAGGGGTCGTTGCACTTTTTCCTGCTTCAGATGGGGGGCTATTTCTCGCCACACTCCGGATCCAAAACGGATGACTGTCGGAAAATTAAATTGATATACCCGGCCGGGTTGGTAAGCATCCTGCATCATGGTTAGAGTTTCATTCTTTTTTCGTGAGGATTCCAGATAATTTTTTGGGACAGACCTGGTCGAAGTTCAATGGTTTGCGAAAGTAGTATGATTTCTTCGGGCTGGACTTTCAAACGAAAATCCCCTGTATCCCACAGGCCATTTCGGTTGCGGTCATAAATAAAGCGCAGACGGTAGCGGCCAGCCGGAAGGTCGCGAAAGCCACTGACCTGCCCTTCCTGCGTGGTGAGCCGCGGTCTGATGCGGCGCATTTTTTCGTCCAACAGTTCCACAACCACAGCTCCGCCAGCATACAGGCTGTCCTTAATCCCGGCGAAAATGTCGCTGAAAGCTGCTGAAGCCAAGGTTTTAAAGTCCATGGCCACAGAATCTGAAACCTGAGCATTTAAAGAAATAAAAGCCCCCCTTCCGAATACAAGGCGATATTCTGTTTCCGGTTTTAAATCGGTGGTGATGTGCCAAACCAATCCTGCGCTATCGGCCTTAGCGAGCTTGAAATCGCGAAGGTTTTTTCCGGCCTGAAGAAGCCCTATTCGAGCGCTATCAAAAGCCAAAACAGGTTCGGAAAATTGAATTTGCAAGGGTTCTTTAAAGTTTACGTTGCCACTGTATTTTGAGATCAGGCTGGGCATGTAGCCACTGGCGGAGCGCCCTGTTTTGGCGGCCGTTTTTTTTGGAAATTTTGTAACCAGCACCAAGGTATCCGGAGCGAATTTTCCGGGATATTCCACCAGCCAGCTTAATTTGCTGGGCACGGGAGGTTCCCGAAAAAAAAGAATGAGGCTGTCTTCCCGATCGTTGAGACAAGTTCGAAAAAAAAGGCTGTCCGCGTATTCTGTCCGGATCGGTTCTACTTTCAATCCTGGCCAAAATGGAAGTGAAACCCTGCCAGCTTTTTCATACACCAGGAAGTCGGGCGTGAGGCGCCGGGGTTTTTCCCGAAAAGCCACCAAATCCAGAGGGGGCGTGGCGCTGGTTATTTCAATGGGGCGGGGGTGAAAGGCAATGCGTTCGCCGGGTCTGTCGTACACGAGGTTGTTATTTTCTTCGCCCAGAGCGCCTACTTTATATTTCCCGGGATGGATAAACCGGAACGAAAAACGCCCCTGATCATTACATTGGGCAAAATATAATGGAGGTTTTAGAAGCAGGAGGGAATCTGGCAGGGTGTCGGGATACAAAGCCACGCGCATATCTTTTTGTGGCTGGCCTTCCGGCAAGCTAAATACAGTCCCTGAAAAGGCGCCGCTGTCAAGATCCGTCCCGGTGGTAAATACATAATAGAAATCTTTCAATACATTGCCCTCCGTGATATCGGCTATGGCATTTCCAAATTGAATCAGATATGTGGTGGCAGATCGTAAGGATTCTTCCGGAAGCCGGATGGTAAGCCATTTCCCCTGGACCTGACAAGAGAGGTTTCCATTCAGCGGGGGGGACACGAGAATCTCACGTGTGGGGTCGCGGAGTTGAATGTATTCATTAAAGCGGATCCGGATTTTTTTTTGGTTAAATAACCGTGTGGCAGAATCGGGCTGGTATTTAACTGGCCTTGGAGGCAGCACATCGGTATCGCCCCCGCTCAGGGGCACCACCCGGGCACAACCCCATCCCAGGCCAAAAAGCACAAGGCTCCCGATCCAATAATTTAAGCCGAAAGCCGATCCCATACATTCCCCAGCTCTCGCATGATTGTTTCCAAACCCTGCCTGTCCACTTCATCAAAAGCCCCGAAATCCGTGCTGTCCACATCCAGAACTGCTTTCACGACATAATTCCAGGAACACACCGGCACCACGATTTCAGAATTCGAATAAGGACTGCAGGCAATATGGCCGGGCCAGGAATGCACATCGGCCACCACGAGCGATTTTCCATCGGCCCAGGCTTGACCGCAGACGCCTCGGCCTTTCGGAATTCTTGAACAGGCCACTGGACCCTGGAAAGGACCTAAGATCAAAAAAGAATCTTTCACCAAATAAAAACCCGTCCAGTGCGTTTTGAGCGTATGGTGCAACAAAGCCGCGGTGTTGGCCAGGAGGGCTATCCTGTCGTTTTCTTCTGAAGCCAATCCTTGCCATTGATGCAGCAGCTCCCTGTACACCCGCTGTTTTTCCTCTTTGATCACACCACAAAGCTAAGGTGCTTTAATCATGGCCGAAGGCGGAAGCCATGACGGCCACACTCACAGCGGTGGCGCCGGCTTTCACCAAGGCCTTACCACAGGCTTCCAGCGTGGCCCCCGTGGTGAGCACGTCATCCACCAGCAGAATCTTTAAACCTTCCAGAGACGTGGGACAGGAAAATGCCTCCTTCACATTTTCCCACCGCCGGGTTTTGTTCATTCCGGTTTGCGACCTTGTGTTCACCACGCGCTGCGCTGCCTCTTCCCGAACGGGCTTATGGAGCACCTCCGCAAGGCCTCTGGCAAACCAGGCGCTTTGGTTATAGCCCCTTTGGCGAAGTTTTCTGGGGTGGAGCGGCACCGGAACAATCCAATCCACAGGCCACTCATTCTGTTCTTCAAGCATTTGATGACCAAGCAAACGGCCCACCCAACGCGCCAGTTCGGGATTTTCGCGGTATTTTATGGCGTGCATGAGCCTTTGAACACGGGCCTTTTTATCAAAAGCAAAATAGGCCACAATGAATTCAAAGGGCAGCCGGGCATAGAAGAGTTTTTCGACGGCTTTTCTTTCTTCTTCACGTGCAGAAAATCGCGGCATCAGGTTCAGGCAGGTCATGCACACATGGTTTTCCTCCGCCAGCAGCGCTCCTTCACACACCACGCATAAGCGCGGAAAAACCAATTCCAGCACATCACTCACCGGCGCGGGAAGTTTCATTTTCAAAATTGATTGGAGATGAAGACTTTCGTGACTCGAATGTGTAAATTTACAAGGTTTTCACATTCATTTTTTTGTCGTCATTATGGCTCTCATTTTACCTGTTCGCGGGAAGTACCCTCAGTTGGGTCCGGGCTGTTTTCTGGCGCCTAATGCCACCTTAGTGGGGGACGTGGTGTGCGGGGAAGGTTGCAGTTTTTGGTTCCAATGCGTGGTGCGGGGGGATGTCCATTACATCCGTATGGGCAACTTTGTAAATATTCAGGATGGCGCAGTAATTCATGGCACCTATCAAAGGGCCGCCACGGAGATTGGTCATAATGTCTCCATCGGGCATCGGGCCATTGTGCATGGGTGCACCATTGAAGACAATGTGCTCATCGGTATGGGTGCCATCGTGATGGACAAGGCCTATATCGAAAGCGGATCGTTGATAGCAGCCGGCTGTGTAATTCTCGAAGGCACGCGCGTGGAAAAAGGCAGTGTGTATGCCGGCGTGCCCGGTCGAAAGGTAAAAGACATTACGCCGGAGCTGTTTGAAGGTGAAGTGCAACGTATAGCCCGCAACTATCTGCTGTACAGTTCCTGGTTTTCTCATCCGGAACCTACCGAAAATGACCCAAAGCCAACCGGAAAAGGGGGTGGATAGCACAGATTAATCCAGCCCTTGCATCCGGCTCAGGCAAGCCATTACGTACTTACCCAAAACATCAAATTCCACATTGACGGCCTTCCCGGGTTCCAGAAATTTCAGGTTGGTGTGTTCGAAAGTGTAGGGGATTAAATGCACCGTAAAAAAATCTTTTCCGGCTTCCACCACCGTGAGGCTCACGCCGTTCACCGCAATGGAACCTTTGGTAATGACAATGCGGTCGGGGGCCGGTTCAAAACCCACACGTAATTCCCAAGAGCCTTGCAGTGGCCTCAATTCTTGGCAAATTCCCCGGGCATCCACGTGGCCTTGCACCCAATGACCATCCAACCGGCCGCCCCAGGCCAGCGCTCTTTCCAGGTTGACTTCATAACCCGGCGTCCAAAAGCCAATCGTCGTTTTTTTCAAGGTTTCCTCAATCACAGTAACCCGGTACAATGGGGGTTCCAGGGCATCCACCGTGAGGCAGCACCCGTCGTGGGATACACTTTGGTCTATTCGCAGTTCTGAAGCAATCGGACTGCGCAACCATAAGCGATGATGGCCATCCATTATTTCCCTTTTTTCCAAGAGGGCGCTTGTTTCTATGATGCCTGTAAACATGGTACACAAAGTTCTGGTGGACCAGCCAGTCCCAATCGGGCCGACATACAAGAGACCCAGCGGTTCTCAGGATCCCAGTTTTTTTTGAGGGATTTGAAGGCTTCCGCTTGCGGATATTGAATTTGAAAATCGGAGTTTTTCAAACGGGCATCTTTGGTGAGATATATCCTGCCGCCCGCGCCGATTACAAGCTCATCCAATGCGGTTAAAAGCTTCTCCAGGCGGGGGGTTCTGGGAAAATCCAACGCCAATGTGTAGCCCCGGAAGGGGAACCCCAGAAAGGAATTTTCTTCATGCCCGAACAGCTTGAGAACGGCTAGAAAAGACCCCAGCCCCGAGGCGCTGATGCGCTCCAGAATCTTGCTTAATACCGGGCGTCCGTGACTTTCCGGAATTACAAACTGATATTGCAGGAACCCCTGGCGGCCGTAAATTCTGTTCCAGTCCATCACACTGTCCAGCGGAAAAAAGAAGGGGTCATAGTGCACGAAGCGGGTGCGCAAGTGCTTGTCGGCCAGATGATAGTAAATGGTATTAAACCATCGAACGGTCCACGGGTTAAGCGTGGCCGAGGGAAAGTAAATAGGGACGCGCAGCCTGGGATTTTTGTGAGGTTGCAGGGCCTGCCGACGCAAGGGCGTCGGTAAATCCTCCCACAGCGCATGTTCGCCGGTGAATAGGAGGCTTCTGCCTAAGTGGCGTCCACGGGCTAGACAATCTATCCAGGCCACAGAGTAAGTGTCGGAAGCGTGGGCTTCAAAAAGGTTTAATATGGCTTCCAGATCAGACGCGCGGTAAGTGGTTTTTTTAATGAAAGCCGTTTCAATTTTTCTTAAACGGAGGCGCACGCGGCCAATCAGGCCGGTGAGGCCCATGCCCCCGGCCGTGGCTTCAAAAAGACGGGGATTTTCCTGGCGGCTGCAGCGGACCCATTTCCCGGGGGAAGTCAGCAAGTCCAATTCTTCCACATGCCGGCTGAAAGAGCCATCCACATGGTGGTTTTTCCCATGAATATCGGACGCTACCGCGCCGCCGAGGGTAACGAATTTGGTGCCGGGTACCACCGGTAGAAACCAACCCCTCGGCACCGACCACCTTAAGAGCGCGTCCAGGCTGAGACCCGCTTCTGCCGTGAGTATTCCCGACAGCGGATCAAATTCCAGCAGCCGGGAAAGGCGTGTGGTGTCCAGCACCACGGGAGCCAGGGACGCATCTCCATAAGACCGCCCCAAGCCCCTGGCAATCAGACCCGAGTAAGAAGCCAACAAAGATTCTGCTTCTTCCGGGTCGGCCGGTTTCAACACACGGGCCTTCACCCGTGGATATTGACCCCACCCGCTCAATAGGGCCCTGTCTCTGTTGGATTGCTCAGCGGGATGAAGGCCCACGTTCAGGAAATCTGAAAAAACTTTTTATGATAAATGATCAGATAAAACATCACCACCCACAGGCCGATGGTGATTTGTATGAAAACATCTTTTAATAAAACGCGGGTGGGATCGGTTGTTTTATTTTTCACAAGGGTCAGTTGCAGATAGCGCAGCATACCCAGCAACACCGGAAAGACGGTCAAATACAACTGGTCGGTTTGCCAATGGTCCACCACTTCGCTGCTCAGGCAATACATGATGTAGGATACCACCACAATGCCGGCCGAGAAAACCATGCTCATATTCAGAAACTCCAGATTGTATCCGTCCACCACACGCCGGGTGGGCTGCTTTTTATCCAGCGAGAGCATCACGTCGTCGCGTCTTTTGGCAAATCCCAAAAACAAAGCTAAAAGGAAAGTCATAAGAACAATCCAGTTGGAAACCGTGATGTCCGCGAGCACGCCGCCGCTTAAAATCCGAAGCACAAAACCCAGGCTGACCAGACTCACGTCCACGATGGGAATGTGCTTGAGGCGCCAACTATACAAGAGATTCTGCACCAAATACAACCCCAGCAGTCCTAAAAAGGTTTCCGAGATTTTCCATGCCAGAAAAAGAGCCAAAGACCCCAGAATGCCAGCTAATCCAAGTGCTTCGGCCGGCTGAACCTGGCCGGCCGGAATAGGTCGGTTTTTTTTTTCGGGGTGCAGTTTGTCTTGTTCGGCATCGCGCAGATCGTTCCAGGCATACACCGCAGAAGCCGCCATGCAAAAAGCCAGAAAACCCAGCAAAACCTGAACATCAATCCGGGTATCAAACAGTTTTCCGGCGAAGAAGACCGGCAGGAATAGGAAAAGATTCTTGGTCCATTGTCGGACACGCAGAAGACGCAAGAGACCTAGAAAGGGGATGCGGTGCATAACAGAAACCTTAATTCAGGCAGAAGCTTTGTTCAGCCGGCAGGATTTTTGGGGCGCGGGCGCACGGTGCGCTGTTCGATGCGTTTTTCATAATGAGCGCCTTGTAGTATCCGGTGAACATAAATGCCCGGAACATGGATCTGGTTCGGATCCAGGGCGCCTAAAGGTACCAGTTCTTCCACCTCCGCAATGGTGATTTTTCCGCCCATGGCCATGGGCATATTGAAATTGCGCGCTGCAGCCCGGAATATCAGATTGCCCGCAGGGTCGCCTTTCCAGGCCTTCACCAGGGCAAAATCCGCTTCAAAAGCAAATTCCATGAGGTAGCGTTTTCCGTTGAATTCACGAATTTCCTTTCCTTCCGCCACTTCGGTGTCCACACCCGCCGGCGTGAAAAAGGCCGGGATACCATAACCGGCCATCATGCACCGTGTGGCTAAGGTGCCCTGGGGTATCAGATCCACTTCCAGTTCGCCGGACAGCATTTGTCGTTCAAATTCATCGTTTTCGCCCACATAAGAGGAAATCATTTTTTTTATCTGACGTTGGGCCAAGAGAATGCCCAGGCCAAAATTGTCCACCCCGGCATTATTGCTGATGCAGGTGAGATTTTTGACCCCTTTGCGGGCCAGGGCAGCAATCAGGTTTTCGGGTATTCCGCACAGGCCAAAGCCTCCCACCATGAGCGTCATGCCGTCCTCAATATCTGCAATGGCAGAATCGGCGTCAGGAAAAACCTTCGGATTCATGTTCAAAAATTCTGGATTTTTTGCAAAAGTGCAAAGCGGAGGGCAAAATGTACAGGTTGTCCCAAAACAACAAAGCTTTGGTTTTTAACCACAGACCGGAATAAGATGTGCGCCACACATTCTAAGCCAATATTTAAAGAAAAATTTGCAGGGATTTATGCACAAACTACCGGTACTGCTTTTTACCAGTTTGGGCCCAAAAAATCTAAGAAGCCGCCAGGCTATCCACCCGCAGATTCTCAATAATAAATTCCTGGCGGGCAGGAGTGTTTTTACCCATATAAAATTCCAGAAGCTGACGAATGGTGCTGTCTGTGCCAGGGGCCACCGGCTCCAGGCGCATATCCGGACCAATAAACCGGCGAAACTCATCCGGACTGATTTCGCCGAGTCCTTTGAAGCGCGTGATTTCCGGATTGGGACCCAGTTGCCGCAAGGCTCTCAGGCGTTCTTCCTCTGTGTAGCAGTAGCGGGTTTCTTTTTTGTTGCGCACCCTGAACAGCGGCGTTTGCAAAATATACAAATGGTGCGCACGGACAAGTTCAGGATAAAATTGAAGGAAAAAAGTAATGAGCAGCAGGCGGATGTGCATGCCGTCCACGTCGGCATCGGTGGCCAGAACGATGTTGTTGTAGCGAAGGCCTTCTAGCCCCTCCTCAATGTTTAAAGCGCTGATCAACAGATTAAATTCCTCATTTTCATACACCACTTTTTTGTTGAGTCCAAACACGTTCAAGGGTTTCCCCTTCAGGGAAAACACGGCTTGGGTGGCCACGTCCCGGGCTTTGGTGATGGAGCCGCTGGCCGAGTCGCCTTCGGTGATGAAAAGAGTGGTTTCGAAGCGGCGTTCATGCTGGCTGTTGTAGTGAATTTTGCAATCGCGTAGTTTTTTGTTGTGAATGGCGCTGCGCTTTGCACGCTCCCGCGCAAGTTTTTTTATGCCCGCAATTTCTTTTCGAACTTTTTCGTTTTCCGTGATTTTTTGCTGCAAAGCTTCAGCTACATTTTTTTGGCGATGCAACAGGTTGTCCAGCTCATTTTTCAGGAAATCTCCGATATAACTGCGGATGGTGGCGCCCTCCGGAGACATGTGTGTGCTGCCAAGTTTGGTTTTTGTCTGGCTTTCAAACACGGGTTCCACCACCTTCACGGCTATCGCGGCCACGATGCCACTGCGCACATCGGAGGGCTCGAAGTCTTTCTTGAAAAAATTGTTCACCGTGCGCACCAAAGCTTCTTTAAAAGCCGCCTGATGGGTGCCCCCCTGAGGCGTAAACTGGCCGTTGACGAAGCTGTAGTATTCTTCTCCGGAACGATGTGTGTGGGTGAAAGCCACTTCCACATCCCGACCCCGCAGGTGCACCACCGGATAGAGCAGATCCTCTTCGGCCAAATGGGCCTTTAAAAGGTCCAGCAAACCATGATCCGAACGAAAGGATTCCCCGTTGAGCCACAAAGTGAGGCCCGGATTCAGCCAGGCATAGAAGCGCAAAAGGCGTTCCAGGTATTCTTTCCTGAACTTGAAATGGGGAAAAATCTGATCATCCGGAAGAAACTCCACCAGCGTTCCGGAGGATTCGGCCGAGGGCTCGGGCGGAGTTTCCTGAATCAGTTTTCCTCGGCAAAACCGGGCGGTTTTGGCCTGGCCTTCCCGAAAAGAAGTGATGCAAAATTCCAGAGACAGGGCGTTCACGGCTTTGGTACCCACGCCATTGAGGCCTACTGCTTTTTTAAAGGCTTCGCTGTCATATTTGGCGCCGGTGTTGATGCGGGCCACACAATCCACCAGCTTCCCCAGGGGAATGCCGCGGCCGTAATCCCGCACCCGCACCCGGCCTTCCTGAATCTCGATGCGGATGTCCTTGCCAAACCCCATCACGTGCTCGTCCACAGCATTGTCAATCACTTCTTTCAGCAAAATGTAAATACCATCGTCCTGGGCCGAACCATCCCCGGTTTTTCCAATATACATGCCAGGCCTCAGCCGGATGTGTTCGTGCCATTCTAGCGTGCGGATGTTGTCTTCCGTGTAGCGGACGACGCCGGATTCAGGGGTGGCCTGTGGCAACATGAGGCAGTTCTCCGCAAAAATAGGCCTCTGCCACCGGGGCATAATACCGGTGCTCCAGGTCTTTTATCAACAGGCTGAGATCTTCGGGAGTGGCGCCCTGAGGTACAGGAATTTGTGCCTGAAACAGGACGGGGCCCTGGTCGTATTGCTCCGTAACGCAGTGAATACTGATGCCGCTCCAGGCTTCCCGCCCCTGCACCACGGCCCTGTGCACGTGCAATCCATACATGCCCCGGCCGCCATATTTGGGCAAAAGGGAAGGGTGTATATTCAAAATACGGTGTCGGTAGCAGCAAATAATGGCCTCGGGCACCGGTTTTAAATATCCGGCCAGGAGATGTCCCTGAATATCTTTTTCTTGAAAAATTTTTAGCAAGTTCTCTGTCGTCTTTTCAGGATGGGGATAGAGGCTTATGTCCAAGCCGGACCGCTGTGCTTTCTCCAGAACCGCAGCCTTAGGGTGGCTGCACACCACATGGACTACTCTTATTTTCGGGTGGAGTTCAAAATACCGCCACAGGATTTCGGCGTTGCTGCCCTGGCCGGAGGCCCACACTGCAAGACGTATCACGAAGCAAGTTTACAAACCGTCACTCATTAGGCTCCGATGGAACTCCCTAAGCGTCCAAAAGTAAATTCCTTGGATTGCTAAATTATTGTAAACTATTTTCGGCCACACTTCATGGAAAAGATTCGGCTCGGATGGGGCTGAAATCAAATTTTTTAGAGAGGGGATCAAATATTTCCCCTGCACGCCCTGAATTTACTTCTTATCTTTAAAATTCGCAAAGCGGTACCCTATTCCCAAAGCCAGAGCCTGATTCCATTGCACGCGCTTTTCCATGGCAATGTCGTACATCATAATGCCGGTGAGCGTTACCCGAAGAAATTTGAGCACGAAGGCCGAAAAGGTGAGATCGGCGCGGTGGATCACATCCTGCGGTTTGAAACTCCGGTGATCATTGAACAAGCGGTAACGAAAGAGGAGATTGACATTTTTTGCGAGGTCTTTATTGAAGCCAAATTCCAGACTAAACCCCAATTGGTTGCGCAAAATTTTTCCCACGTTCACACCGTAATTCTCAGGCACTGTCTGATGCAGTGTGGTATCTATCACTAAAGTTTGTCGCATGGCCAGTAACCCCAGATTGGCATAAAACCACTTGATGGGCTGATTGTCTTTCTGGCTCCAGGGTCTGAATTCAATACCCAGATTTTCCATAAAGTAACAGGGGGCACAAAATGAGGATATGCGCGTTTTTTGCTCTCTGCCAGAGCTGTCAAATACACCCAGAAAACGATAACCCGGGGCGAATTGGTTCAGATGGTTAAAACTGAAAAAAGCCCTCCAGCTGCGGGCAAATTTGTAATCCAGTTTGGTGGCCAGATCTATTATGTCCAGGTTTTTTCTCCACTCCTGTCCTTTGTTTCGGATAATACCGTAGCGAAGAGCCAATGTGCTGGTCCAGGTCCATCGGTTTTTCATGTATGCAGCAAAGCCATCCAAATTACCGGCAATGGCTATGGAATTGATGCCGCCGCCCGTCCAAGAATCACTGAAGTATGCCTGATTCAGGTTGATAGAAGGGATGGCGCTCCAGCGCCAATGTTTTACACTATCCTTGGGAGCTCCCTGAGCCGAAAGCCGGACGCAAAGAAGGGCCGTCGCAAGATGAATAAAGAGTTGTTTTCTCAAACATCCAAAGGGAAATTGCCAACACACCTTCAAAAGTTTATTTTTTACAGTTGCCGCAGGAATTTTTGGGACGCCGCAGCGTGAAAAAAAGGCTTAGGGCTGCACCGCAAATCAGGATTAGGGCCAGCAGTTCCTGAAACATTTCGGGCTGCAAAAGTAAAATTAATAGAAATCTTTCCAGCCCGTGCAGATTATTGACAATCATCAGAAGTGGGCAGTCCATGCGCATTCAGCTGGCCCATGCCTTTGAATAAAGGAAAAGCCTGCCAACAAGAGGCCTGTGTCATGTACTTTTGACGGCGTGAATCAGGATGATTTTGAGCTGGTGGCCGGCCTGGAGATTCATGTGCAGTTGCACACCGATACTAAAGCCTTTTCTGGCGAGTCGTTTGAGTATGGTGCGCCGCCTAACACATTGGTGAGCCCGGTGACATTAGGCCTGCCGGGGGCTTTACCGCGTCTGAATGCCCGTGCCGTGGAACTGGCCACCCGCCTGGGGCTTGCATTGAATTGCAAAATCCGCGAAAAAAGTTATTTTGCCCGAAAGAACTATTTCTACCCTGACCTTCCCAAAGGATACCAGATCACCCAGTCCGAAACGCCGCTTTGCTACGATGGGTATCTTGAAATTGAAGATGAAAACGGCCAGCCCATGCGGGTGGGAATTGAGCGCATTCATTTGGAAGAAGATGCCGGAAAGAGCCTCCACGATCAGGATCCTTACGAAACCTTGGTCGATTTCAACCGCGCCGGTGCGCCCCTGGTGGAAATCGTGTCGCGGCCCGACATTCGTCATCCGCGCCAGGCCTATAATTATGTGGCGCGCATCCGGCGGCTTGTGCGGTGGCTGGGGGTGAGCGACGGCAACATGGAGGAAGGTTCATTACGCTGCGATGCCAATATTTCCGTTCGACCCAAAGGAAGCCCCGCCCTGGGCACCAAAGTGGAAGTGAAAAACATGAATTCTTTCCGTCATGTGATGCGGGCCATAGAATATGAATTCGAGCGCCAGACAGAGGCCCTTCTGCGGGGCGAAAAAATCCATCAGGAAACCCGCACTTTTGATGCCGTCCAGGGCCTCACCTTGTCCATGCGCAGCAAAGAACAAGCCCACGATTACCGCTATTTCCCGGAGCCTGATCTGCCGCCGCTTGTGCTCACGCCCTCTTTTATCCAGGAACAAAAGGCCGCGATGGGCCACCTGCCTGACGATATCAAAAGGTTATGCCTCCATGAGTATGGCTTATCGGAATATGAAGCCGACCGCCTGAGTGAGGAGCGCCTGTTGGCCGATTATTTTTTAAAACTGCTTGACTGCCAGGCCACACCCAAGGAAGCTGCCAACTGGCTCCTGGGGCCCGTAAGCCAATGGCTTAATGAACAGGGGCAAACCCTTGCAGATTTCCCGCTCTCCCCCCAACGCCTGGCCACCATCATTGCCCTTGTACGCGCCGAAAAAGTGAGCCACAGCCAGGCGGCAGCCACCCTCCTGCCGGCAGCCTGCCTTCCTGAAAACCAGGATGCCGGTTTGGAGGACTTGGCCCGCGCGCTTGGAATTCTGATGGAAGAAATGGAAGACCATCAATTGCGGCAGATCCTTCTGGAAATACTGGATAATTTCCCACAAAAAGTAGCGGAGTATAAAAATGGGAAAAAGGGGCTTCAGGGTTTTTTTATGGGAGAATTGATGAAAAAAACCGGCGGGAGGGCCAATCCCAAAAAAGCCGGGCAGGTTTTGTCGGAATTGCTTAAAAATTGATCCCAGCATGCATTTCACGCAGGATTTCTGGATTGACCTCATAGGGTGGGCCGGCGGCTTTTTAGTGCTTCTGGCCTTTGCGCTCATCTCGTTGGGAAAAGTCAACAATCAGAGCCCTTTGTATCATTGGATTAACATATTTGGCGCCATTTTTTTAATCATCAACACAGGCTACCTGAGGGCCTATCCAAGCATGGCCGTCAATGTGGTGTGGGTGACGGTGGCCGCGTATGCTCTAATAAAAATATTTCGCAAAACCACCGCCAAGAGTTAATATTACGCCATATGACCCCTCAAAAAGCAATAGAATTGCAAAAATTGGCTTTTAAGGTCCGGCAGCACATCCTGCGTCTGAGCACGGGGGGTGGTTGCTTCACAGGCGCTTCGCTATCCTGCACGGACCTCATCGTCTATCTCTATGCTTCAGGCGATTTTAATCTGGGGCCCGAAAAAGTGAACGATCCGTCCCGGGATCGAATTTTTCTTTCAAAAGGCCATGATGTGCCGGCCTTGTATGCCACACTTGCTGAATTGGGGTATTTTCCTCTGGAACGGCTTAAAAACCACCTGAAAACTTCCGACCATATTTATTGGCACCCCAACACCCATGTACCAGGGGTAGAATTCCATTCCGGTTCTCTGGGCCACTTGCCATCCGTGGCCTTGGGCGTGGCTCTGGATTTAAAACTGCGCGGAATGCCCAACCGCGTGGTGGTGGTGGCAGGGGATGGAGAGCTCAACGAAGGCAGTGTGTGGGAAACATTGCTGGTGGCTTCTGCCCTCAAACTTGGCAACTACATCCTGGCGGTGGATAGGAATTGGTTTCAGGCTAATATGCGTACGGAGGAGCTTATTCCCCTGGAGCCCCTGGAAGAGAAGTTTCGTGCTTTTGGCTGTCAGGTGCGGCGGGTCAATGGGCACGATATGTATAAGCTCCATCACGGCTTTTCTAACCTGGACCTTCAGGGAACGGCCCCGCACGTGGTCATTTGTGATACGCTCCGGGGCAAAGGCGTTAAAAGCCTGGAAGAAAGAGCTGATCGTTGGTTCTGCAATTTTTCTCCGGCCGAGGTGGAGAAGCTGGTGGAAGAATTGCATGGCCAGGCAGACGCACATCTATCCTCTGAGGGTTTAGTGGTTCGTTAAGTGAATTATCTGACATGTCCTACGAAAAAGAATTAGAGAAATTTTGTCAAAAACACCCGGATGCCCTTGTGCTCACGGCCGAAAACCGCGCCCTCATCCGCAATCTACCGGGGGTTTTAGGGTCCCGTTTCGTGGACACAGGTATCACCGAACAAACAATGGTAGGCATGGCGGCCGGGTTGGCTCTTCAGGGGCGCCGGGTGGTGTGTCATGCTTTGGCCGCTTTTCTCACCATGCGTGCCTTTGAATTTGTGCGCACGGATGTGGGAATTCCGGGACTGCCCGTTAAGTTCACGGGTTTTATTCCGGGGCTTTTAAGCGATGCTAACGGGGCCACCCATCAGGCCATTGAGGATATGGCACTGATGCTCGGCATACCGGGTATGGAGGTTTATTGTCCCGCCGACCTGGAAGACATGTTGCTCATGTGCCAGGCTGTCTGGGAAAGTCCCAAACCGGCCTACCTTCGGGCGGTGCACTTATCTTCAGGCCTTCAGCATAAGCCTTATGTGCCCGGGCTGGCCGAATGGATGCTGGAAGGCCCGGCGGATGTTGTTTTTCTGGTGGCAGGCATGTTGCTGCCGGAAGTGATGAAAGCCGCCTCGATTCTCGAAAAATCCGGTATTCGCGTCGCAGTGGCTAATATGCGATCCCTCAGACCTTTGGATGAACATGCTTTGCGCCAGGCTTGTACCTGGGGCGCCTTGGTGGTGTGTGTCGAAGATCATTTTCAACGGGGCGGATTGACCAGCTTATTTAAAGAGTGGTTGGCGGAAAATATGGGTTCTCTCCAGGCTTCGGGCACATCCCTACCGGAGGTCATGAGTATTTCTCTTGGCCATTCGTGGTTCACGCCGGGTCTTCTGGCGGACGTATTGCGGCATCACCGCTTGCTGGGCGAGGACGTGGCTGAACGCGTACTGGCTTGGAGAAAGGAACGGCCCATGGCCGAAGCCTGATTTCAACGAGGTAAGACCTCTGCCACGTGTGGGGAATTTGGTACTTGCCGTTTTCTCCAGAGGTTTACCAAAGATACGGCTATTTAAGAGCATAAGCGCTTAAGTTCGGGTGACGGTTTCGCGACACCGTCATTATCCATAATGTATGCAAGCCTACATTTTTTTCCTTAATTTTGATGCAATAATTCGTTTTCATGGAAACACTAGCTGACTCTCCTGTTCAGGCTCCAGCAAAAGATCGGAGCAATCCAAGCCCCCGACGGCACATCCGTAAAGTGGCTGTCCTGGGTTCGGGGGTTATGGGTTCCCAGATTGCGCTCCTCCTCTCGGGTATTGGCTTGGACGTCCTTCTGCTGGATATTGTTCCTTTTGAACTCACCCCGGAAGAGCAGAAAAAAGGCCTGAGTCTTCAGGATAAAATCGTGCGCAACCGCCTGGTAAATAGCGCTTTTGAGGCCGCTAAAAAACTGAATCCCTCCCCTCTGTATTCAAAAGAGGTGTTGCGGCGCATAAGGTTGGGTAATTTTGACGATGATCTACCCGCAATTGCCCAATGTGACTGGGTGATCGAAGTGGTCACAGAAAGGCTGGACATCAAACGATCTCTTTTTGAAAAAGTAGAAAAATACCGGCGGCCCGGCACGCTCATCACGTCCAACACATCGGGCATTCCCATGGCGGCTCTGGTTGAAGGCCGGAGTGAAGATTTTGCCCGCCACTTTTGCGGCACCCACTTTTTCAACCCGCCGCGCTATCTGCGTCTCCTTGAAATCATTCCAGGACCGAAAACCGACCCGGAAATTGTTGAGTTTTGGATGGATTATGGCAGCCGTTTTCTGGGAAAAACCACTGTTTTGTGCAAAGACACCCCGGCATTCATCGCCAACCGCATCGGTGTGTTTGGTATCATGGCTCTGTTTCACAACATCCGTGAGATGGGCCTCACGGTGGAGGAAGTGGATAAACTCACCGGCCCGGTGTTAGGTCGTCCCAAGTCAGCCACTTTCCGCACCGCCGATGTCGTAGGTTTGGATACCTTGGCCAATGTGGCCAACGGATTAAAATCCAATCTGCCCCACGATGAAGCCGCCCGCTTTTTTGAATTGCCGGATTACTTGCAAAAAATGCTGGAAAACAAATGGCTGGGACAAAAAACCAAACAGGGTTTTTACAAGAAAATGCCCAATGGGGAAATATACTCTTTGGATTTAAACACCTTGGAATATGTACCCCAGAAAAAAGTGCGGTTTGCCACCCTGGAAGAAGCCAAAAAAGTCGATAACCTGCGCGATCGCCTCAAAGTCCTTTTTTCAGGTAAGGACAATGCGGGTGCATTTTATCGGAAAACGGGTTATGCCTTATTTGAGTATGTCAGCCGTCGAATTCCTGAGATATCCGATGAGATTTACAAAGTGGACGATGCCATGTGTGCGGGTTTTGGGTGGCACATGGGACCTTTTGCCATGTGGGATGCCCTGGGGCTCCCGGCCACCCTGGACGCAATGCGGGCCGAAGGCTACCAGGTGCCGGCCTGGGTTCAGGACATGGTAGAGTCGGGTTTCACCAGTTTCTACAAGGTGTTCAACGGGCATACCTTCTATTACGACCAGAATCGAAAAGATTATGTAAAAATTCCTGGACGGGAATCATTCATCATTTTGGATAATTTAAGGGAAAACCGCAAGGTGTGGGGCAACAGCGGCACCACCCTTCTGGACTTAGGGGATGGCGTGCTCAATTTGGAATTTCACACTAAAATGAACGCCATCGGAGGGGAAGTGATCGCGGGGATCCGAAAAGCCATCGACATTGCCGAATCGGAGGGCTGGAATGGACTTGTGATAGCCAACAACGGCGAAAATTTTTCAGCCGGTGCCAATCTGGCCATGATTCTCATGATGGCTGTGGAACAAGAGTGGGACGAATTGAACTACGCCATCAAGGCCTTTCAGGACACGATGATGCGGGTGCGTTACAGCGCCATTCCTGTGGTAGCCGCACCGCAGGGTCTCACCTTAGGCGGCGGTTGCGAGTTGTGTCTTCATGCCGATGCGGTGGTGGCGGCTGCCGAAACCTATATTGGGCTTGTGGAAGTGGGTGTAGGACTGATTCCTGCCGGCGGTGGTACCAAAGAATTTGCTTTGCGGGCTTCGGATGAAATGAAAGAGGAGGAGATCCGCATCCCCACCCTGAAAAAGCGTTTTCTCACCATCGGTCAGGCCAAGGTGGCCACCAGCGGCTTTGAAGCCTATGAATTGGGAATATTCCGAACCGGCCGGGATAAAGTGGTGATGCATCTTGACCGGCGGATTTCCGTAGCCAAGCAAACCGTTTTACAGATGGCTTCGGAAGGTTATACACAGCCCGTGCAGCGCCGGGATATCATGGTATTAGGACGCGAAGGCCTGGGGGTGGTGTGGGCTGGAGCCAATGCCATGTACAGTGGCCGTTATATCAGCGAGCATGACATGCTCATTTCCCAAAAGCTGGGCTATGTACTATGCGGGGGAGATCTCTCCGAACGCACTCCCGTCAGCGAACAATATCTTCTGGATCTGGAACGGGAAGCTTTTCTTTCTCTTCTGGGAACCCGTAAAACTTTGGAACGTATCAAACACACCCTTCAAACCGGTAAACCTTTAAGAAACTAAATAATCCTCTCAACATGAAGAGTTCATTTCTGGTGGGCGGCTATCGCTCCGCCGTAGGCAAAGCGCCCAGAGGCGCCTTCCGATTCATGCGGCCTGACGATTTAGCCGTGCAGGTGATCCAACGACTCATGGCCGATTTCCCCCAAATCAGTGCAGAGGACCTGGATGATGTGATTGTGGGATGCGCCACGCCCGAAGCCGAGCAGGGCCTCAATATGGGACGCATGCTCTCCCTGATGGGTCTGAATACGGATAAGGTGCCCGGCATGACCATCAACAGGTACTGCGCCTCTGGATTGGAAGCCATTGCCATTGCCGATGCCAAAATCAAATCCGGACAGGCCCGCTGCATCCTAGCCGGAGGCGTGGAAAGCATGAGCCTTTTGCCTTTCGGCGGTTGGCGTATTGTTCCCAACTATGATGTGGCGAAAACCCAGCCCACCTATTATTGGGGGATGGGTCTCACGGCTGAGGAAGTGGCCAAGCGGTTCAGCATCAGCCGGGAAGATCAGGACGCCTTTGGTCTGGAAAGCCATATGCGGGCGGTCCGCGCTCAGCGCGAAGGCCGCTTCGAAGGACAGATTGCCCCTGTGACTGTGAAACACATTGCGTTGAACGACAAAGGCAAACGGACGGAAAACCACTTCACAGTCACGCAGGATGAGGGGCCGCGCGCCGACACAAACCCCGAAGCTTTGGCCCGGTTAAAGCCTGTCTTTATGGCCGAGGGCACCGTGACCGCCGGCAACGCTTCCCAAACTTCCGATGGAGCAGCTTTCGTGCTTTTGATGGAAGAAAAATTTATGATGGAACGTGGGCTCCAGCCACAGGCTGCGTTGCGGAGCTATGCCGTCGTCGGTCTGGAACCTGCCATCATGGGCGTGGGACCCATTTACGCCATACCCAAAGCGCTTCAAATGGCGGGTCTTGCAGCCTCAGACTTAGACGTTATTGAGCTGAATGAGGCCTTTGCCTCTCAAAGCCTGGCCATCATTCGGCATTTGGATCTGGACAACCAGAAAGTCAATCCCAATGGCGGAGCCATAGCCTTAGGGCACCCTCTCGGCTGCACAGGCGCAAAACTCACGGTTCAGGCCTTGGCAGAGCTGAAGCGCACCGGGGGCCGCTATGGCATGGTCACCATGTGCGTGGGCACCGGCCAGGGCGCAGCCGGGATTTTTGAAAGGCTGAACTAATGTGGAGGAGGGCAATATGCCCTCTTACATTGAAATGCAGAGATTCACGACGTTCACGACTTTTTTCCGGACAAAAGGCAATATTCGAATTTAATAGCCCTGTGGCCGGCTACGCATGCATTCCTTGAATTTTAAAATATTGATAAGTAAAGAAATTATAAGGGCATTTCTTTCAAGTATGGTTATCCTTAATTTTTTTGCAGAAGTTGGACTTTCAATCGAATGAGTATGTTCTCAAATTCCCCGACTTTGGGTGGATACCCTTCTTCTCCAAAGGCTAAAAAATAAGGCAGATAGACGACGGCGGAATCGCCAGAATGCAGGCATGCGAGCGCTTCATGAAGTCCTGGGACCCAAGATCCGTCATACACTTCGAGAACGGCTCCGGAGTCAGGCGTGGAAAGAAGAGAGGCTCCGGAAAATGAATAAAAAACGGCGTGAAGCCTTACTTTGTCTCCAAATCGGAGCCGCCGCCCCCGGCCCTTCACAATCCTTACAACGCCAGCCCCTTTGCCTGCCATGAATATATGAGGTTCCAACCTTCGAATGGTGGAATCAAAGGCTTTGTAGGCTTCAAAACGGCGCTGCTCCCGCCTGTTCTCCTCTGCTTCCCAAATAAGGGCAGCATCCTGACAGTCTAAAATTTTTATTGTGGCGGACACCCAGCCTTTTCGCGCAAAAGGAGCCAGGTAATAATCGAGAAAAGTTAATGAATCTACTGGAATTTGGAGCTCCAGGCTGTCGCCTGGGGCTCGGCCCCTGAGGCAGAGCCGAAAATCCGCACCAGGCGCGGCGTCCGGGCTGTCGCACCACAGCAGGGTATCGGTTGCCAGCGAATTTTCCCCGTTCCACACCCATACATGGATTTGAAACCGAAAACCGTCCTTGCATGGAGAGGGGCCAGACCCGGCCTTCCATAGACGCCAGCGCAAGCCCCCACCGCCTTTTTCCATGGCCGGACGGCAGACGGCAAGCCCTGCACATAATGCCCAGATTACGAAGAGCTTAAGGTTGGCGGGGTTCCACTTCGGCCAGATACACATCATAAACTACTGTGCTGTAGGAAGGAATTTTTTCGCTGTCGCCCAGCAAACCAAAAGCCAGATGGGATGGAATGATAAGAAAGGCCCTGTCTCCTTCGCGCAGGTATTTCATGGCTTCATGAAGTCCGCTTTCCACCAGATCAAAATCCACCGTGAAGCTCTCCGCTTCGTCCGGCGCAGAGCGGTAGCATTCCCGCCCGTTGAGCAACGACACCTTGTAGGTGAGCCACACCACATCCCCTGAACGCGGACGCCGTCCTTGTCCTTTTTCGTAGATAGCTATGCGCAGCCCTGTTCCAGTATTGAAGAATGGCCAGCCCCGCCGCCGGATGTAATTTTCAATATCTTGGTTTTCGGTTTCGGAAATACGTTTATTTTCTTGTTCCAGATCCCGTTGGATGTAGTGCCTCAAAGTGTCGCCTTCGGTTTTATAGCCGGTCGGCTGTGGCCCGTTACGGCAGGCCCAGCTCATCCCTAACATAAGGCCAGCCAGAAAGAGGTTCAGGCCATGTTTTTGAATGGAGTGATCCATCGGGTCACGGTTTCCACTAACAACGCTTCGGCTTGTGCGGCATTGCCCTGAATTTGACCTCCCGACGCATTGCGGTGTCCACCGCCATTGAAATATTGCGCGGCTAGATCGTTCACGGGCAGGGATCCTTTACTTCTAAAGGACAAACGGGTGATGCCGTCCTCCTGCTCGGAGATCAGCACGGCCATCCGGATTCCGCCGATGGATAAAGCCAGATTTACAAAGGATTCGCTGTCGCCTTTCCTGAAGTTGAAACGCTTCATTTCTTCCTGGGTCAGACTGATATAGGCCAGGCCCAGATCGGGCAGAACTCGGAGCTTTTCGTAAAGGCAATAGCCCATAAGGCGCATGCGATCTTCGGTGTTGCTTTGGAATACCGCCTCCACAAAAATGTCGGCACGGGCACCCGCGGCCAACATGCGGGCACAATGACGGAAAGTGTTCTCCGTGAAGTTGAACATGAAGCCCCCAGTATCCATGAACATTCCTGTGTAAAGACAGGTGGCGGCATCGGCGCCCGGCGGGTCCTTTGGAAACACATGGTGCAAAAAGAGGGCCACCAGCTCCGACGTGGAACTGGCAGATGTGTCGTGAAGGCAATCCAACCACAAGGCGGTGTCAGGATCCGGATGATGGTCCAACAGGAGGGCCGGGGCTGTGCGTTCCAAAAAAGCCGCCTCCAGACAACCCAGCCTGTCCGTCCGATTAAAGTCCAGACAGAATAGGAGGTCGGCTTCGCGCACTTTCTTTAGGGCCACCTCGGTATGTTTGTCGGCCACCAGCATTTTTTCCCTTCCCGGAAGAAAACGGAAATAATGCGGATACGCATCCGGCACAATCACCACCGGATGTTTCTTTTTTTGAAGTAAGAAATTGTAGAGACCCAAAGCCGAACCCAGGGCATCCCCGTCCGGATTTTTATGGGTGAGCAGCACAATTTTTCGCGCGCTGAAAATGATTTCCCTAAGGCGGGCAGGGGGATGCCGGAGCGAAGTCATGCAGAATTTGGCTACTTTTGCGGCCCAAAAGTAAGATAAGCCGCTATGGCCGGAAACACCACCTTCACTATGATCAAGCCCGATGCCGTACAAAATGGATATATCGGGGATATTTTAGCCATCATTCTTAAAAACGGATTTAAAATCCGTGCCATGAAACTGACCCGCCTGACGCCGGAGCTGGCCGGCAAGTTCTATGCCATACACCGCGAAAGGCCTTTCTATGGCGAGCTGTGCACTTACATGTCTTCCGGCCCCATCGTGGCAGCTATTCTGGAAAAAGACAACGCGGTGGAAGATTTTCGCCGACTCATCGGCGCCACAGATCCGGCTAAAGCGGAAGAAGGCACCATCCGTCGCCTTTTCGCCCGCAGCCTGGCCGAAAATGCAATTCATGGAAGCGACAGCGATGACAATGCGCTGGTGGAGGGTCGGTTTTTTTTCTCAGAATTTGAAATGTATTGAGTCCGCAGGAGACCATCCGTCGTTTAGCTCCTTTTGTGACTCCGGAGAGGCTGGAGCGCTTTCGCGCCGTAGCCGCCCGCCGCACTCGGCAGGTGACCGTGGTGCTGGAAAATTTGTATCAGGACCATAATATCAGCGCTGTGTTGCGCACATGCGACGGTCTTGGCGTGCAGGATGTGCACGTCATTGAACGTGAGAATGCTTTCAGGGTGAACGAAGAAGTGGCGCTGGGTGCCAGCAAATGGCTTTCCATCCACAGATATAGGGCGGACGCAGCTACTCCAGATCCTGTGGCAGCCTGCCTGCATAGACTTCGCTCCATGGGATACTGCCTCGTCGCCACTCTTCCAAGGGCCGGAGCTCTATCGGTGCACAATTGTCCTTTGGATCAGCCAGTGGCATTATTATTAGGTACGGAAATGACGGGCTTATCTGAGGAAGCCATCCGTGGAGCCGATGTGGCGGTGTATTACCCGATGGAAGGTTTCACCGAAAGTTTTAATGTGTCTGTGAGTGCTGCTCTGTTTTTGCAGGCCTTGTTGTTGCGTTTAGAACAACTTGGACAACGGCACCCCCTCAACACCGAGGAGCAGGATCGACTGGTGGCGGAATGGCTGACACGGAGTGTACGCCATGCCGAGGCGATACTTCGGTGAAATAATTAAAATGAAAAATTTCCTTGGTTTTCAGAGAGGGAAGCCAACAATGAGAAGGGCTTCTTTTCATTAATTATCATGTTTTAATCCAGGGGGCCCGGTAGTTTTGCAAAAAATTTGTGCATGGACTGGCTGAAAGAAATTCGTGAAAAATATCAGTCCCAGGGCCACGATCCGGAAATTTTTCTCCAAGGATTGTTCTATTCCAGGCCTCTTACTTACTGGGATTACATCGAGGTAGAAACTTTGCTTTCCCTTCAACATCCAAGGACAGACTTTCCGGATGAAAAAGTATTTATTGTCTATCATCAGGCCATTGAACTTTTTTTGAATTTATTACTTCATGAACTACAACAGCTTTTAAATAAAGAAGAAGCCCCGCCGGCCTGGAGAGAAAATAAACTGAACCGGATCTGCCGCTATGCGGATATTCTCAACAGCACGTTTAAAGTGATGAATGAAGGCATGGACTACGATCAGTACAACGCGTTTAGAACCGCCCTGGCCCCGGCTAGCGGCTTCCAGTCGGCACAATACAGGCAGGTTGAAATTTTGTGCACCCCGGCATGGAATCTTCTTCATCCGCGATACAAAACGGGTGGAAACGCAGTCAACGCCTACGAAGATTTTTACGATAAATTCTACTGGAGAGAAGCCGGAACGGACCCCCGAACGGGCCAGCCTGGGCTAATGCTTAGGGAATTTGACAAAAAATACAAAAAAGAACTTTTAGAAACCCTAAAACAGTGGCAGGGAAAAACACTCTGCGAAAAAGCTGAATTCTGGCAGAAGGCCGGTGAGTTGACGCCGGTTATGATTCAAAAATTGAGGGAATTGGACAACATCTATAACGTCCAATGGCCTCTTACGCATCTTCAAACGGCTGAAAAATATCTGGCGCACCAAGGCGAGGAAAAGACCAGCACCGGCGCAAGTCCCTGGCGCCGCTATTTGCATCCGGCCCATCAAAGAAGAATTTTTTTCCCCTTTCTCTGGTCTGCAGAGGAAAAAGAAAATTGGGGCAGACAATAAAATTATTTTTGCCCCTTAATGAAAACCGTTCTGAGCATCCTGGGCGCCAGGCCTCAAATCATAAAATCTGCGGCTTTGTTTCACCACCTGCAGCAGCATTCTTATCCTTTCAGATTGCTCACGCTCCACACGGGACAGCACTACGATGAAAACATGTCCGGAATATTCTACAAGGAATTGGGTTTGCCCCGTCCGGACTTCATTCTGTCCACTTCTGGTATGAGCCGCCTCGAGCGTCTTGAAGAAATGCTGCGCGGCATCCGCCGTGCCATGGCTCAGGAAAGGCCGGACGTTGTGCTGGTGTTTGGCGACACCGACAGCACTCTGGCCGGAGCCCTGGCCGGGGAATATGAAGGGATTCCTGTAGGTCATGTGGAAGCCGGGCTCCGCAGCCACCGACGCGACATGCCGGAGGAAATCAACCGTATCCTTACGGACCGTCTGTCGCGTTGGCTCTTCTGTCCAACGCACAGGGCCATAGAAAACTTAAAAAAAGAGGGCTTCGGATCGGGGGTTTCAGGCCTTTCATCAGAAATTATTTTTACCGGGGACGTCATGCTGGACAATATTCAGCATTACGCCCCGGCCCTTAAAGCCTATGAAGCGCAGGAGCCATATGCATTCATGACCCTGCACCGCAACTATAATACCGACCAGCCGGAAAGGCTGAAAGCGGTGGTCCAGGCGCTCAATACCATAGCCAGGGAAATCGGTATCATCTTCCCGGTGCACCCCCGCACGCGCAAAGCTCTGGAGCGCGAAGGCCTGGTATTTGACAGCCGGGTGCAGGTGATCGACCCTGTGGGTTTTCTTGAAACTTTAAGTTATGTCAAAGGCGCGCGGTACGTTTTCACCGACTCCGGGGGGCTTCAGAAAGAAGCTTGTTTTTTGGGAAAACCCGTACTGATTCTTCGTGGTGAGACCGAATGGACTGAAATCTTGGACGAAGGGGCCGGTCTGCTGGCCGGGGACGAGCCTGAGATTTGGCCAGAAAAATGGGCCCGGCTGAAGACCTTTCCGCCTTCGGTCAGCCTCCGGGGCTATGGGGATGGCAATGCTGCCCGCCTCATTTGCGAAGCGCTCTCAGCGTGAGCCTTCGGGCCTTTCTGCATGCCGATGCGCCCGCCCCTTTGTTGGGCTATGTGTGTTCTGAACTAAACCGCCGCACACCCGGCCTTCAGTGGTTTCCAGGAAGGCCTGCAGAAGGGCGGAATGAGGACAGTTTTATTTTTAGCTATACCGGGCATGCGGCATCCGCAAATCATTTCTTTCAAACCTGTCATTTAAACTCCCAGAAAAATGAAGCCCTGCCTTCCCTTAAAGAAAATTTAAGACAGGCTTTACAGGGCGATCCAACCTGTGATATTCCTGGGCTGATTTTTCATTTGTTAGCCCGCAGCGAGGAATGGATTCCGGGGTGTCGTGATGCCTTGGGGCGGCACTTGCCGGAGTTTTCTTTGCTCTATCAGGCGAAAGTGCACGAGGAGCCGGTGATAGAAAGCCGTCTGATTCCTTTATTGATTCGTCCGATACAAGAAAAATTTCCGGGCTGGAAAATGGAGACGCCCCGAGCCTCCTTGATCCATACTTTTGATATAGACCATGCCTACGCCCACCACGGCAAACCACTGAGTCGCCAAATTGCCCGCTTAGCGCTTGGAATGTGGAAGCGTGACCTCCCAGCCTTAGCCGTGCAATTGAGAAGTTTCATCCGGCGCGAGGCCGACCCATTTTTCAGCTATCCTAGAATCTGGGAACTTGCGGGAAAAAAATCCCGCATTCTTTGTTTTTGGCAAACGGTGTCCGGGGAGCCTCTCAACAATAATATTCCCCTGCGGGGCAGAGCCGCGCGCCGCTTGATTAAAGAAATGGCCCAACACGTGGAGGTGGGCCTGCATCCCTCCACCCATCAGCTGAACGATATCCAGGCCATCGCACATGAAAAAAGCCGCCTGGAAGCGGTCTTGGAGAGGACAGTTACCTCTGCGCGATGCCATTTTCTTGGCCAGCGTTTTCCTGATACTTACAGAGCCTTTGTATCGTTCGGTATAAAGGAAGATTTTAGCATGGGATGGGCCCACATTCCCGGGTTCAGAGCGGGCACATGCCAGCCTTTCCAATTTTTTGACGTGGAAAATGGAAGCCCTACAGCTTTGACCCTCTATCCCACGCCTTGCATGGAGGGTGTTTTGCACGATCGTATGGGCTTACGCGACGCAGCATTCCTTGAAACTTTCCGACACTATGCCACAGTGGTGCATCAATACGGGGGCGTGTTCGTGAACCACTGGCACAATCATACCATAGCTCCCATGGGAATCTGGGCCGATGGCTCCAAACTGTTTGAACAGAGCTTGAAAATGCTGGAAGAAATTTATTAACGTATCCGATCGGCGCTGCGCACCAAGGCTTCATCCCTTCGGATTCCGCGTGAAGCCAATAGCAGCGCAAAAATGGCAAGGGGCATCATAAGCAGCCCTCCAGAGCCTCCGATATCGACAGTACCGCCGCTACACACATCAGGCGGGGCAGCATACACCGCCACCAGGGCGGCCAACGTGGCAGCCAGGGCACACAAAGCAGCGAAATGTGTAATTTTCAGCTGACGGGGCCTCCGACGAAACTGAAAAACGGCCCAAAGGGACGTTCCAATGAGGGCCAAAAGAAGAATACCCACATGCCACATCCCGGCGCTAAAAGTGGAAAGCCCTGTCACCTGGCAAATCCCATCGTCGGGCATGCGAAATTTTACAAAGGGAATAAACAACTGAAAAATACCAATGCCCGCCGCCACCAAAAGGTAGAAGGTTTGCACCCTTTGAATCATGCCTCAAAAGTACATTTCAGGAAGGGGCTATGGGAGGCTTTTTGTGCTCAGCATGCTTAAAAACAGTGCAGATAAATCTGTGACACCGCGTCGTTGGGGCGGAATGCAAGCAGCAGGCAGACACCGAGGCGCTTTGCTAATTTTGCAGGATATATCTCACGATTATGCGATTTTTTGGCTTGTTAATATTTTTTAATCTCCTCTCCCAGAACACCTTAATTCTTGCCCAACCCAATAAACGTAAGCTGGCGGAAGATATGCTGGCCAAGATGGCCACCATTCAAACCATGAAATACACCCTGTACAAAAAAGAACGATTTGGCGCCAAATACCGCGAGAGCGAGTTGGAAATCAAATACAGGAAATCCCCTTTCTCCTGCTATATTTATTTTTATTCACCTGACCCGGGTGTGGAGGTTTTGTACGTGGATGGCGAAAACAACGGCAAAGCGTATGTGAACCCCAATAAAAAGCTGCTGAGTTTTGTGGATTTTGATTTTGATCCTTATGGCAAAACCCTTCGGAAAGATGAGCACCACACCTTATTTGAGAACGGTTTTGATTATTCGCGATCCTTGCTTAAACATGCGATGGAAGTGGCAGATAAAGAAGGCAAATTCGACGAGTATTACACTTTAAAAGGTGAGACAAAATTCCATGGAAGAGACTGCTACGAAGTGGTTCTGGATTATAAACCTTTTAAGTGGATTTCTTATACCGTGAAGGAGGGCGAAGACCTGGTGAAAATTGCCCGGCGCTTATTTCTCAACGAGTATATGATTCTGGAACACAACAATCTTTCGTTTTACACCAGTGTGAAGCCGGGGCAGAAAATTGAGATTCCGAATATGTTTGCCAAGAAAGTGGTGTTGTACATCGATAAAATCAATCTGATGCCAATCTTCCAGCAGGTGTATGATGACAAAGGCCTTCTTGAAGAATATCATTACAAGAATTTAATTCTCAATCCGGCCTTTGGTCCGAAAGATTTTGACCGAAAGAATCCGGATTACCATTTTTAAAAAATCTGTCCAATGCGACATCGGGTGGTGGTGACGGGGATTGGCATCTATTCCTGCATCGGGCTGGGTGTGGAGGAAGTCACTCAGGCCTTATTTGCAGGGAAATCGGGTATTGTATTTGATCCTGAAAGGAAAGCGATGGGGTTTCGTTCTGCCCTCACAGGCAAAGTGCCTCCCGCTAATCTGAAAGGCTTGGTGGAGCGCAGAGCCCGGGTGTGTATGGCGGAGGAAGCCGAATATGCGTATATCTCCACTATGGAAGCCTTAAAGATGGCCGGTCTGGATCAGGATTTTTTAGATCAGCATATAGTCGGAATCATTTTTGGCAACGACAGTTCAGCGCGCGCGGTGGTGGAAGGCTGTGACATCATGCGGGCCAAAAAAGATACAACGCTCATGGGCAGTGGCTATGTTTTTCAGGCCATGAACTCCACGGTGACTATGAACCTTGCCACCATTTTGCGCTTGAAAGGCATCAATTTTACGGTGAGCGGCGCCTGCGCCAGTGGGTCTCATGCCGTGGGCCTTGCCTACATGATGATAGCCCAGGGTTTGCAAGATATTGTAATCTCGGGCGGGGCTCAGGAAGTGAATCCCTGGGCTTTCGGCAGTTTTGATGCCTTAGGCGCTTTTTCCACGCGCGAGGAGGCGCCCCAAAAAGCCAGCCGTCCATTCGACAAAAACCGGGACGGTTTGGTGCCCAGCGGAGGCAGCGCCACCCTCATTCTTGAAAATTTGGAAAGCGCCCGCCGGCGGGGCGCCAAAATTTTGGCCGAGGTGGTAGGTTATGGATTTTCATCCAACGGCGACCACATCTCCCAGCCTAATGTGGAAGGCCCTAAAAGGAGCATTCTTATGGCTCTTGAACAAGCCGGTTTAAGTCCCCGTGAAATAGATTATGTCAATGCCCATGCCACATCCACCCCGGTGGGTGATGAAAATGAGGCCCGCGCCATCCTGGAAGTATTTGGCGACAACTCCGTTCCCGTCACCTCCACGAAAAGTATGACGGGGCATGAATGCTGGATGGCCGGAGCCAGCGAACTCGTGTATTGCATCTTGATGATGCAGAACGACTTTATTGCTCCCAACATCAACCTCGAAGAACCGGATACTTACGCTTCCCGGCTTCATATCCCAACGAAGGCATTGAATGCTCAACTCAACTGTATTCTTTCAAACTCTTTTGGGTTTGGTGGCACAAATTCCACAATAATTTTGAAAAAAGTTTGACCTAACTTTGCAAATTATTTTTAAACCCCGTTTATGGATAAAGCTGTACAAAGTGAGCTTCATGTCCGCGTTCGCGAATTGGTCAACCAATTTTTAATTGATGAATTCGAAGCCGATCCAGATATTCTTCGGCCCGATGCCGCTTTTCGGGAATCATTAAATTTGGACAGTCTGGATTACGTAGATATGGTCGTTATTATTGAGAATGTTTTTGGTTTTAAAATGAAAGCCGAGGACTTTCAAAATATTCGCACGTTCCAGGATTTTTACGACTTCATTGCGCGCCATCAGAAGACCCTCTAATGACTGGCTGGGACGGGCGTTCACGGGGCTCCCCTATAGGTTATCGCATATTTGGCATCACAATTAAGGCTCTAGGGCTCTGGCCTGCTTATTTTTTGTTGGGGCTGGTCGTCATTTATTACGCTATTTTTTCCGGAAAAGCCCGAAACATCTCCTTTCAATTCTTTAGACAACGGCTGGGTTATGGAATTCTGAGATCCGGAGTAGCGGTGGTGCGTCATTTTTATTCTTTCGGTGTGGCGATGATCGACCGCGTGGCCGTTGTATCCGGCGCAAGCCAAAAGTTTGAATTTTTATTCGACGGTGAAGAACACCTCATCCGAATGTCCGAGGAAGGAAAAGGGGGGCTCATCATCGGCGCTCATTTTGGCAACTGGAATCTATCGGCCCATTTCCTAAGCCGGGTCCCCGGGCCCATGGGGGTGTTGTTGTATGATGATGAATGGGAAAAAATTAAAGATACCCTCTCCCGTCTGGAAAACAATCAATTAGGAGAAGGCCGTGTGGTGTTTATTGCCATGCGGGAGGACTTATCCCATATTGTGCGCATGAAAGAGTTTCTTGGACAGGGTGGTCTGCTCGCCATTCACGGAGACCGTTTCCGACCGGGGGCCCGCACTTTTAGGACGTCTTTTCTTGGCGCTCCGGCACCTGTACCTGCAGGTCCATTCATCCTTGCGGCCACCTTGGATGTGCCGGTTTCATTCAGCATAGCCATCAAAGAGAGCGCACAGCGGTACCATCTATATGCCACGCCGCCCAGAAACTACTCCGCAGGCCCCTTGAATGTGCGGCAAAAAGCCACCGCCTGCATGGAGGATTTTTTTCTCTGGTTGGAACCTTTCGTCCGTCGTTATCCCCATCAGTGGTATAACTTTTATGATTTCTGGCCAGAAAAAATTTCCAATCCTAATGCAACCCTAGCCAAAAAATTAGTCTAAACGACATCGAATCTTTTTCAAAAATTAACATCCTCCCAAATGCGGTTTTTTAAGAAAAATATCTGGACCGAAACCTGGCGCCTTAAAGTGTTGAGGGAGTCGGACTATGAACCGGTGCTTTCATTCCGTATGTCTTTGTTGGATGGAATAGTGGCCGCATCGGCCTTGTTGTTTTTTACAGCTTTTTTTACTTTTTTCCTGGTGGCCTTTACGCCCATCCGTGAGTATTTACCGGGATACTCGGACCCCAGCTTGCGCAGGGACTTGGTGGCGCTTCAAGGGCAAACCGATTCACTTCTTCAGGAAGTGGACCTAATGCACCGGTGGACTTTGAATGTGCGAACACGTTTGAGTGAAAATCAAGGAGAATCAGGTTCTGATGGGAATTAAAGCCGCGGTTGTTAAGAGGGTCGCAGGTTGGGTGGTTCCAGGTCTTCGCTTAAGCCGCGAAGAATCTTTGGCTGCGCAGAAGGCTCTTTTCAACCATTTGATACACTTCGGACGACTGACGCGTTTTGGCGAAGACCATGCCTTTAAGAAAATTAAGAATTATGAGGACTTCAAGGAGCGCGTTCCGGTGCGGGATTATGAAAAACTCAAATTTTTCTTTGACCGTCTTTTGGCCGGTGAAAAAGATTTATTCTGGCCTGGGCGTCCCCTATATTTAGCCAAAACTTCAGGCACCACATCCGGCGTCAAATACATTCCGCTCACAGAAGATTCGGCCCCCACCCATGTGAAAGCTGCCCGTAATGCTGTCTTTTGCCGGATTCACGAAACGGGTAATGCCCGAGTGATGGACGGACGTTTGATGTTTCTTTCCGGAAGTCCCAAACTCAAGAAAAAATTTGGCATGTATGTAGGGCGCTTGTCCGGGATTGTGAACCACATGGTGCCGTTCTGGTTAAAAACCCATCAGGTGCCTTCCTGGAACACCAATTGCATCGAAGACTGGGAGAAAAAAGTGGAACGCATCGTGGAGGAAACAGCTCGTGTGGATTTGAGGCTCATTAGCGGCATCCCGCCCTGGGTGCAGATGTATTTTGAAAAACTTCTGGACTATACCGGTAAATCCAGAGTGTGCGACGTGTTCCCTAACTTAGAATATTTTGTGTACGGCGGGGTCAACTTTGAGCCCTACCGAAATAAATTGCTCAACATGGTGGGCAGGCCATTGGAAACAATTGAAACATACCCGGCTTCCGAGGGCTTTTTTGCTTTTCAGGATCTGAAACAGGATGAGGGACTCCTGCTGCAGACCAATTCCGGTATTTTTTATGAATTCATCCCGCTCGAACAGCATGGCCAGCCGGATGCGCCGAGGCTCACTCTGGAAAATGTGGAGGTAGGCCGCCAGTATGCTATGGTTGTCAGCAGCAATGCGGGGCTTTGGGCTTATGACCTGGGCGACACCGTGCGCTTCACATCTCTGGATCCCTTCCGCATTCGCGTTACAGGACGTACCAAGCATTTTATTTCGGCTTTCGGAGAGCATGTGATCGCGGAGGAAGTGGACTTTGCCATGAAACAAGCCGCTGATAAAACCCGGGCTGAGGTGATTGAGTTCCACGTGGCGCCACAGGTGAATCCAGAATCTGGATTGCCCTACCACGAGTGGTTTGTAGAATTTGATACCCCCCCGGAAAACCTGGAGTTTTTTTCAACCTGTTTAGACACCGCCCTTCAGGAACGCAACATTTATTACAGGGACTTGGTCACCGGGAGGACCATTCGGCCCGCTGTGGTAACCGTGTGTCCCAAAGGTACTTTTGTGCGCCTTATGAAAAGCCAGGACAAACTAGGAGGGCAAAATAAGGTGCCGCGCCTGGCCAACCAGCGCCACTTCGCTGAAGCCATCGAAGCGGCCATGAAAGGTTGAGAAAAGGTATGATTCCTGGTAATTTTGGTTTTTTGGATACGCCTGTTATTAATTTGCAGCTTCAAATCCTTTAAGCTATGTCTGATATTGCAGCAAAAGTGAAAGCCATCATCGTGGACAAACTGGGTGTTGACGAAGCCGAGGTAACCGAAAATGCGAGCTTCACCAACGACCTGGGCGCCGATTCCTTGGATACCGTGGAATTGATCATGGAGTTCGAACGGGAATTTGGCATCACCATTCCCGATGATCAAGCTGAGAAAATCAGCACAGTGGGCGAAGCCATTAAATACATCGAAGAAAACACCGGGAAATAAAATCACCCGACCTTGGCCCGCAGGGTTGTTGTAACCGGAATTGGGGCCCTCACGCCCATCGGAAATAATGCACTGGCTTTCCGGAAGGCACTTTTTGATGGTCGTTCTGGCGCGGGTCCTATCACGCGTTTTGATGCCTCTAAGTTTAAAACCCGTTTTGCCTGTGAAGTCAAAGGTTTCAACCCTGAGGATTTCCTTGAAAAAAAGGAAGCCCGAAAGCTGGATGCTTTTGTTCAGTATGCCCTTGTGGCGGCGCACGAGGCTTTTCAGGATGCCGGCTTAGAAAATTCCGCCTGGGATGCCGAACGCTGCGGGGTAATCTGGGCCTCAGGCATAGGGGGGCTGGACACGCTGGTGGAGGAGATTGGCAACTTTGCCCGAGGTGATGGCACGCCCCGTTTCAATCCGTTTTTTATTCCGAAAACCATTGTAGATATCGCCGCAGGTCATATTTCCATAAAGTATGGTTTCCGGGGACCCAATTATTCCACAGTTTCGGCTTGCGCTTCCTCCACCCACGCCTTGTTTGATGCCTTAAATCTTATACGGCTGGGGAAGGCCGATCTCATCCTTTGCGGCGGCTCGGAAGCGGCTGTTAATCCGGCTGGGATAGGCGGCTTTAATGCCATGCACGCCCTCAGCACCCGGAATGAAAGTCCTGAAACGGCATCCCGTCCCTTTGACAAAGGGCGGGATGGTTTTGTATTGGGTGAAGGTGCCGGCGCCATGGTGGTGGAGGAATATGAACATGCCCTGCGACGGGGGGCCCGCATTTATTGTGAACTGGCCGGCGCTGCCTGCACCGCCGATGCCCACCACATCACCGCGCCCCATCCCGAAGGCCTGGGCGCCCGACGGGTGATGGAAGCCTGCCTGGCCGATGCCGGAATGCGTCCCGA
This sequence comes from Flavobacteriales bacterium, assembly GCA_025055575.1. GTDB lineage: Bacteria > Bacteroidota > Bacteroidia > CAIKAF01 > CAIKAF01 > JANWWQ01. The sequence goes on along the minus strand of JANWWP010000029.1, from coordinate 817 downwards.
AGACATCGATTATATTAATGTCCATGGCACCTCCACGCCCCTCGGAGATATTGCTGAAACACGGGCTATCCTGGAGGTATTTGGCGCGCACGCTTATCAACTTAATATCAGCAGCACCAAAAGCATGACCGGGCACCTCCTGGGTGCGGCCGGAATTGTGGAAGCCCTGGCCTGCCTTTTTGCCATAGACGAGCAAGCCGTGCCGCCTACCATCAATCATTTTGAAGACGACCCTGAAATTGATAACGCTCTCAATTTTACCTTTCATGTCCCTCAGAAAAGGGTGGTGAGGGCGGCTCTCAGCAACACATTTGGTTTCGGAGGGCATAACGCTTCCGTGATCTTGAAGGCCTTGTAGTTTTTTCATTCCTTATGGCCTTTTGGAAAAAAAAGTGGCCGGAATACCTTCCCCCTCATTTTAAAAAAAAATTGCGGAAAATACTCGGCTTCCGACCCGGAAATCCCGAACTGTACGCGCGCGCTTTTTTGCATAGCTCCTTCGCCAACAACACGCGGGAACATTACAAAAACCACAACGAACGTCTGGAATTTCTTGGAGACTTAATACTGGACGCAGCCGTTGGCACTTTTCTTTACGAAAAATACCCACATTTAGACGAAGGGGAGCTCACCCGGCGAAAAATGAAATTTGTGAACCGCGCCACTCTGAACAAACTGGCTTACAGGATGAACCTTCAGGATATGATCATCGGAAACTTTTCGTATCAGAAAATGCCCGAAGACGTAGCCGGAAATTGCCTCGAAGCTCTTATAGGCGCCGTTTATCTGGATAAAGGGTTTGAGTTTACGTGTAAAA